>CAMYYX010000026.1 GCA_947303695.1 uncultured Prevotellaceae bacterium | reverse complement strand
AAAATGAAAAGAAAATGAAAGAAGAAACAGCATCCACAACAATAAATAGTAAATTTCCACCCCTCTGTTTGATGGGAAATAGGCATAAACAATAGCCACAAGTGCTTGCAGCAACGTTTTTTGTCTTTTGAAACTTTCCACCCCTTTTCCTTGGTTCGTCTAAATTAATGCCGTAACTTTGCAGTCGAAAACATTGTCATTAACAATTTAATAAGTAAAGTTATGAGAACAATTGGTATATTATTGGTAATGATGTGTAGCACGATGTCGTTTGCACAAGGCCCAACAAACTATGACTATCCAAATGATTTGGCTACACCCATCCATGAGTGGCTTGTACCTTGTGAAGATGTGAATAAAGTACAGAAAGAAGGTAAACTTGACTTCAGGACGGAGAAATTTCGACTGCTGGTACCAGAGACGGCCAGCTTGGGATTTGTTTACGATCCATCGATGTTTCGTGAGTGGGCTTTGGTATATGATTCTATAGCTCATGCTCTTGTCTACTACATGCCGGGAACGGACAAAAAGTACGATTCCATCGAGATGCATTACATAAGTGCCACAAGAAGAGACATTCCTGGGGAGCCTATTATTCATGGTAACGAGACCATCAACGTCGTCGAATGTAAATTCTCGGATGTTCCCATTAACTATACGGAACCTGAGGTGAGCAGATTTTCTGTACCGATATCTGATGATGCAGCAAAGAGTTTGCGACAATTATGGGACGGAGCCGTGAAAACAGCTAAGATACCAGAGGAGCCTTGGATCAGGTTCAACGATGAGAGTTGGGATTTGAATTATTATATGCCACCAATGGTGTTGGATGGAGTGACGTATGACATTTTCATAGGCAAGAGATGTGTTACACAATGGGCACCTCAGGTAGCAGGAAAGGTTCAGATGCTGCTGATGTTCTTAGACCAACTAGGCGAAGCCGTGCATCAGGAAAACAAGGCAAGGGTGGATTCACTGGTAATGGTTTCAGAGTTTTTCGCACCATTGTTCAAATCAAATAGTTACATCCCGGAAGGTCCCCATTATGCACGAGATAAGCAGATAACACCCAAGACCCATCTCAGCCAATTGGACGAAACGCAACGAAACAACTATCTTAGAAGCAAGGCCCTCGAGGTAGTGAAGATGTTTTCGCTTGAAGGCTATCCATATACTAAGATAAATGTGGAAATCACAGGAATGCAGACCCTTAACTCAATCAACGTTTTGATACCGGAAATGCGGGCATGTAACGGCAGACAGTTCTATGAGGTAATCCTTCGTTATGACGGGGAGCTATCTCATGATGTGGATTGGCCGTATAAGGCAAAGGTGGCGATATGGGAAAGCGACGGACAGCCGATGGGTTTGGTATTCGGTAACAAATGGGGACATCATTTCTTCACGAATCCATATAGTGAATGGATAAGTCACGAACCAACACAACTAATGATCGTTCCGCGTTGATGAAAAACAACCGATAATTATCATCAGACAACTGAAAAATGAGGGGTAATAGCATGATTTCTGCATGAAAATGCGGAAAAATGGTTTTTGTGACTTGCAAACTCAAGAAAAAGCATTATTTTTGCAGGTTAAGAATCGTATACACCCCATTTAGGGGTGAGGGTTATGAATGGATTATTATGACGGAAGAGAATAACGAATTCACGCTATTATCGAAAATTAAATATCCGGAGGACCTGCGAAAGCTGAGAATCGGACAGTTGCCTCAGTTATGTAAGGAACTCCGAACGGACATCATCGAAGAGTTGTCGGTCAATCCGGGACACCTAGCTTCGAGTCTAGGGGTGGTTGAAATCACCGTGGCGTTGCATTATGTTTTTAACACGCCAAACGACCGAATCGTGTGGGACGTGGGCCATCAGGCATACGCACACAAAATATTAACAGGTAGGAAAGACCGGTTTGGTACGAATCGTAAATTTCACGGATTGAAGCCGTTCCCGTTCCCAACGGAGAGCGAATACGATACTTTCTGTTGCGGACATGCATCGAACTCTATCTCGGCTGCGCTGGGTATGGCTGTTGCTGCACGTCAGCAGGGTATAGACCGAAAGGTGATTGCTGTGATTGGCGACGGAGCCATGAGCGGCGGATTGGCTTTTGAAGGATTGAACAATGCATCAAGCACACCAAATGACATGCTCATCATCCTGAACGACAACAACATGTCGATCGATAAGAGTGTGGGTGGACTACGCGAATATTTGCTCGACCTCACCACCAGCGGTACTTATAACTCCGTACGCTACAAGGCTTCGCTGAAACTATATGAGTGGGGCATACTGAACGACAAACGGAAGAAGGGGCTGATACGTTTCAACAACAGTATGAAATCGCTGCTTACGAGTCAGCAGAACATCTTTGAAGGTCTCGACATCCGCTATTTCGGTCCTGCAGATGGCCACAAGGTGACAGAACTGGTAAGGATTCTGCGTGCCATCAAAGATATGAAAGGTCCTAAGATTCTTCACCTGCACACCATCAAGGGTAAGGGATATGCTCCTGCTGAGCAGAATGCAACCATTTGGCATGCTCCAGGCAAATTCGACTATGAATCGGGCGAACGCATCGAATCAAATCCAAACGTGCCTCAGCCTCCTAAGTTCCAGGACGTATTCGGTAACACCTTATTGGAGTTGGCTCAGCAGAATGACAAGATTGTGGGTGTGACCCCTGCAATGCCTACAGGCTGTTCGATGAACATCATGATGAGGGCTATGCCTGACCGTACGTTCGATGTGGGTATCGCTGAAGGACATGCTGTGACCTTCTCGGGCGGAATGGCCAAGGACGGATTGATGCCGTTCTGCAACATCTATTCGTCGTTCATGCAACGAGCCTATGACAACATCATACATGATGCAGCCATCATGAACCTGAACATGGTGCTGTGTCTGGACCGTGCCGGTATTGTCGGTGAAGACGGTCCGACTCATCACGGAGCCTACGATATGGCCTTTCTGCGTCCGATTCCGAACCTCACCATCGCTTCACCATTCGATGAACATGAGTTGAGAAAACTGATGTACACAGCTCAGTTGCCCAACAAGGGTACGTTTGTCATTCGTTATCCACGTGGAAAGGGTTCTCAGATTGACTGGAGATGTCCGTTTGAGGAACTCCCAATCGGCAAAGGAAGGAAATTGAAAGACGGAAAGGACCTAGCCGTTCTCAGCATCGGTCCTATCGGCACAGAAGCCAGCAAGGGCATCCTCATGGCCGAGATGAACGCAGCCAACGCAGGTAAGACACTAAGTGTGGCACATTACGACATGCGGTTCTTGAAACCGCTTGATACAGAGATTCTGGATGAGGTGTGTGAAAAATTCGACCGCATCATCACGGTGGAAGACGGCATCCTGAACGGCGGATTCGGAAGTGCTGTGCTTGAGTATATCAACGACCACAACCACCCAGTGAAGGTGGAGCGTATGGGTATTCCCGACAAGTTTGTGGAACACGGCTCAGTGCAAGAACTCAGAAAACTCATCCATCTGGATGCAGACGCAATATGTAAACAGATAGAGCAATGAAGATAGTTATCGCAGGAGCTGGTGCTGTAGGTACCCACCTGGCACAGATGCTCTCAAAAGAAAATCTCGACATCGTCCTGATAGACGAACAAGAAGAACGGCTTGCCAAGCTCAATAACGATCTTGACATCATGACCCTTGTCTGCGCTCCGACCTCCATCAAGGGGTTGCAACAGGCAGGCATCGAAAGTGCCAACTTGTTTATTGCTGTCACCCCCCACGAAAGCGAAAACCTGTTGTGCTGTATACTGGCCAAACAACTCGGTGCAAAACGTACCGTAGCTCGTATTGATAACTATGAATACCTATCAGAAGAAAACAAAAAACTGTTTGAGAATGCAGGTATCAGTTCGCTTATCTATCCTGAGTATCTGGCAGGTCAGGAGTTAGCCGCATCAGTTGGCTACAGCTGGATTCGTCAGCTGTGGGAGTTTGACGGCGATCTGGTGCTGCTCAGCGTGAAGATGCATGCTATCAATCCACTCGACAAGCAGCAGAAGACAAACGCCAAGAACTTGCTGATAGGCAAGACATTAAAAGAAATAGGCTCGGACGGACATCAGTTCCACGTTGTAGCTATCAAGCGAAGAGACGAAACCATCATCCCAAGTGGTGATGAGAAAATCTTGTCGCGCGACCTCGTATTCTTCATGACCACCAGAGACCAGATTAACAATATACGTCACTTAACAGGAAAGGACAACTATCCGCAAGTGAAACATGTGATGATTATCGGAGGTGGTAAACTGGCAGTGAGAACAGATGGGGCCATCCCAGACAACTACTCTGTGAAGATTATCGAAAAGGACGCAGCACGTTGTGAAGAATTGGGACGTATCACCAAGAACCGTACGATGATTCTCAATGGCGACGGCTATGACCTTGACCTCCTACAGGACGAAGGTTACAACCACATCGAGGCATTTGCAGCCCTTACCAATAATGATGAGAAAAACATATTGGCATGTGTGGCTGCTCGTAGAAACGGCATCTGCAACACCTATGCTCAGGTGGAGAATCTGGCATTTCTGGATATGGTAGAAGCGCTCGATGTAGGTACCGTCATCAACAAGAAGATGTTGGCAGCCAGCCACATCTATCAGATGCTGCTAAAAGCTGACGTGAATAACGTGAAGATGCTGACCGTAGCTGATGCTGATGTAGCAGAATTCATTGTAAAGGAGGGATCGAAAGCAACCAAGAAACCCATCATGAACCTCGGCATTCCAAACGACGTGAATATCGGAGGTATGATTCGTGATGGTAGAGGTGAATTGGTTTCTGGTAAAACCCAATTGCAGGCAGGCGACCGTGTAGTGGTGTTCTGCGGAAGTTTGGCACTTAAGAAGATAGAAAAATTCTTTTCATAGCAAATGATCAACTGGCGTCAAATATGTAAGGTACTCGGCATGCTCCTCTTCATCGAAGCAGGCCTGTTGCTCATTACGTTGGTCGTTGCTTTTATTTACAAAGAAGATGTGATGCCATTCGTGTGGACTCTTGCTATTACACTCGTACTAGGCATTATGGGAAGAGGTATCGGATGGGGCGCAGGAAAAAATATGGGCAGACGGGACGGCTACCTGATTGTGTCGCTGGTGTGGCTGATATTCTCACTCATCGGTATGGTACCGTTCATACTAGCCAAGAGTGTGCCAGATGTAGCGAGTGCGTTCTTTGAAGCGATGTCAGGTTTCACGTCAACGGGAGCTACCATCATGGATGATATCGATTCCCAACCCAAGGGAATCCTGTTTTGGCGAAGTGTGACCCAATGGATAGGCGGTATCGGCATCATCTTCTTTACACTGGCCATCTTGCCAGCATTTGGAGTAGGTGAAGTCAAACTGTTTGCTGCAGAGACAACAGGACCGCTTCATGAGAAGATACATCCTCGCATCAGCGTAGCTGTGAAATGGATAGGTTCTGTCTATCTTTTACTTACGGTATTATGTATCGCGTCATTATTTGCTTGCGGCATGAACCTATTTGATGCCATCAACATAGCGATGACCACTACAGGAACAGGCGGATTCTCGCCTCATGCAGCATTTTTCCACGATCAATGGAACTCACCAGCAATAGAATACGTAACCACCATCTTTATGTTCCTCTCAGGCGTGAACTACACCCTACTGTATTATACCATCCTGAAAGGGCGTTTCCAGAAGTTCTTCCAGAATCCTGAACTGAGGATGTTCCTCGCCATCGTGGGAATTACAACGGTAGCATGTACGGTGGGGCTCATGATTGAAAACAACGATGGAGACCTTGAACTCTCGTTCCGTCAAGCTGTCTTCACCACCGTATCCATCCAAACAACCACAGGGTTTGCTTCGTGTGACTATACCCTATGGCCACAAGTATTAATGCCTGTACTGATGTTCCTGATGTTTGCAGGTGCTTGCTCTGGTTCTACCTCAGGAGGTTTCAAATGTATCCGCTGGGCCATCCTATGGGAAGGGTTACATAATGAATTCAAACGTATTCTGCACCCAAGAGTTGTTGCACCCGTCAAACTCAACAACGAAGTGATTCCTACCTCCGTCCAGAAAACCCTGCTAGCATTCGTTGTTCTGTTTGTCGGATCGTTATTCTTAGGTGCCTTCGTCCTTATCCTGTGTGGTGTGGACGAAAACTATGTTTCGATGAACGGCCTCAACATCATCTTACGTCAGGACTTCACTGAAGCATTCAGTTTGTCACTCTCTTCATTGAGCAACGTAGGACCAGCATTGGGTTATTATGGTCCTGCACACTCGTGGGCAGTCATCAGTCCTACAGCAAAGGTTGTCTGCTCTCTTTTGATGCTCATAGGACGTCTCGAGATATTCCCTATCCTTATATTATTCACACACGGATTTTGGAGGAAAGAATAATGATAGCAAAAATTAATTCCGCTACCCTTCAAGGGCTTGAAGCACTTCCTGTCACAATAGAAGTGAGCGCAGAAGCATGTTCACAACCTCGTTTCATGATTGTCGGTCTGCCTGATACAGCCGTAAGAGAGAGTCAGGAACGTGTACTCTCTGCATTAACCACAAACGGCTATAAGATTGGCTTGAAGCAGATAGTCGTCAATATGGCCCCTGCAGATGTCAAGAAAGAGGGTTCGGGGTTTGATTTGCCAATTGCGATTGGTATATTGCTATCGATGGAAATCATTGAGCGAGACGATATAGGGAAATACATGTTTGTGGGCGAATTGAGCCTCGATGGTACGATTCAACCTATCAAAGGAGTGCTGCCAATTGCCATCAAAGCAAGGGAGATGGGATTTGAAGGACTATTCGTTCCTGAGGGTAATGTGAGGGAAGCAGCTGTCGTCAACAAAATCAAGGTGTACGGAGTTAAACATCTTCTTGATGTTGTTGGTTACCTTTCAGATACCACACTATTAGAACCCACTATCATCAATACGCGTGAGGAATTCTATGCAAATCAATCCACGTTCGACTTTGATTTCGATGAGGTGAAAGGTCAGGAAAACGTGAAAAGAGCCTTTGAGGTAGCTGCTGCCGGTGGGCATAACATTATCCTTGTAGGTAGTCCTGGATGCGGTAAGTCGATGATGGCCAAACGATTGCCGTCTATCCTACCGCCTTTATCGCTTGCAGAAAGTCTTGAAACTACTCAGATCCATAGTGTTGCAGGAAAACTGAGCAGCAAGACATCACTCATCACTCAACGTCCTTTCCGCTCCCCACATCACACCATTTCTGATGTAGCACTTGTGGGAGGAGGAACGAATTTCTTGCCTGGAGAAATCTGTTTAGCGCATAATGGTGTCCTTTTTCTCGATGAATTCACTGAATTTTCAAAATCGGTATTGGAAACCCTCCGACAACCACTCGAAGACAGGGTAATTACCATTTCGAGAGCAAAGTATAACATCACGATGCCTTGTTCGTTCATGTTGGTAGCATCCATGAATCCGTGTCCGTGCGGATACCACAATCATCCTACACACCCATGTGTGTGTACACCAGGACAGATTCAGAAATACATCAACAAGATCAGCGGGCCACTCATGGATCGTATTGATATACAGGTAGAGGTAGCCAGTGTACCTTTTGACGATATTTCCCAAGCACCAAAGGGAGAGTCGTCAGCAACAATCAGGGAACGTGTCATCAAAGCACGCAAGATTCAGGAACAACGCTATGCAAATGAAAAGGGTATACATTGCAACGCCCAAATGAATAATGCGTTGTTACAAAAATATGCACAACTCGACGAAAAGAGCACAGACCGTCTGCGTGATGCTATGCGACGTCTGAACCTCTCTGCACGTGCTTATAATCGTATCTTAAAGGTAGCTCGTACCATTGCCGACTTAGATGGTTCTGAACAGATTCTGTCGAACCATATCGGTGAGGCTATCGGATACAGAAACCTCGACAGGGACAGTTGGATTGAATAAAAGGATTATCTCATATACATGAACGAAAGGGGAGTTAGTATTCGCACCATTCATCCAGATGTACTGCATTTAGGACGACGACTGATGCTGATAGGATTAGGACTGCTCTTTTGTATTTGTACTTATGCTCAATTTTTTATTAACGGGATAGAGCCAAAATATGACCAACGAACCCGTTCTTTCCTGATTTCCATACCCAAGAACTATTGGGGAAAGGACTATCAAGCAACTATCACCTTAGCAAACAATACAACATGGAAACATCTGGTTGTCAACAACCAATCAATCATCCATCCTGTTGTATTCAATCATATACAGGGAGAAAAATCGTATCCCATCAGCGTTGATGTTGATGGAAAAACCAACCATTATACCCTCTCGTTTACTTATCTGCCCATTCTTCACCTCTCTGGTGATTTTAATACTGATTATTCATTGGGAGTCGTAGAAGTGCAGAATCCTCACCAGAAAACACAAGTGATGAATGCAGAAATCAAGTGGAGAGGAGGAGCTACGAGTGGTCCTAGCAAGCACAAACACAACTATAAAATCAAGTTTGTTGACGAACAAGGAGAAAAGAAAAACTATTCGTTCTTCTCTTTACGAAACGACAATAAATGGATTTTAGATGCAGGACAGGTGGATTTGTTCAGGCTTCGGAATCTGATTGCAGGAAAGATTTGGAACGACTTTGCCACAAAGCCCTATTATTCTGTCGTTGAATCCGATGTATATACAGCCTCAAGAGGTGAAGTCGTCGAATTGTTTCTCAATGATGAGTATCTTGGTATTTATAATTTCTGTGAACCCATCGATAGAAAGCAACTCAAATTGCGCAAATACAACGAAACAAGCTTGCAAATCCATGGTGGTTTGTGGAAAGCAGCTGGATGGGGATATGCTACTTTCATGAACAATCCTAAAGCATACGACAACAGTCAACCCACATGGGATGTTTTTGAACTTAAGTATCCGAAACTTGACGAAGTATGCCCTTCTGACTACAGCACCTTATATAATGCCATCAAATTCGTAAGGACATCCAAAGCCTCAGACTTTTCTGAACAAATAGGTGATTATATTGATATCCCTGTATTCGTCGATTATTATCTGTTTGTAAACGTATTCAATGCCTTTGACCTTGCGGGTAAAAACCTCTATTGGGCTGTATATGACAAGCAACATCATAAGCGAATTACACTTGCTTTATGGGATCTGGATAGTACCGTTGGACAAAACTATACAAACGACCCTTTACATCCTGATTATGTTGCATGGAATTCAAAACCAATTGTACCCACCAACATTGCTTCAAGGCTCTTTGGATTGAACATAAAAGGTTTCAAACAAAAAGTTATCAACAGATACATACAACTTCGACAAAGCTATTTTTCGTTCAATTATCTCGCAAACACATATCGTCATTATTATGATTTGATAAAAGACAGTGGAGCTGCTACACGTGAAGAACAACGTTGGAGTGGAGATAGTGATATCTCGTTTCAGACCCTGAATTTTGAAGAGGAACTAAGCTATATCACAGATTGGTTGGACCACCGGCTTGAGTTTTTGGATAAGTATTTCACGGATGAGTATGGAGTTGACATCTATGCATCTATCAATGATAAATATGCAATCTCAGGCATGAAGGTGGATAGAACATATAAAGGAATCATAATTATCAAAGGAAAAAAATATTTAGTAAAATGAAGTTATTGCTTTTCATCATATCGTTGGTTGTTTGTAGTTCTTGCAGAGCTCAAAACAAATGGACATACGATTTCATTGTTCCAGATAACGGTAATTTCGTGCAAGCCATTCAAGCAGCAAACACCAGGGAAAACAAACAACGTCGTTATAGGATATTCATTCGTCCCAGTTATTATAGAATAAAAGGTGAAGGCAACACCATCTCTGTTGTTGAGAATGGTGTGAAGGTGGAGTTTCCAAGTCCTATGACGACCCTGACAGCTCCTAACACCTCTATTATAGGCGATACTTGGCAAACTACACAGATAGAGAATTGTCCACAACACGAAGGAATCAGCATTACCAGCACCCTCTTTTGTAAAGGGGCAGATAGCACCTATATCCAGGATATTGAGTTCTGGTCCAATTATAAGAACGATCCTAATGCTTTTGCTAATCGTGCAGTTGCGTTAAATGAGAAGAACTGCAAAGGCAATATCCTGAAGAACGTGAGTCTGCTCAGTACACAAGACACCTATTACACTAACGATGGAGGTACGACCTATCTGGAGGATTGTCAAATCAGCGGAACAGTAGATTTTATCTGTGGTGGGGGTACTGTCTATTTCAACCATTGTAACATCCGTTTATTGCCTCGTGGGAAAACAGGAAGCAGAGATGTCATCACAGCTCCCGCAACAGCTTCAGGAAATAAATATGGGTATGTGTTTGCTGACTGCTATATCGATGGAGATGTTGACCAAAACGGCAAATATCACTTAGGACGCCCTTGGAAGAATGCTCCACGATGTGTGTTCCTCAATTGTTCAATGAATGTAACCCCTGCGCCAGAAGGATGGTGTGAGATGCATGGAACTGTTCCTGCTCTGTTTGCTGAATACAATAGTACAGACGGCTATTTCAGCTTGCTTGACCTAAGCAAACGAAAGACCATTTTCAATAACACCAATGGGCAACCTGTTCAGGTAAGTTATAAGCCTGAACTGACAGACGATGAAGCAGAAACCTATACAGTTGATAAGGTATTCCCAGGATGGTATCCTGAAGATAAAGCATCCCAAGTACGACCACCTATCTTAAAAGCAAAAGGTAAGGTCATTACTTGGGAAGATATTCCAGAAGCCGGATGTTATGCCATCTGCAGAGATCGTAAGATTATCGCTTTTACCACTCAGCCAACCTACAATGTAGGCAAGACTTATGAAGGAGCTTGCTATAGTGTACGTTGTGCCAATTGGTATGGAGGCTTAGGTCCTAGAAGCGAAGAAGTTGTCTATCCTTTCCGCTGATTAGAAAGGAAGATCGTCGTTTGATTCTTCTGCATCAAAAGTAGGTACAGGAGCTGAATCAACGGCAGGAGCTACTTCAGCTGGTGCTGGTTCACCCTCAGGAGCAGGTGTTCCACGTTCTACTTTCCATGCACGGATATCATTAAACCAACGTCCTTGGTATTCACGAGCATTGATATCGAAAGATACTGTTATTTCTTCTCCAACCTGAATATTGAACTGATTGATTTTATCTTCACCAAACACATTGAAACACATACGACGAGGATATTGTTCGTTGGTTTCAATCACATAATCCTGCATTTTCCAAGGATTTCCTGATGATTTTGAAATGCCGCTTCTTGCTTCAAGCACAGCAATTACTTTTCCTGTTAATTCCATAATTATTTCTTTAAATTTCGTGCGAATTTACGAAAAATTCATGCAACTACAATATTTTTAATGAGATTTCTTTCAATAATTCAAAAGTATTAGCTAATTTTGTAGTCAAAACATCAAATCAACAGATAATTCATACCAAAAAAGAAATTTTTAAAACCAATAATATCATATGAATTTCAAGATTTCAAGTACAACAATCTGTAATCGTTTACAGACTTTAAACAAGGTCATCAATTCAAAGAATGCCCTTTCTATTCTTGACAGCATTCTTTTCGAACTTCAAGATAATATCTTGAAAATGACTGCTTCAGATGGAGATATTACTCTTGTATCAAGCATTGAAGTAAATGCAGCAGAAGGAAGTGGTAAGTTTGCGCTTAATGCAACTCAGATTATCAATGGATTGAAGGAAATTTCTGACCAACCAGTAAAAATTACCATCAACGACGAAGATTTCAAAGTTATCATTAAATATCAGAATGGTAAGTGCGAATTCAATGGACAGAGTGGCGAAGACTATCCTATCATGAAGAGTGTTAGCGAAAACGCTCAAATAGTGAAGATTGAAAATAATGCATTGTTCAATGGCATCAACAAGTCGTTGTTTGCTACAGCTGACGATGAATTGCGTCCTGTGATGAATGGTGTGTTCTTCGATATCATGCCTGATAATATCACTTTCGTAGCAAGTGATGGACATAAATTGGTTCGTAATCGCAATTTTGCTGTTCATGGAGACCAAAGTACTTCATTCATTCTTCCAAAGAAACCTGCTAAGACATTGAAAGATATCCTGGTAAAGGATGATAGCGAAGTCATTATCAAGTTAGATGAAAATATTGCAGAAATCAGCGTAGAAAATTATGTTCTTAGCTGTCGTCTGATTGAAGGACGTTATCCTAACTATAACTCTGTCATTCCAAAGGACAATCCATTTAAAATCAGAGTTGATCGTCAGGCAATGATTGGAGCTTTGCGTCGTGTGTTGGTATTTGCAAGTCAAAGCACCAACCTCATCAAGATCAGAATTACCAACAATGCCTTGATGGTTTCATCTCAGGATAATGAATTTGCAACAAACGCAGAAGAAAGCATCACTTGTGAATATGAAGGAAATCCAATGAATATTGGTTTCAAAGGTCCTTTCCTCGTAGATATTCTCAACAGCATCTCTTCTCAGGAAGTTATATTCGAATTGGCAGATCCAAGTCGTGCTGGTGTGATTGTTCCTGCACAACAGGAAGAGAATGAAGACTTATTGATGTTGCTGATGCCAATGATGTTAAATGACTAGAATTGTTGAATGAAACTCAACTTAAATAAACCCATTGTATTCTTCGACTTGGAGACTACAGGAATTGATGTAGCAAAGGACCATATTGTGGAACTTTGCTACATTAAGATTTACCCTTGTGGAAATGAAAAATCTGAATCAATGAGGATTCGTCCTGTTGATGCATTAGGCAATACAGTCCATATTCCTGAGCAGGCATCAGCCGTTCATGGCATCTATGACGATGATGTGAAAGATTGCCCTACATTCAAGGATATAGCCAATGATTTGTTGAATATATTGCGTGATAGTGATTTGGCTGGATATAACTCCAATTATTTTGATATTCCTTTGTTAGTAGAAGAATTCTTGCGTATAGGTATCAATTTAGACTTGTCGAACAGCAAGTTTGTCGATGTGTGTGTTATTTTCAAGAAAAAGGAACAGCGTACCCTCTCGGCAGCCTATAAATACTATTGCAAGAAAGATTTGGAGAATGCCCATTCTGCTTTAGCTGATACTCGAGCTACAGTTGATGTGCTCGAAGCTCAACTTGATTTCTATCCAGACCTTGTAAATGATGTACAGTTTCTTTCTGAATTTTCATCTAATCCTAATCTAGTAGATTTTGCTGGAAAAATCATTAAGAATGACAAGGGGCAGAAAGTATTTAATTTTGGTAAATACAAAGGTCAGGTAGTAAAAGAAATATTCGACAAAGATCCAGCTTACTACACATGGATTATGCAAGGAGACTTTGCGCTCAATACCATACAGGAATTCAAGAAAATTAAACTCACCTAATATTATTATACTATGCTGAAAGGAAAACATATCGTTCTTGGAATCACAGGTAGTATAGCTGCTTATAAAGCCTGTCTCATCATTCGTGGTTTCATTAAACAAGGTGCTGAGGTACAAGTTGTCATCACACCTGCAGGAAAAGAGTTTATCACTCCCATCACCCTTTCTGCACTCACAAGTAAACCTGTTATTAGTGAATTTTTCGCCCAAAGAGACGGAAGTTGGAATTCACATGTAAACTTAGGTCAATGGGCAGATGTGATGTTGATAGCTCCAGCTACAGCAAGTACAATAGGTAAGATGGCTCATGGTATAGCTGACAATATGTTGATTACCACTTATCTGTCTATGAAAGCTCCTGTTTTCATTGCTCCAGCTATGGATCTCGATATGTATGCACATCCTACTACTCAGCATAATCTTGAACTGTTGAAATCCTATGGTAATCATATCATCGAACCAGGAACAGGTTTTCTTGCCAGTCATCTTGAAGGTAAAGGAAGAATGGAAGAACCGGAAACTATTGTAAAACTGATAGATGATTTCCTTCATGAATAAAACTTCTATACTCATTACAGCAGGACCAACTTATGAAAAGATTGATCCTGTTCGTTTTATTGGCAACTACTCATCTGGAAAAATGGGTATTGCTTTAGCTGAGGAATGTCTGAATAGAGGAATGTGTGTAGAATTGGTGTTAGGACCAGTAACTATCAATTCTGATATATTCAATCATCCTAATCTACACACTACCCATGTAGAATCAGCTCAGCAAATGTATGAAGCATGTATGGATATCTATCCAAGTATGAATGCAGCTATCCTTTGTGCTGCAGTTGCTGACTTCACACCTGAAACTGTAGCTGACCAAAAAATAAAACGTAAAGGTAATGAGCTTATCATTCGTTTGAAACCTACAAAAGATATAGCTGCCTCACTGGGTAAAATAAAGAAAGAAAATCAAATCTTAGTTGGATTTGCACTTGAAACGAATGATGAAGAGAATAATGCTCAGGATAAGATGAAGCGGAAAAACTTCGATTTCATCGTACTTAACTCATTGAATGATAAAGGAGCAGGATTCCGTCACGATACCAATAAAATTACCATCATCAAGTCTAATGAGAAGATAGAATTCCCTTTAAAAGAAAAAACAGCATGTGCTGTTGACATTATTGATGAATTGGTACGATTGTTCAAAACTTGTTGAAAAGTAGTAGAAAACTCATTCATAAAAAATGAAAAAATATATAGAGTATTCTATTTCTAACACACCTGAAAAATAATTGAAATAACAAAGAAAAATTACTATTTTTTTTCAAGAAAATATCAACAAGTTATAAACAATAAAACATATACCTAAATCATTATCAATCAATGACTTAATAGGAGTTATCAACATAATTTTCAACATAATATCATCATCATACATTTATTATAGAATAAGAATTAAAAAATAAAATATTAATAATAGTATTTTAATTTTTGTCGATAACATGAACAATGAACTCATTAAGATAAATGGTGCATATGAAAACAATTTGAATCATGTGTCACTTTCTATCCCAAAACACAAGATAACAGTATTTACTGGTGTCTCTGGGTCTGGTAAGAGTTCATTGGTGCTTGATACCATTGCTGCTAAGTCTCGTCGTGAATTGAATGATACATTTCCTACTTTTGTACAGCAATATCTTCCTAAGTATGGACGTCCTCATGTCGACTCTATTGAAAATCTACCAATTGCTATTGTGATAGATCAGAAAAAGCCGGCAAATAACTCCCGTTCCACTGTTGGTACCTATACTGATATCTATGCATTACTTCGTTTATTGTTTTCACGAGTGGGTCAACCATTTGTTGGTTATGCTGAATCATTCAGTTTCAATCATCCAGAAGGTAGTTGTCCTCGTTGTTCAGGATTAGGTGAGATTCGTGAATTGGATATACATAAGCTTGTTGATTTCAATAAGAGTCTAAATGATGAAGACACCATTCATTATATAGCATTTGGTAAGGGTGGTTGGCGATGGATTCGTTATGCACATAGTGGTTTATTCGACTTAGATAAGAAAATATGTGATTATTCGCCTGAAGAGTTGGATTTATTTTTGAACAGTCCACAAATTAAATTGAAAAATCCACCTTCCAATTGGCCAAAGACAGCTAAATATGAAGGATTGATACCTCGAATGTATCGTAGCATCATCAATTCAGAGGAAGGACTGCTGCATAGTGCAGTACTTAATCCTATGCTGCGAATGGGTGTTTGTCCAGATTGTGGTGGTACTCGTCTCAGTTCTCGTGTGCTTTCTTGTAAAATTGAAGGAAAGAATATAGCTGATGTATGTAGCATGTCTATATCCAGGTTGAATGAATGGATACATTCGCTCAGTTCACCTCTTGCTGTCGATTTAAAACAAGCTATTGAGGCACGTCTTACAGCACTTGACGATATAGGTCTTGGATATCTTAGTCTTGATCGTGCTGTTGGAACCCTTTCTGGTGGTGAAGCTCAACGTTGTAAGATAGCAAAATACATCAATTCATCGTTATCTGATGTACTTTACATTCTGGATGAACCAAGCATAGGACTTCATCATCATGACATTAAGTTGATACGCCAGTCAGTTCAAAGACTACGTGATGCTGGTAATACAGTACTACTTGTTGAACATCACAAGGAAATGATCAGTATTGCTGACCATATAGTCGATATGGGACCTGGAGCTGGTATTGATGGAGGAAATATTGTATTTGAGGGAACATATCCTGAACTGTTGAAAAGTAATACTGATACTGGTAAGATGTTGAGTGTTTCATGTGAGATAAAAACTCAACCACGTAAGCCTGCAAGCATGTTTTCTCTGAAAAATGCAACCCTTCATAATCTGAATGGAGTGAATGTTGATTTCCCAATGAATACTTTTTGTGTTGTTGCAGGAGTTGCAGGTTCAGGTAAGAGTTCATTGATGGAATGCTTCCGTCATTTATGGCCTCAGAGTGAAGATGTTATCTATATCAGTCAGAAGAATATAGGTATCAGTCTTCGTTCCACTCCTGCCACTTATATGGATGTAGCACCAGACATTCGTAAGTTGTTTGCCAAGAAACATAAGATGAAAGAGCAATATTTCACCTTCAATGGTAAAGGTGCTTGTCCTGTGTGTGGAGGAAAGGGTGTGATTATCTCTGAGATGGCGTTCATGGATAATATTGAAACCATCTGTGAAGCTTGTGGAGGTCTTCGCTATTCTAACGAAGCACTCGACTATACCATCACCAGTACTGATGGCAGTAAAGTACTCAATATAGCTCAGGTGATGGATCTCTCTGTACGTCTGGCAAGCAACTTCTTCAAGGGTACAATCATTGAAAAGAAACTAAAGCCCATGATGGATATGGGACTTGGATATATTCATCTCAATCAAGCACTTTCCACCCTTTCAGGAGGAGAACTTCAGCGACTGAAGATGGCCTCATATTTAGGTGAAAATGGCAAGATATTCA
>CAMYYX010000025.1 GCA_947303695.1 uncultured Prevotellaceae bacterium | reverse complement strand
GGCAGATGACCCTGAGAGAGAATCATAACAGTGGCGACAAGGTGTCGATACTGGGTTATGGCTGTATGCGTTGGCCTACGAAGAAGGGTGCGGACGGTAAGGAAGAGATGGATCAGGAGCGCATCAACGAACTGGTGGATACCGCACTGGAGTATGGTGTGAACTACTTCGATACCTCTCCTGTCTATTGTCAGGGCATGTCGGAACATGCAACGGGTATCGCCCTGAGCCGTCATCCGCGTGAGTCGTACTTCATCGCTACGAAGATGTCGAACTTCTCGCCCGACACCCAGACGAAGGAGGCTTCGATTGCGATGTATGAGAACTCGCTGAAGGAACTTAAGACCGACTATATCGACTATATGTTGCTGCACGCCATCGGTGGCAGTATGGAGGAATACCAGACGCGGTTTGTAGATACGGGCATCCTGGATTACCTGATGAAAGAGCGTGAAGCGGGAAGGGTGAGGAACCTCGGATTCTCGTTCCACGGTCAGCAGTCGGTATTCGACGAGATGATGGCCCTTCACGATGAGATCCATTGGGATTTCGTGCAGATTCAGATGAACTATCTGGACTGGTATCATGCGAACGAGATGAACTCGTTCAACGTGGATGCCAACTACCTGTACGACGAACTGACGAAACGCGATATCCCTGTGGTGATTATGGAACCGCTGCTGGGTGGACGTCTGTCGAAAGTGAACGGCAATGTGCTGAGGATGCTGAAAGGGAAGGAACCTGACAGAACCGCTGCTTCGTGGGCATTCAGGTATTGCGGTTCGTATCCGAACGTGCTGACTGCCTTGAGCGGTATGACCTATATGGAGCACTTGGTGGACAACCTGCATTCGTATTGTCCGCTGAAACCGTTGACGGAGGAGGAGCGTAGCTATCTGGAGAATGATGTGGCGAACGAGATTCTGCACGACTCAACCATCCCTTGTACGGGTTGTCAGTATTGTATGCCTTGTCCGTATGGATTGGACATCCCAGGTATCTTTGCCCATTACAACAAATGTATCAATGAGGGCTTGATGCCTTCATCGACCCAAGATCCTGAGTATGCGAAACTGCGCAGGGCTTTCCTCGTTGGATACGACCGTAGTGTGCCGAAGTTGCGTCAGGCCAACCACTGTATCGAATGTTGCCGTTGTCTGGAACACTGTCCGCAGAAGATTGAGATTCCAAACGAGATGCATAAGATAGATGAATATGTGGAGAAGCTGAAGCAAGGAGTGGAACTGTAAAGTTAAGAGTTAAGAGTTAAGAGTTAAAAGTTAAAAGTTGAAAGTTGAAAGTTTAAAGATTTTAAAGATATGATACAATCATTATTTGTTATTCAACCGTTGCTGTTCGGTACATTCGGATTGCAAGAAATTCTGATCATTGCACTGATTGTGCTGTTGTTCTTTGGTGGAAGAAAGATTCCTGAACTGATGAAGGGACTTGGAAAAGGTGTCCGTTCGTTTAAGGAGGGAATGAAAGAGGTAGATCCGACGGACGAAACGAAGAGTGAAGTAGAAGAAGAAAAGAAGAGTGAGTAACGAACCGGTTACATTCTGGGATCACTTGGATGTGCTGCGGTCTATTATTATCAGGATAGCAGTCGTGTCATTGGTGTTTGGTGTCTTGGCTTTTTGTTTCAAGGAACCATTGTTTGCCATTGTGCTGGGTCCTCAGGACGGTAGTTTCATCACCTATCAATTGTTCTCACAGGTGGAACAGTGGTTCGGTACGTTGGTAGGGATGGATGTGAAAGAGATGGTTGCAGCTACGGACTTCCATGTGGCACTCATCAACACGGAACTGGCTCAGCAGTTCATCATCCACATGAAGGTGGCCTTCTTTGCCGGTTTGATTGCCGCATCGCCTTATGTCCTCTATCAACTGTTCAAGTTCATCTCGCCAGCCCTGTATGAGAACGAACGCAAGTATGCCGTACAACTGGTGTTCGGCAGTTATGTGATGTTCATCCTGGGTGTGCTGTTCAGCTATTTCGTCATCTTCCCCTTCACGTTCCGATTCCTGGGAACGTATCAGGTTGCGGACGATGTGGCGAATACCATCACGCTGGAATCGTATATTTCGACATTCGTGTCGCTGACCCTTGTGCTTGGCATCATTTTCGAAATGCCGGTGATGAGTTGGATTCTGGCCAAGATGCGGTTGCTGAAAGCCAGTTATATGACACAGTATCGTAGGCATGTGATTGTGGCCATCCTGATTCTGGCAGCTATCATCACTCCTACGTCGGATGCCTTTACATTGCTGCTTGTGTCCATCCCGATGTGGTTGCTGTATGAGTTGAGTATTCTGATTGTGAAAGTGACGAATAAAGGGTAGAAGACCCTCTCCCCGCTTCAATAGTCTTTACACCCCTTTCGGTTCCCCCGTCATCGGGGGACAGAAACCCTTAAAGGGCGAGAGCTAAAAGAGTTTCAAAGGTTTCAAGAGTTCAAGAGGTTCAAGAGTTCAAGAGGTTCAAGAGTTCAAAAGGTTTAAGAGTTCAAAAGGTTTAAGAGTTCAAGAGGTTTCAAGAGTTCAAGAGGTTTCAAGAGTTCAAAAGGTTTAAGAGTTATAAGAGAAAATGGTTTCAATAGATAATCTGTGTGTTGAATTCAGTTCAAAGCCCCTGTTTCAGGATATTGGTTTTGTCATCAATCCCCGCGACCGTATTGCCTTGGTGGGTAAGAACGGTGCAGGTAAATCGACTCTGCTCAAGATTATCGCAGGATTGCAGCAACCGACAAGTGGGGTGGTGTCGCGTCCACGTGAATTGACGATAGGCTATCTGCCTCAGGTGATGGAGGTGAGCGATACCCGCACGTTGGAAGAAGAGACAGCATTGGCGTTTGAGGGGATGCATGTGGAGGAGTGGACGATGAAAGCCGAGATGGACAAGACGCTGATCGGTCTTGGATTCCGGAGAGAAGACTTCACGCGTCCTACGAGCGAGTTCTCGGGCGGATGGCGAATGCGAATTGAGTTGGCGAAGATTCTGTTGCAGAAACCAGACCTCTTGCTCCTCGACGAGCCGACGAACCACTTGGATATCGGTAGTATTCAATGGCTGGAGCAGTTCATACAAAATAGCGCAAAAGCCGTGATGCTGGTGAGTCACGATAGGGCTTTCATCAATAATATCACCAATAGAACGATTGAAATCACCTGTGGACGCATCAACGACTACAAGGTGAAATACGATGAATATGTGAAGCTGAGAGACGAACGGCGTGAGCAGCAGATACGAGCCTACGAGAATCAGCAGAAGGAGATTGCCGACATCAAGGACTTCGTAGAGCGGTTCCGCTATAAACCCACCAAGTCGAATCAGGTGCAGAGCCGCCTGAAGCAGTTGGAGAAGATTGTTCCGATTGAGATTGACGAGGTGGACACGAAGCTGTTGAGGCTGAAATTCCCTCCTTGTCAGCGTAGTGGTGACTACCCGGTGATTTGTGATGATGTGGCGAAATCGTATGGAGAGCATCTGATATTCCAGCATGTGAACCTCACCATCAAGCGAGGTGAGAAGGTGGCATTCATGGGTAACAACGGTGAAGGAAAATCCACGCTGGTGAAGTGTATCATGGGTGAGATTCCTTTTGACGGAAACCTGAAGATAGGTCACAACGTGCAGATAGGGTACTTCGCTCAGAATCAGGCACAGTTGCTGGATGGAAGCATCACGGTGTTCGACACGATAGACCGAGTGGCAACAGGGGATATGCGTACAAAGGTGCGAGACCTGTTAGGTGCCTTCATGTTTGGTGGGGAAGAAAGTGATAAGTTTGTCAGGGTGCTGTCGGGCGGAGAACGAAGCCGATTGGCGATGATTCAGTTGCTGTTGCAACCCGTGAACCTGTTGATACTCGACGAGCCTACGAACCATCTGGACATGCAGTCGAAAGAAGTGCTGAAGAATGCAATCCGTGAATTTGACGGAACGGCTATTATCGTGAGCCACGACCGTGCTTTCCTCGATGGGTTGGTGGATAAGGTGTATATGTTCAAAGACCAGAAGGTGTTCGAACCTATCGAGAAGAGCAGTATCAGTCTGCGACAAGAGAAAGCTGAACAGGCTGCCAAGCAGAAGGTGGTGAAGGCAGAAGCTCCCGTAACGGAAACCAAACAGAGTTATGAGCAGCAGAAAGCGGAAGCCAAAGCGAAAGCAAAGGCAGAAAAGGCGCTGAAAGCTTGTGAGGAGAAGGTGGAGAAACTAGAAAACGAAATAGCAGAGGTGGAGAAGATTCTGACAGAAAAGAACGATATGCAGTTGGTGGAACGATATGCCCAATTGCAGCAACAACTGGATGAGGCAATGAATGAATGGGAAAAACTGGCAGGATGAGAGGGGATGAGAGTTAAGAGTTAAAAGTTAAAAGTTAAGAGTTAAAAGTTAAGAGTCGGTTTCAAAGGTTTCAAAAGTTTCAAAGGTTTCAAAGGGTTCAAAGGTTTAAGAAGTTTAAGAGTTTAAATTAAAATAATTAACAGTATGAAAGCAAAACAGATTTTAGCAGTAATGGTAACTTCTATTACGTTATGTGGATGCCAGCAGCAGCTGGGTATCGGTATTAAGACGGAGAACATGAACGATTCAGTAGCTCCAGGTGAAGATTTCTATGAGTATGCTTGTGGTGGATGGAGAAAGAACAATCCGCTCAAGCCTGAGTATCCTCGCTTCGGTAGTTTCGATGTCGTTGCAGAAGAGAACAGAAAGCAGATCAAGAGTCTCATAGAGGACCTTGCAAGTGAGAAGAACGAAGAGGGTAGTGTGGCACAGAAGATAGGTGACCTCTATACCATGCTGATGGACTCAACCCGTCAGAACAAAGACGGCTATCAGCCAATCGTAGCAGACATGCAGGCCATCGCAAACCTCGATTCACGTGAGGCTATCCTCAGTTATATGAATAAGCAGCAACTGTATGGTGGCCGTCATATCATCGATTGTGGAATCGGAGCAGACATGATGGACAGCAAGAACAACATGGTGGAGATTGGTCAGGGTGGTCTGTCGCTTGGCAACAAGGACTACTACGTGAAGGGCGACTCATCGATGGTAAAGATTCGTGAGGCTTATCGTAACCATATCATCAAGATGTTCAAACTGGTGGGTGACTCAGATGAAGATGCTATCCGCAAGATGAATGCAACGATGTCGATTGAAACCCGCATGGCACTTGCTTCACGTAGCCGTGTAGAATTGCGTGACCCAGCCAGCAACTACCATAAGATGGCGTTCACGACCCTTAAGGCAGATTATCCTGGATACAACTGGGACGAGTTCTTTGAGTCACAACTCATCACAGACCTTGACTCTTTGTCTGTTGGTCAGCCTGAAGCAGTAAAGGCAGCAATCGCTATCTTGAACGAGACTCCGGAACAAGACCTGAAGGATTGGATGCAATGGCGTCTGCTTTCTAGTGCAGCAAGTGTGCTGGGTGACGAAATCTACGCAGAATCATTTGATTTCAACGGCCGTATCATGTCAGGTACGACAGAGATGCAACCACGTTGGAAGCGTTCTGTAAACAGAGTGAATGGCGTGTTGGGTGAAGCTGTAGGTGAGATGTATGTGAAGAAGTACTTCCCAGCAGAGAACAAGACTCGTATGCAGGAACTCGTGAAGAATCTGCAGGAGGCATTGAAAGAGCGTATTGATCAGCAGGATTGGATGAGTGACACGACCAAGATGCGTGCAAAAGAGAAGCTCAGTGCTTTCTATGTGAAAATCGGTTATCCTGACAAGTGGAGAGACTATAGCAAGCTGACCGTCGATCCTAAGAACACCCTCTACGAGCAGATGAAGGTGATTTCAGAGTGGGCAAGCAGAGACTATATCGAGCGTAAATACAAGAAACCGGTTGACCGTGAAGAGTGGTACATGACTCCTCAGACGGTGAATGCATATTACAACCCAACTACCAACGAGATTTGCTTCCCTGCAGGTATCCTTCAGTATCCATTCTTCGACATGAGTGCTGATGATGCGTTCAACTATGGCGCAATCGGTGTGGTAATCGGACACGAGATGACACACGGATTCGATGATCAGGGTAGCCAGTTCGATAAGGAAGGTAACTTCAACAACTGGTGGGCAGCAGGTGATGCAGAGAAGTTCAAGGAACATACGAAGACGATGGTTGATTTCTTCAACGGCATCGAGGTATTGCCAGGATTGAAGGCAAACGGTGAGTTGACTCAGGGTGAGAATATCGCTGACCACGGAGGTCTGAAGATTGCTTACACAGCATTCAAGAATGCAACAAAAGACAATCCGCTTCCTGTTGTGAACGGCTTCACTCCAGAGCAGCGTTTCTTCCTTGCTTATGCAGGTGTATGGGCACAGAATATCACAGAAGAGAATATGCGTCAGCTCACAACGATGGACCCACACTCACTGGGTGAATGGCGTGTGAATGGTGCGCTGCCTCAGATTGATGCTTGGTATGAAGCATTCAATATCACAGAAAAAGATAAGATGTTTATCCCTAAAGACAAGCGAGTAAATATTTGGTAAAATGCCATTAAATCTTCCAGATAGATTACCGGCAATAGAATTGCTGAAACGTGAGAATATCTTCGTTATGGACACCACGCGTGCCCATAACCAGGATATTCGTCCGTTGAAGATTGCAATTCTCAACCTGATGCCGATTAAGATAACGACGGAGACCGACTTTGTGAGAATCCTGTCGAACACACCTCTGCAGATTGAGATTGAATTCATGAAAATCAAGAGTCACACATCGAAGAATGCTCCAATTGAACACATGCGGGCGTTCTATCATGACTTTGAGGACATGATGCACAACAAGTACGATGGATTCATCATTACGGGTGCGCCTCTGGAGCAGATGGAGTATGAAGAAGTGTCGTATTGGAAGGACCTGCAGGCTGTGATGGACTGGGCACATAGTAATGTCACTTCAACACTCTATATCTGTTGGGCAGCTTTCGCAGGACTTTATCACTTCTACGGCATTCAGAAGCGTCCAACGAAAGATAAGGTGTTCGGAGTGTTCCGTCATCATCCGATGGATGCTTCCCTGCCTATCTTCCGAGGGTTCGACGATGAGTTCTTTGTGCCTCACAGCCGACATATCACCTTGCCACGTGAGGAGATTGAGGCAACCGAAGGACTGAAGATTATCTCGATGGGTGAGGGAGAGGCAGGTGTGCATATCGTGATGGCACGAAACGGACGTGACTTCTTCATCACAGGACATTCTGAGTATGCTCCTCTGACCCTCGATGCAGAATACCGACGTGATTTGGCGAAGAATCTGCCCATCAAGATGCCGAAGAACTACTATAAAGACGACGATCCGGACAAGAGTCCTCTGGTCACTTGGCGTTCGACAGCTAACTTGTTGTTCACCAACTGGTTGAACTACTACGTATATCAGGAAACTCCGTACAATATCGAAGAGATTCATGACTAAACTCGAACTGTTATCTCCAGCGAAGAATGCAGACATTGGCATCGAGGCAATACGCCACGGTGCTGATGCCGTTTATATCGGAGCTCCGAAGTTTGGAGCACGAGTGGCTGCTGGTAACAGTTTGGAGGATATTCGCAGGTTGGTGGATTATGCTCATCAGTTTGCGGCAAAGGTCTATGTGACGCTCAACACAATTCTGACCGATGATGAATTGAAAGAGGCTGAACAACTGATTTGGAAGCTCTATGAGATTCATGTAGATGCGCTGCTTGTGCAAGATGTGGGTTTGTTGAAACTGAACCTTCCACCGATTCCTCTGCATGCCAGCACACAGATGGATAATCGTACCATAGAGAAGGTGCAGACCTTACAACGTTATGGTTTCCGTCAGGTGGTCTTGGCACGTGAGCTATCACTCGACGAGATTCGAGCCATCCACGAGGCTTGTCCCGATGTCGCACTTGAGGTATTCGTTCATGGAGCCTTGTGTGTTTCTCTCAGCGGACAATGCTATGCGAGTGAATGTCTGTTTGGTAGGAGCGCTAATCGGGGCGCTTGTGCACAGGTGTGTAGGATGGAGTTTGACTTGATACGGTCTTATCAGAAGGGTGGAAAGTCTGTTGAGCAGACAATTATGCAGAAGAAACATCTGCTGTCTTTGAAGGATATGTGTCAGATTAATTCGCTTCAGAAACTCGTTGAGGCTGGTGCAACATCGTTCAAGATAGAAGGACGTCTGAAGGATATGTCGTACGTGAAGAACGTGACGGCTGCGTATAGTGAGGCGCTGAACCAGATTGTGAAGTCGCAACCTGACAAGTACGAACGAGCATCGAATGGGGTAGTGGAACTGATGTTCAAACCCGATGTCAGCAAGAGTTTCAACAGGGGCTTTACTAGTTATTTCCTTTTTGGACGCAACGACCGTATCTTCTCGTTCGATACTCCCAAGGCGATGGGTGAGGAGGTAGGACTGGTGAAGGAAGTCCATCAGAACTGCTTCACGGTAGCGGGTTTGAAGACTTTTGCAAATGGGGATGGACTCTGTTTCGTTGACCCTAAGGGTAAACTATTCGGTTTTCGTTTGAATAAAGTGGAGAATGGTAGGCTTTATCCGTTGGAGATGCCGCATAACCTCATGCCGAAGACCCGACTGTATCGGAATTTTGATAAACGCTTTGAGGATTTGCTGCAACGTGAAAGTGCAGAGCGATACATCCCTGTGGACATCACGATGGAACAGACCCTCGATGGATTCCACATGATCATGACTGACGATTACGGCCTTTATCGGACACTTGATGCGAAGTTTGAGAAACAGCCGGCTCGTACACCTCAACACGAAAACATCCGTCTCCAATTCTCACGAATGGGCGACACCATCTACCGACTGCGCAACCTCAATATCAACTATACGAACAATTGGTTCATTCCTTCGTCGCTTTTGGGTGCGTGGAGAAGAGAGTTGACAAAAGAGTGTGGAGAGGAAAGTGAAGAGAGGAAAGTGGAGAGTTTAGAGAAGAAAGATACAAGACAAAAGATAACGGGTAATTCTCTTACCTATCTCGCTAACATCTTGAACCATCGTGCGAAGGAATTCTACGAGGAACAAGGCTGTGAAGTAGGGGAGTGGGCTTATGAGCAGAGTCATCCGAGCGGTGTGCCAGTGATGTTTTGCAAGCATTGTCTGAAGTACTCGTTGGGAGCTTGTCCCAAAGAAAAAACGAGAGTAGGGAGTATGGAGTTGAAGAGTGGCGATCATCTCTATCTACAGTTGGCAAACGGAATACGATTCCGTCTTGATTTCGATTGTAAGGAATGTATGATGAAAGTAATCAAAGATGAATAAGTGTTTCTACATACTTTTGCTGTTCACTCTGTTCGCCTGTGTTCGTACAGAGTGCGATAACTCTATGCAGACTGACACCTTGGCTGTAGGAGAAACGACAGTTGATACCTTGTTGGAACTCACACCGGCACAAGCCGACAGTTTGGAGTTCCGATTGCTTCATCACTATACCAATAACTTTAACTTTGTGGTAAAAGCCGATTCGTTGGTGTTGATTCCTCGTGAGGACGAACTGTACGATACGTGTAAGGTCTTTAAGGACGACCATATTGCTGTTGCAGACATTCGTGAGTCAGATACCATCTGGATCAAGGTAGCTCGTGACCAGTTCACGATGGGTTGGATACCAGAGGAAGAACTGTTGCAGGGTGGCGTGCCAGACGATTCGATTTCGCAGGTAATAGACAGCCTTACTGTGAGTCGATATATCTGGATGAGCGTCTTAGTCGTTTTGGGTATTATCGGTTTTATCGGTTTTATTCTCAAACGCAGAGGATTGCATCAGATGCAGATATTCCGTTTTGATGAGATGGACAGTTTCTATCCTACGCTGTTCCTGATTCTTGTCGCTTCGTTGGCGTGTCTATATGCAAGCATTCAGAAGTTTACGCCAGAGTTCTGGCAGGAATATTATTTCCATCCGACACTTAACCCACTGATCCTTCCTGATGTGATGGCCGTGCTGGTTACCCTGATGTGGATTGTGATTATTGCCTTCATTGCTATGTTGATTGAGGTCTATCATCACTTCAATTTCTTTCAGGGATTGACCTATGTGTTGGAGATGATAGGACTTGCTATGGTATCTTACCTTATCATATCGTGGACCACTTCTATCTATATCGGATATGGGTTACTTGTTCTCTATATCGTCGTATTGCTATGGATATATTCAAAATATATAAGGTGTCGCTACATCTGCGGCTTCTGTGGACGAAGCATCAGGAAGAAAGGCACCTGCCCTCATTGTGGAAAAAATAATCATTAACCCTTTTAACCCCCAAAAACAATGAAGAAATCAATTCTATTCGTTATGTCATTGGTGCTTTTGGCATCATGTACGGAAAACAAGTCATTCAAGGTGACTGGTGAAGCAACAGAAGGTGTAAAGTACGTCTATTACACTTACAATTTCTTTGATGAGAATCCAAAGCTTGACTCTGTTAAGGTTGATACCGGACTTTGCTTTGTTATCGAAGGTGAGAACGAAGCAGATCCTGTATTTGTGACTGGTGCAACTGATCAGAATGTACAGTTCTGGTTCATTAGTGAGCCTGGTGAAATTAAGATTTCCAAGGAAGGACTTCCTTCAGGTACTCCGCTCAACGACGCTATCAAAGGTTTCCTTGAGAAAGCTAATGAAGTAAATACTGAAGCAGAACTTGATGCCCTTCTTGATAGCTTTATGAAAGAGCATCCAAACGATCTTGCAGGCGCTTTTTGCCTCTATCTCTTGAACGATTATATCGGGTTGAACAACATGCCTGAATGGCTCGACAAATGTGGCGATGTTGTTAAGGATGCCATTTGTAAAGTCATCCCTGCAGAGAAGTTTGAGAAAGCCGCTAAGACAGGTGCAGGACAGATGTTCACAGACTTTGAAGCAGAGTATGAAGGACAGGTTCAGAAACTGTCGGACTATGTTGGCAAGGGCAAGTATGTGCTTGTAGACTTCTGGGCTAGCTGGTGCGGTCCTTGTCGTGGTGAGATTCCTACTATCATCGAACTGTACAATAAGTATGCAGGCGATAACTTCGAAGTGCTTGGCGTAGCAACATGGGATGAACCAGCTGACACCAAGCAGGCAATGGAAGAACTGGGTATCAAGTATCCACAGATTATGAATGCTCAGAAGGCTGGTTCGGATGCTTATAACATCGAAGGTATTCCAGAAATTATCCTCTTTGCTCCAGATGGAACTATCGTGAAGCGCGGTCTTCGTGGTGAGGCAATGGTGAAGGCTGTAGAAGAAGCTTTGAAGTAATTCCGGTTGTTTGACCATCATTTATAAGCGTCGCAGGGTTTTCTTTCCCTGCGACGTCTTTTTGTACATATTCATTCTTTTTTGTTCGATTGGTAGGAAATAATTGTAAATTATTTCATAAAGTTTGTGTATAACATGAAAAAAGCGTAACTTTGCAACTCAAATGTGTTTTTTTATAAATAATAAGGTATAAGATATTTTTAAAGTAAAAAGAATAGTTAGAGAAGATGAAAGGAAAAAGAGTGCTTTTAAGCGTAGGTGTGATGTTGGCTGTTGCAAGTGGTTTTGCTCAGCAAATCGATATTACCCTTCAAAAAGCTATTGACATCGCATTGGCGGAGAATCCGACAATCAGAGTGGCAGATAAGGATATTGAGTTGAAGCGTATTGCCGACACAGAGGCTTGGCAGGCTTTGCTGCCTGAGGTGTCAGCGACAGCAAGTCTTCAGCATACATTGTTGGCTGCCGAGATGAACTTGGGTGGTAACAAGTTTAAGATGGGTAAGGACGACACAAACACAGCAGCCTTGGTGGGTACGCTGAGTGTTCCTTTGTTTGCTCCTGCTGTGTATCAGAACATGAAACTGACGAAGCAAGACATTGAGCTGGCTCGCGAGAAAGCCCGCAGTTCGCGTCTCGACCTTATCAATCAGGTGACGAAGGCTTTTTATCAGATGTTGCTGGCACAGGATTCGTACAAGGTGATGCAGCAGAGTTATGATATCAGTAAAGAGAACTATGACGTGATCAGCGCAAAGTATGACGTAGGTCGTGTGAGTGAGTACGATAAGATTACCGCAGAAGTGCAGATGCGTTCGATGAACTCAAGTCTTGTCAGCACTCAGACGGGATTGACGCTTGCCGAACTGCAGTTGAAGGTGCTCATGGGCATTACGACGGATGTGACACTTGTGTTGGACGACAAGCTCGAGAACTATGAGAACGACCTGAAACTGGCAGAGATTATCTCAAGCGAATCGGAATTGCAGAACAACTCAGCGATACGTCAGTTGGACATGAATCGCTCGATACTGGAGCGCACACTGAAGATTCAGCGCACGAGTTTCATGCCTACCGTAGCATTCACGCTGACAGGTCAGTATCAGTCGCTCTACAACAACAATTGGAACATCTGGAACTACAACTGGTCGCCTTCTGCTTCGTTCACAATCGGAGTGAGCATTCCTATCTTCAGAGCATCGAACTGGACAAAGTTGAAGTCGATGAAGATGCAGCTTTCGGAACTCGAAGACAACCGTGTGAACACACAGCGTCAGTTGGCGATGGCTGCACAGAACTATGTACACAACATGGCTGCAAGCATCGCACAGGTGAACAGCAACAAGGAGGCAGTTGCTAAGGCCGACAAGGCCCTCTCGATTGCTTCGACTCGCTATGAAGTGGGTCGTGGAACCATTCTGGAGTTGAACCAAAGCGAGGTAGCACTGACACAAGCCAAACTGACTTATAACCAGTCGATCTATGACTATCTGCGCAACAAGGCCGACTTGGATTTCACGTTGGGAAGAGAAAATTATTTGAGATAATAATCAAAAACAATAGCATATATGAAGAAGACATTTATTGGATTAACGGTTTTAGCTGTCTGCATGGCATTTGCTTCTTGTGGTGAGCAAAAAGAAGAGAAGCAGAAGACTGACGAGAAACCTGAAGTGAAGCTCGCAACAGTCGAGACATGTGTAGTGCCTCAAACCGAGACTTACACAGCAACAGTGGAGAGTGATGTGAAGAACAATATCGCACCAAACACTCCGTATCGTATTGAGAAAATCTATGTAGAAGTAGGCGATAACGTGCGCAAGGGACAGGTGCTCGTACAGCTCGATGCATCGAACCTTCGTCAGTTGAAACTGCAGATTGAGAACCAGAAGGTGGAATTCAATCGTACCAGTCAACTTTATAGCGTGGGTGGAGCCTCGCAGGCAGAATACGACAATGCCAAGACACAGCTCGATGTCTTGTCAACCCAGTACAACCAATTGGTGCAGAACACGCAACTGACAGCTCCAATCAGTGGTGTTGTAACAGCTCGCAACTACGATAACGGCGACATGTATGCAGGCACTCCAATCCTGACAGTTGAGCAGCTCAACCCTGTAAAACTCATCATCAACGTGTCTGAAGTATATTACAAGAATGTGGTAGTTGGTCAGCCAGTCGAAATCGCACTCGATGCCTACGAAGGCGAAGTCTTCGCTGGTAAAGTGTCAATCGTCTATCCAACAGTGGACAAGATAACTCACACCTTCCCTGTAGAGGTGACTGTTGCCAACAGCGGTCAGAAAGTACGTCCAGGTATGTTTGCACGTGCTACCATCAGCTTCGAGGAAATCGAGCGTGTGATGGTGCCCGATATGGCTATCGTGAAGCAGGTAGGTGCAGGCGACCGTTATGTCTATACCTATAAGGACGGAAAAGTAAGCTACGACAAAGTGGAACTCGGCAAGCACATGGGCGAGCAGTACGAAGTGAAGAGCGGCCTGGAACCAGGTACACAGGTAGTTGTAGCAGGTATGTCTCGTCTGGCTAATGGACGTGAGGTGAAAGTGGTGAAATAGTAAATAGTAAATTGTCAAATAGTAAATAACACGATGAGTCTATACGAAGGGGCGGTGAAACGCCCGATTATGACGAGCCTCGTCTTCCTTGCAGTCGTCATCCTTGGTGTGTTCTCGGCATTGAAGTTGCCTATCGACTTGTTCCCGGACATCGATACGAACACCATCATGATCATGACGTACTACAACGGAGCATCGGCAAACGATATTGAAAACAATGTGACGCGTCCGTTGGAGAACACGTTGAACTCCATTGAGCACCTGAAGCACATCACTTCGAACTCAAGAGACAACGTATCTGTCGTAACCCTTCAGTTTGAATACGGATACGATATTAACGACCTGACGAACGACGTGCGCGATAAACTGGATATGGTATCAAACTCTTTGCCTAACGATGCCAACCAGCCTGTTCTTTTCAAGTTCTCGAGCGACATGATGCCTATCTTGGTTCTCTCGGCTCAGGCTCACGAGAGTCAGAAGGCGCTCTATAAGATACTCGATGAATATCTGGCCAATCCGTTGGCGCGTGTCGATGGAGTGGGAAGCGTGTCCATCATGGGTGCACCAGAGCGTGAAATCAACATCTACATGGATGCGAAGAAGATGGAGGCTTATGGCTTGAGCGCTGCTCAGGTAAGTGCTGCCATTGCTGCCGAGAATATGAATGCTACGGGTGGTACGGTGGATATTGGTACCCAAACCTATATCATTCGTGTCGAAGGCGAATTCCACGACCCACAGGAGATGGGTAATGTGGTCGTTGGTCAGCACAATGGTGCCATCGTCTATCTGCGTGATGTGGCTCGTATCGTCGACGATGTAGAAGAACGTGCCCAGCGAACCTTCACCAATGGTGTGCAGGGAGCGATGATTATCGTGCAGAAACAGAGTGGTGCCAACTCCGTAGCTATTTCTAATAAGGTGATGGAAATGTTGCCTACCTTGCGCAAGAACCTTCCTTCGGATGTGAACCTTGGCGTCATCGTCAACACCTCCGACAACATCACCAACACAGTGAATTCGCTCACGGAAACCATCGCATATGCTATGGTGTTCGTGGTGCTGGTTGTGTTTGTGTTCCTGGGTCGTTGGCGTGCAACAGTCATCATCGCCATTACCATTCCTATGTCGCTCATCGCATCGTTCATCTATCTGTATGCGACAGGCGGTTCGTTCAACATCGTATCCCTCTCATGTCTCTCCATCGCAATCGGTAGCGTTGTCGATGATGCCATTGTGGTGTTGGAGAATGTGACGACACATATTGAGCGTGGTTCCGATCCGAAACAGGCAGCCATCCATGCAACCAACGAGGTGGCAATCTCCGTTATCGCTTCTACGCTGACCATGATTGCCGTGTTCTTCCCGTTGACGATGGTGTCAGGTATGACAGGAGTATTGTTCCGTCAGTTGGGATGGATGATGTGTATCATCATGACCATCTCTACTACCTCAGCACTTTCATTCACTCCGATGCTCTGTTCACAGTTGCTCAAGTTGCAGAAGAAACAAGGAAAATTGTTCAAGAAAATCTACGGACCTATTCAGCGTTTGCTCGATGGTCTCGACGACTGGTACGAAAAGCGTATTGCTTGGGCAACCCGTCATCGTTGGACAGTCATCATCGGCTGTATCTTGTTCTTCGTGCTGAGTATCGTAACCATGAAACTAGCAGGTATCAAGAGCGAGTTCTTCCCTGCAAACGACTCAGGACGTGTGGGTGTTACACTTGAGTTGCCTATCGGTACCCGTGTAGAGAAAGCCGAGGAAATCGCTAAAAACTTGTCCGATCTATGGATGAAGCGTTATGGCTCGATGCTGAACGCATGTAACTTCACCGTAGGACAGGCAGGCGATAACAACACCTTCGCTTCAATGCGTTCGAGCGGTTCACATATCATCTCGTACAACATCTCATTCTGTCCGTCAAACGAACGTGAAGTGGGTTTGGCAGCACTTTGTGATGAGATGCGTGAAGACTGTAAGAAAATCCCAGAACTGGCTAAATATAATGTCATACTTGGTGGTCAGCAGTCCTCTATGGGTGGACAGCAGACAGCCACCTTCGAGGTTTATGGCTATAATATGGACGAAACCTATGATGTGGCAGTAGAGTTGCAGAAGCGATTCAAGGAGAGTGACATCATTGCACAGGCCATGATTTCACGTTCAGACTACCAGCCAGAGTTGGTAATCAACTTCGACCGTGAGAAACTCTCACAGCAAGGACTTGGTATGTCTCAGGCAGCAGCAAGCATCCGTAACCTCATCACCGGTTCGCTCATGTCCTTCTATCGTGAGGACGGTGAGGAATACGACATCAAGGTGCGCTACGATGTAGAAGACCGTGTATCTATCGAGGACCTCGAGAATATGCTCATCCCTAACGCGATGGGACAGAACATCAAGGTGCGCGATGTAGCAACCATCGAAGAGTCCACCATCCCACCAACCATCGAACGTAAGGACCGTCAGCGTATTGTGACAGTAAGTGCCGTGATGAAAGACGGTGAGGCTCTGTCAGACGGTGTTGACCTCGGAAATCGTTTCATCGAAGAAATGAACATCCCAAGCGATGTCATTGTGCAGGTAGCAGGTTCGTATGAGGATCAGCAAGATAGTAACCGTGACCTCGGTATGCTCGGCATCCTCATCATTATCCTTGTGTTCATCGTGATGGCAGCTCAGTTTGAGTCTCTGACCTATCCGTTCATCATCATCCTCTCTATCATCTTCGCCTTCTCAGGTATCATCATCGCCTTAGTTTTGACGGGCACCAGCATGAACGTGATGTCCATCCTCGGAGGTATCATGTTGATTGGTATTGTAGTGAAGAACGGTATCGTACTCATCGACTATACCCAGCTGATGCGTGAGCGAGGCTACGGACTGACTCGAGCCGCCACAGTAGCAGCTCGTAGCCGTTTGCGTCCTATCCTCATGACCTCACTCACCACCATCCTCGGTATGGTACCTATGGCTACCAGTCATGGAGTAGGTTCGGAGATGTGGCGACCATTGGGTATCAGCATCATCGGAGGTCTTACCATCTCTACAGTGCTCACCCTCATCTATGTTCCGTCTATGTTCTGTATCTTTGGTGCAGTAGGCGTGAAGAACAAACGTCGTAAACTGAAGCAACAGCGTGAACTCAACGCATATTGGAAGGAGCACTCTGCAGAAGAAACATTTAAGAAGAAATAAGGTATGAAAACAGTATTTATAGCATACG
>CAMYYX010000024.1 GCA_947303695.1 uncultured Prevotellaceae bacterium | reverse complement strand
GTTGTTATTTGAGTTGGTCGGCTGTGACATAGATCTCACTCTTCACCACCATTGCTTCAGAAATACCCTTTGCCTTGATCTTATGCATATAGGCTGTGGCATCCTCATGTTTGGTGAAATCACCTACACGACATCTCCAGTGAGGTGATGCAAACGAGGTATAGGCACGAAGTTCAGGGAACATGCTTGTCACACGAGAGCCGACTTTCTTGGCCTGAGATTCTTCTGATCGCTGACTGCCACCGAAGAATACTTGCACACGATAGCCACGAACTTTCTGATGCATGCCTGCTGCTTTGCCCCTCAGGTCGTCGGCATCTTGTCTCACCTTGGTTTCTGTTGTGATGGCAGATACTTTCGAAGCGGTAGCAAGTGAGCTGGGCACAACTTCCTCACCATTGACGATAGCCGTGAGGCGTGGGTCTTGCTCAATGTCGAACGATCCCTGCCCTTCCACTTCAGCCTCTACCTTCGAGGTGAAAGTTTGCGCCTTCATGGTCGCCGTAGCAACCATGAAGACCAAAACTATGCATGATAGGATTTTCATGTTATTTCCAAGCGTCGATAATACCTTTGAAATCAGGAGTCTTGAGTGATGCACCACCAATCAGACCTCCGTCGATATCCTTCTTAGCGAAGAGTTCAGGAGCGTTAGAAGCCTTGCAAGAACCTCCATAGAGGATAGAGGTGTTCTCTGCTACTTCGTTGCCATACTTCTCAGCGATGATGCTGCGGATGTATGCGTGGATTTCCTCTGCCTGATCAGCAGTTGCAGTCTTACCAGTACCGATGGCCCAGATTGGCTCGTAAGCGATAACGATATTAGCGAATTCAGCTGGAGAGAGGTGGAACACACTTCCTTCGAGTTCTGCCTTCACTACTGCGTTCTGCTCGTTAGCCTCGCGCTGTGCAAGACTTTCACCGATACAGAAGATTACCTTCAGACCGTTTGCGAGTGCGAGGTCAACCTTCTCCTTCAGAATGGCTGGAGTTTCGTTGTAGTACTCACGACGCTCAGAGTGACCGAGGATGACATATTCAGCACCTGTAGACTTTACCATCTCAGCGCTCACTTCACCTGTGTAAGCACCTGATGCCTTGTCGGCACAGTTCTCAGCACCAAGGCCGATGACGCTGTGATCAATGATACCTGATACGGTTGCAAGGTGAATGAATGGCGTACAAATAACTACGTCACAATTTGGCTTTTCTGCCTTTAATACTTCGTTGAGTTCTGTTGCGAGTGCAACACCTTCTTGCAGGTTCTTATTCATCTTCCAGTTACCTGCTACAATTTTCTTTCTCATTTTTGTTTTTGGTTTTTATTATTAGGGTTGATATTATGAGTTTTTATGGGGCGAATGGGGCGAATGGGGCGAATGGGCCTTATGAGCCTTATGAGCCTTATGAGGCCAATGGGCCTTATGGGCTATGGGATTAATGGGATCTCAGCTTCGCTGGGGAAGTTCCAATGGCTCCATTTCTTGATGACCTTTCCATCGTGGAGGAGTATAAGTCCCGGATTGGAGCGTACCATCGTCTTCAGCGTGCGATCGTCGGCTGTACAGAAGACGTATTCAGCGCCTGTGTAATCAGCCCATCGACTACGTGCAGCTTCGTCAGAGGCTGTCAGACAATAGAACATGATGTCGTTTGCCTGAGCATAGTCGTAGAGGTCGTTGATCTTATCCATGATGCTCTCATCGGCTGTCTGCAGGTCGGGTGAACAGAGCAGCAGGGTGTAGCCGTCGTTCGACAGGACATCATTGGTCACATCCTCGTCTCCATATTCGATGTAGAAGTCGTTGATAATCTGCTGACCTGCTCCACTGATCTGTTTCCGCTTTGTCTCGACATAGGTCCATGTAGAGTCTGGATCATCGTCGTCGATGCTGAGTTCCAGCGTCTTGCCATCCTTCTCATAGACGATGGTCACCTCGAACTGCGGACGTTGGTCTTCGGGCACCTCTATCATCTTACGTAGGTCTGTTCCTACTTTGTACGGACGGAAGTCGATGACCGGCAACGCATAAATGCAATAGACCGCGTAGGCCAAGAGCCCTATGCCGAAGAGGGTCGACACAATCCAATAGACCTTCGTACTGATCAAATGAGGTTGCATCCGATACCATCGGAACACGACAATTGCTGCGCCCAGCAACACGATATTCTTCAACAGCGTCTGTACGTTGGTCAGGATGATTGCATCGCCGAAGCAACCACAATCGCTCACTGGATTGGCAATGGCAATGTAGACCGTCAGTAATGTCATACACGACATGAACACCAACGTGATGCGTGACACCCATTTGCGGCGCATACCGAAAAACAGATAGACGCCTAAGACAAACTCAAAGAACGCAATGCCTATCACCAAAAGGATGATGAAAGACTTGGGAATACCGCTGATGCCCCATGCGCTGAAGTAATCCTCGAGTTTATAGACCATACCCAACGGGTCGTTGGCCTTGACGAAACCCGAGAAGAGGAATGTGACTGCCAACAAAAAGCGACAGAGATTCACCACAATCCTCAGCACAAGATGCAACACCGGTCTGCTCATTCGCCGAAATCCAATTTAATCAATCCGAACACAGAATAGTTGATCATGTCGAGGTAATTAGCATCGATGCCTTCTGACACACGTGTCTGTCCATCGTGTCCCTCGATTTCCTTCGTACGGTTGATTTTCTGCAAAATCAGATCGGTATATGAACTGACCCTCATCGAACGCCAAGCCTCATCATAGTCATGATTCTTCTTCAGCATCAGTTCCAATGCCTGCTGCGCAAAACGGTCGTAATGTTTCATCGCATCATCTGCACTCATGTCGACTACATCGGCATAACCCAATTCGAGTTGGATGAGTCCAACGATGCCATAGTTCACGATGGCCTGGAATTCAGGATAGATGCCTTCGCCTACCAGCGACACACCTTTCACTTCGAGACTACGGATGCGTTTTGCCTTGATGAGAATCTGGTCTGTGACAGAGGCTGGTCGCAGGATGCGCCACGATGCACCATAGTCGTACAACTTATTGGCAAACACCTCGCGACATTTCGCCATTTCCTGTTTGAACTGTTCTTGAGTATCCATATCTTCCGAATTTGGCTGCAAAGTTAGCACATTTTATTTTGTTTACAAAATAATAACGTCCAAACAAGTATGCTTGGACGTTAATTTCTATTGCGTTTTCTACGTTTGCTATCTATAACTGCCAACTTATGAGCACTTGAGCACCTGTCCGGCATAGATTGCACTACCCTGCTTCAAGCCGTTGAGTTTGTAAAGTTGCTCAACTGTGATGCCATGATTCGTTGCGATGCGCCAAGGAGTATCTTTCTCCTTCACCACATAAGTCACCACTTTTGCAGTCTTGTCTTCTTCTTGAGTTGGAGTTGACGATGCAGGAGTTTCATTGGTTGCAGGAGCAATCGTTGGAGCCTTTGGTGTAGCCACAGGAGTCTGTATCACGACATTCTTCGCCTCTTCCTTTGCAGGCTGTGCAGCTGCTGTTGCTGTCTTCTTGCTATTCTGAATAGTTCCTGTGTTCACAACATAATAGTCGCCTGTAACGTCCTGTGCCTCGAAGTCGAACATCAAAGCAGGATTGATAGCAGTACCCAAGAGACGGGTTTCGAAGTGGAGGTGTGAACCTGTGCTAGCGCCAGAGTTACCACCAAGTCCGATAGGCTGTCCGGCACGTACAATCTCGTCTTCCTTCACCAGTTGCTTGCTCAAATGGCCATACAATGTCTCAAGTCCGTTTGGATGACGCAGTACCACGTAATATCCCCATCCTCCAGCATTGTATTTTACGATACGTACTTTGCCATCAAAAGCTGCGTAGATGGTATCACCGATATAGACCTTAATGTCCAATCCTTTGTGCTGACGTCCCCAACGAGGTCCGAATTTCGAAGTAATCTTACGGCTTGGAGTCGGCATTGCAAAACCACGAAGGTCAACTTTATAATTTGGAGGCAGTGCTCCTGGTGCAATCAATGCAGAAGTATGATCCCAAGTGGAATAGATGTCACCTGCAGGGTTGTGCAGGTCGGCCATAGCAAATGCTGAAGTATTGTTGATTTTAATGGTTTTCAGATCTGTTAGTTTTCTGTCGGACGGAGCTCTATTTGCCAACAAGTCCTGAGCAGATACTGCTGTAGAGACTGCTGTCAGAGCGACCAATGTAATTGTTTTTAGTAATTGTATCATTATTGCTTTGTTTAATATTCGTCGTTAGCATACAGGTACTGGAATGTCGACTGCTTGTAGTCGAAGATCTCGTCAGCATTGAAGAAACGGTTGATCTCTGCGACGGCATTCTCAGGAGAGTCTGAAGTATGGATGATGTTTTCCTGGAAACTCATACCGTAATCTCCACGAATTGTTCCAGGTGCTGCTTTTCTACCGTTTGTACTACCTGTCATTGTTCTTACCGTCTCCACAGCGTCCACTCCTTCGTAGCAACAACAAACAACAGGTGCTGCCATCATTGAGTTCTTGATGCGCTGAAAGAAAGGCTTCGAAGCCAAGTGTGCATAGTGTTTGTCCAGCAACTCATCAGTAAGCTGCATCATCTTCATACCGCAGAGTCTCAAGCCCTTACGTTCGAATCTAGCTGTCACTTCGCCTACTATTGCTCTTTGAACTGCACTCGGCTTTAGTATTACAAGCGTTTTCTCCATTATATACTTTACTATTGATTTTATGTGTTGATTGAAAAGTGCAAACTGCCACAAATCGCTGCAAAATTACGACTTTTTTTTGGAATTGCCAAATATCCGCCCTATTTTTTTCGATTTATTAGCATTCATTAGCATTATTCACACAATTGAACACAAAACCAATAGCACAAAATGGCAGAAAGTGTACGCACACAGCGCACAATTTTTCATCAGTTAGTCAGGTGTCTGTTCACCTAAAATGGTATTGACTTCGGTCTCTACAGATTGAAGTTTCTGCTTGCAAAACTCTACCAATTCTTTTGCTTGTTTGAGGTAGTCAGCAAGTGCGTCGACATCCAGTTCGCCTGTTGAAATCTTTCGAGAGATATCCTCTAACTGCTTGATTGCTTCATTGTATGTCTGTCCGTTTGTCTCCATTATTTCTGTATTTTTGCATTAACTATTCCTTGTTCTAATGTGATTTCCACAAGATCATCATCCTGAAGGGTTGAAGCATCACGCACAGCTTTCCCATTTTTGCGCACGACGCTATAGCCAAGTCGATAGATACGCTCTGGTGAAGCTGCGTGAAGTTGTGTCGTAATCAATTCCATACGATGCTGCTGACGATCGAGTAACGTACGCACGCCATTGCGGATCTCCATGAACAGATTATCGAGTTTGACTTGACGATTCGTCTTAAACAATTCCCACAACGTAGGAATACGTCCCATCAGTCGCTCCATCCTCAACCGTTCCTGATGCAACAAGTTTTGAGCGCCATCTGTAATCTGTGCCTTCAGGTTATCTATTCGCATCAGTTGATCTACGCCCAGATGAATCAGGAATTCAGCTGCTGCCGTAGGTGTCTTCACACGCGTGTGACTGATGATATCGAGCACGGTATCATCGCGCTCATGGCCAATACCTGTGATGACAGGAAGTGGGAACTGGGCCACATTCTCTGCCAACGCCAGCGTGTCGAAACCTGTGAGGTCGGACGTAGCACCTCCTCCACGGATAATCACCACCACATCCCAACAATCCTGCTCAGCCACAATCTGGTTCAAGGCAGCGATGATGGTCTGCTCCACACGCTCACCTTGCATGATAGCAGGGAAGAGTTTAACGGTGAAAGCCAACCCATATTCATTGTTCAGGAGTTGGTTCTGGAAGTCTCCCCACCCTGCTGCTCCTTCCGACGAAATGACGGCGATGCGTTGTACAGGCACAGGGAGTTCCAGTTCTTTGTTGAGGTTGATGACCCCTTCTTCCTCCAACTGACGCAGGATTTCCTGTCGGCGTCGAGCGATGTCGCCTAACGTATAGGTAGGATTGATGTCGATGACATTGAGGGCATAGCCATAGATTTCGTGGAAAGTGACCTCGACCTGCACCATGACCTGCATGCCCGGACTGAGTGGCTGACCTGTGGTCTGCTCGAAATAAGGGCGTATCAGCGCCCATTTATTCCCCCATATCTGTCCCTTGGCTTTTGCGATAAAGGTATTACCGTTCTCCGCCTTTTGTACAAACTCCACATAGCAATGCGGCCCACGAATGGACACACTGCTCAATTCTGCCTGAATCCATACGGGTTCGGAGAGCGTGCCTTCGAGGACAGAACGTACCTGCAGGTTGAGTTCGTAGAGGGAAATGGGAGTCATAGGGCGAATGGGGCTTATGAGGCCTATGGGCCTTATGAGGCCTATGAGCCTTATGGGGCCAATGGGAATTATGAGACTAATAAGTTAATCCTATCGTGTAGGCTTTGAAGAAGTCAGGGATGCCATAGCCGTAGAGTTCATCGGGATTGTCGTAACGATTGCCACTCTTACGGACGATGTCAATCACCTGATAGGCATTGAGGTTGGGCAGCGCCTGCCACAGACATGCCACCATACCACAAAGGATAGGAGATGAGAACAATGTACCTGCTGAATAAGTCACGCTACCGTTGGTGGAATAGACTGCTGAAGGCAGACCTATTGCCATCACATCGGGCTTGATGCGTCCATCAGCTGTATTACCCTGAGACGAGAAAGCAACACGCGAACCATTGGGGTCAACGGCACCAACAGTAATCACATCGAAAGCATCAGCTGGAGCAGTTATCTTCTTCCATGGGTCATTTCCTGAATTGCCTGCGCTGCAACAAAGAACCATACCCTTTGATGCCACCATCGAGGCAGAATGCGAACAGATATGAGTATGTCCGTCGAGTGATTCATGTCCAAGGTTATCAGCTTTGTTGTCGAAATCGTAATAACCAAGCGATGTATTGATGACATCAGCTCCTACACTATCTGCAAACTCAATGGCTGCCGACCAGTTGTCTTCCTCGATCAACTGTTCACTTGCACCATCTTCTGACACGATGAGCCAGAAACCAGCCTCTGGAGCTGTTCCAATCATGTAATTAGGGATGTTAGCACCCATGCACGAGAGCACCATCATGCCATGACTGCCTGTTGCATAGAATTCTTCTTCTGGGTCAACAAAGTCTTTCGTGCCCAAGATTTTTGTATTTTCAAAACCACGAATCACATCAGCATTATAGAATCCACCATCGATGACGGCAATGGTCATACCTTGACCACGGAAACCTGCTCCATGAAGGGCAATACCATTCAACTGATTGATCTGGTCGAAAGCAAAGGAGCCGTATGTGGTTCCTTCCGACAGACCGAACCCCTTAGCTACGTTGTTCTTACGTTCCTCACCAGGGAGTACGACGGGTTTGGTGTAATGAGCCACACGGCGAGTGCCTGAAACGAAAGGTAGTTGAGCGATACGCTCCATCACAGTGGTATCTGTACAGCTTACCACAACAGTGTTGTTCCACTTGCTGGTATGAGCCACCTTCACACCCAGATCACGTATCTGGTTGACGTAAGTCGCACAGACAGGGATATCTGTTTCATCGATCTTGATACCCTGACGATTGCGTCGTTCTATTGCTTTCTGAGAGAGAAACTCTTCAGGATGACGGATTGAAAACTCAGACTGCTTCTTATCAGTCAGGTACACCCTATATTTATAATAAGGTGTGAATGCTTGCGAGAAAGCTTGCATGCTCATCGCCAGCAAAACGCTTGTTAATAGTTTTTTCATAATTTTGGACGTTTACCTTTCAGCACATGCAAAAAATTGTCATACGACTGCTCTATGTAGCTCAGTTCATAAGGTTCAATCTGCAGAGAGAAAGTACTTTTTATTTCATTTAAATCAAAATAACTACGCAGTAGACTTGCCATATTGAAGGACATGTCATCGTTCTTCTTCATGACTGCCTGACAGACTGCCACGAGCAGCTGACGGTTATCGGCTGCACGACGTAATACATTGAACAGAACATAGTAGGCATAAGGAGTCGATTCCTTCATCAATACAGTTGCGCATTCACGCTCGTCGTGGTACTCAAACAGGCTCAGGAAGCCTTCAATCTGACTGGCAGTAGCGAGCAACGGGATGGCCATCCTGACGATTTTGACAGCGGACTCAGGAGAATGTTCCTGAACCCATGCAGCAACCTCTTTCGCCTCTTTACACCCAACATCCAACGTACCAGCTTTTGCAAGGCCTGCCGCCCCAAGGATGCAGGGAAGGAATGCCTGCCGACGATACATGAGCAGGTGGAGGTATGCTTCCCAGAATTCTGCATTGGACAGCTGTGGCATCACACGTTCACGCACCAACGTCTCCATCCTGCGGAAATCCGCATTCGAAGCCGATTGGAAGAGCCGGGTAAGTTCTTCCCAATCTCCGGAACGGATGAATGCAAGTATGATGTCGGACTTGATCATATCTGTTTTCTAAATGGCAATTTAACGTGTGAGCATAAACTTACAGCTGATACCGAAATCAGCGGTTGTGGTAGGATAAGAAGATGCCGAAACAAGTGGTACATTCTTCTGCCAATCAAGATATCCGCTGACGGTCAGGAGTCGGCTGAAGGTATAGTCGGCTGTCATCGAAACCTTGTATGCCGTACTTCCGTTTGTTGCTGTAGCAACTTGCGTCTGGATGTTACGGTTCAATGCATTCTGCATACGATATGAGAAGTTGAATGTCAGGTTCAAGTCGTGACTCACACCACCCACACGCGTATTAGAGGTTGTGGCAGGTTTGGTTTCCTTCTCATCTGTCTTCTTCTTCGAATTCTTCTTTTTAGACTTCGGTTCTCCTGATTGGATTCGCTTTGCGCCAAAGAGGTTCAGGTCTTTCAGTTTAAAGTTGAATCCGACCACGATATCGTTTGAATAGTTTTCCGTCAAAGCAACAGATGTGAGACTCAGATTCAGCATACGGCTCTTTTTGTACTCTAATTTCGCCGTCATACCGTTGTTGAATGTCATATCAACACCAAGAAGTGGTGAGAACGATTCGTTGATGGATACCGTACTGATGTTGTACATACTACTTGGGATTGGGTTGCCTGACGTGACATCAAGGACGAATCCCAGGTCGTTCATCACACCCATATAACTCGTAAATGAATTATATGCTCCGACAGAGTAAACACTCTTATATGTGTGGTTGATGTTGAAACTCTTGAAATGTCTTGAGAACCAACCCAGTTTAGAGAGACCGGAATAGGTGAACGACCAGTTTGGCAACATCTTCAGCATCGATGGGAATATATCCAAGCTGGCTTTTGACGCTTTCGTACCTGTATATGCTGCCAAGAATGCAGGAATCATTACATCGGCTGAGTACTTGTCAACACCACCGTTCTCAGCATTGTATGGTTTTCCTTCATATGCTGCACCTGTTCCTACTGGATACGTAACCCCTTGATACTTCTGTTCAAGTCGGGCTTTCACGATATCCAGATTCTTCATAAACTCATTGAACGGTTCTGAGCTATAGTTGTTGTTGATATTTCCGCTGCTTGCAAACGCACTCTTGACAGAGATAATGGTCATATTGAAACTACCGCTTTGCGTTGTAGGCATACCTTCATACATGAATTGCACGCTCTTCGATTTGTTCACATTACGTGATGCAGACAAATCAATCTTCAAATCACGAAGCGGTTCCAGTGTTGCTCTGACCTGAAGGTCTTCTGTGGCGTTTGTCGATACTGGAGTCGTGATATTTGAATCATTATTCAACAGCCATCCGTTCCGTACGGCCTTCTCCACAAATCCATCACCTACAGCACCGAAAGCAAAGCCCAAACCTGGAGACAACACACCATTGACAGACTTCTGTCCGAAAGCGTCTCCGATTTCGTATTTCAGTCCTGGAAGCGTCATCGCATAGGTGTTACGATACGTGAAGTTGACATTACGAAGCATCATCAATCCACGTGCAACGGTCTGCAAGGTCTTGTACCACCCCTTTTCATCAAGTGGTTCCTTGGCTGTCACCGTAATCTTCACAGGGATGGTATCACGGTTCTTGACCCTGATGGTGTTATCATCCACCTTTTTATATTTCAGGTTATAGGTCTTTCCGTCTTTTGTGGTAGCCTTGACAATCAGTCGTTTCGACTTCTGGCCATGAGCCACATCCGTAAATGTAGAATCGTTCAGCGTCACTTCTTTAGAGAAGTTCTTCTTGGTCGACTTAGACTTGTCATCCGCAGGTGCATTCTTATCTGCGTTGGCATTATTTGGCGCAGCATTATTATTAGCTGTTCTGGTAGCTTGAGTCCTTGTAGGCGTCGTTGTTTTCTTCGTGTTACTACCTGAGAAGCGCTTGTTGGCATCGTCAAGGAACTTCCATTTCTTATACAACGTCTCCAAGTTCACACGACCATTCACGTTGATGGTACGCTGTGTGGTGGCTGTATGTCCTAACGATGTTCCGTCTTCCAACTCTGTTCCACGATTCCATCCGTAGTTGCTTGCATAGCTTCCATCGACTGTCAGCCAATCCAAGACAGGAATCTTGTCCAGAGGCACTTTGTAAGAGCCATTGAACGAAGACGTATATGTCAACGGACGTCCGAAGTGTGCAAGACTGGTTTTCACAGAGTCTTTCCATGCATCATAAGCATCTGGATACAGATCCTTATTGATGACGGTATAGGGTTCTTCAATCTCTGCATGCGTAGCAGAGGTGTATTGCAATGACAATGACTTGAAGATATCCCAACGCAAAGTGAGCTGGCGGTTCCAGAGGAACTGTTCAGAGAAGATGACTGGCAATTGCACACCATAATCAATATCACGTTCCTGGAATTCGTAATAGCTACGTGTGATATCGGTATTGAACGAAACGCTCTGTGGCAGGTAATTCAGGTTCTGTGCCTTGATGATATCCAACCACTTCGACTTTCCTTTCAGGTTCTTGAACGGTTCCCAAGTCTTATATTTCGGAGAATAGCTGTAATTCATGTTGAATTTCCAGTTCTCATCGTTCTCATACACAATGGTCTGTCCCGTCTTGTAACGCTGGCTATATGAATAGCTGAATGCAAAGTTCGATGGGTCGAATGGCATAGGAACCCTACTTGAATATCTCGACTTCCAGTTGCTCAGCGAGAAGTTCTTGTTCTTGACAATCGATTCCGTGAGGTTACTCAAAGAGTCGCGCTCTGCTTTCGTCTCACACTCATCGAGTGCATCTTTCAGTAACATATCGGTATCGAACGGATTGTATTTCGGCGATATCTTCTGATAAGAATATGAATAATACAGCGGAAGCGTCATCTTCCATTTCTCAGGGAACAATCGACCAAGATCGATGTTGGTTGTGAGGTTCCATTCATAGAAGTTATCATCACGACGTGTCGACACACCTTCTTCCAAACCGCCATATCCGGCTGTTTCCAGATGGCCTGCCACATTGACACTTCCCAAATCTGAGAGCTGTACACTCAGGTTACCTTGAGCAGCAATACCACCATCATTATTATAGTCCTGCAGACGCAACTCATTCACCCACACTTCCACTGATCCTGTGCTTCTACCGTTGTTTCGCACACCGATCATCATCGTCTTCACCTCGCCCAACGATGGATTACCCATCACGCTGATTTTGTTATTTGGGTTGTTTGGGTCATATTCGTAATACAGTTGGGTATAGTTGGCTGTTCCACCTGCCTTTGCCTTGTTACGTGCATGTTTGACAGCGGTAAGTACATCAAAGTCGATATCCAGCATATTCTCTGCTGGCCAGACAGCCTCACATCCCTTCGTGGTGTAGGTGTCGTAATGGCCTTCCGGTGTCAGGACAAGCGGAATTTCATATTCATAGTAGTTGCTCTTGTAGTCGCTACCCAAACGGATGAACATACTCATCTGGTTGTCCTGCAACTGATCGTCACCCTGCAGCGCGTTAGCATGCACGAACATCTGCATGTGTTTGTACTTACGCAGGTCTTTGGAGATATTCTTATAGACAGCACGGGCATCACCTGGTGCAAGATTCTCCACCATAATCGACAGCGCTTGTTCGTTGGCCTGTGCCAATTGAGGTTCGTTCGGGTCAACGACACGGGTGACTCCAGGTGGCAATACATAGTTCACAGGGGTCTTGTCATTATTTTCCTCAATATTGACAGCTGAAGTAAGCAATGAGCCGCTCACACTTGGTTTGTCGCCTGTGAACAAAGCCTTGGAGTAGTTACGCCATTCACCCTTCACCAAGTCGAACGAAGCAAAACGCAACACAATCGGCTCCTCGAAGTCTGTCAGGAAGACACGCATGAATCGGATGCTACTCATATCACCGATAGAACCCACTTTACGCTCATACTCATCAAGAGGAATACGGAACTGATACCATGTAGCTTCTTCAGTCTTTCCGTTTCTCAACTTCACATTTGTTTTGCGCTCATCGATGATGAAGTTACGTCCTACAACCAGGTCTTCCGGTCGGATGCTGACTTTATACTGATAGTAGTTCTCGTACTCATTCATCGTGTAGTCTTGGTTCACGTCCTCCACATCAGGAGTGGTCTTATAGGCGGTACTATAGGACTCTGAACTCTCACTGGTATTCGGTGAGTTACCTTCAGGGCTATTGATGAGTTTGTATCGTTCCAGAATCGATGTCTTTCGTGCATCGAAGTCTGAACCACGGAAGTAATGGTAGTCATCGCCTGCAGGGTCGTTGTAAATCGAATCATAGACCTCTGTCCTCACCTTACCTTTCACGGCATTCAGGTAATCGGCATAGATGCCATAACTGCGTTCTTCCTCTGAGGAGAGACCGTTCAATCCCACATCCTGCTTCTGTCGTGCTCCGCTTTCGTTACTGAACGAATAAACCACACTCTTCTCGTTTGGCACTCTACCCCATACGGTTTCCAGATATGAAGATGCTCCACTGACTGACATACCGCTCTCGTAGAACTTCTTTCCGTCTTTCAGCACATCCTCGCTCACCTCACCCAGGTTCAGGTAGAAGTCACCACCATAGCGTTTGCCGTCGGCCTTGGCTCTTGTATAGATAAACGGATCAAGCATCCAGAACTCCACGTACTGAATATTGCTGGATTCGAAATTGCTGACATCAATCTTACGCGTCATACCGCCCCAACGCTTACGCGGGTTATTCAGATGACCGTCTGCATCCACATCAGGATCGAGGTTATACGGACCACGTTCGTTTGGATAGTATGCCACATTGAAAATCGACAGGGTGTTTGCCTCTCCTTGGTTCACATCCTTATTCGGATAGACCTCACGGACATAGACCTCACGGACATAGTGGTCGGACAACTGATCCAAATCGCTCTTGATATGTCCTGGAGTCAACGATGAGCTTCGACGGGTGAACAGCGGGTCGATGGTGTACCAAGCCATTCGAGCACGGTTGTAGTTGTTTTTCTCGTCATTGCTCAATGTCGAATATTCCTGTGTGAAAGGAGTAGAACTCAACATCCAAGCCGATGGAGTTCCATAATTGTAGCGCTGTTTGGTATTCTCGAAGTCATCCAGGTACGATGCGTTGGCCTGTACACCCTTTACCTTGCCTGCGATGAGTTGCGCAAACTCTCCGCTGAAATTGATGCTCGACGGCTGACTGGCTTCGATGAACGGCAGTTTGTCAATCATATTCGTCAGCCACTGACTGTTCTGTTTCCAATTGAGGTTCAATCCCCACACCATGTTGTTCAGCGGTTCCGTACCCATCGACACCTTATTTGTCATAGGCTGTTCCGACAACTTCATCCAAGTACCTCCGAACTGGAGATTTTTCGAGAAGTCATAATTCCAGTTCACACCCAACATCGTCTTTCGCATCAGCTGGTAATCGGTCTGGCTCTCCAGGCTTACGTTCACGTTCGTTCCTGCATCAATGATGCTTTGGTTGATGATGGTCACCTCGCCACGGTCATAATCCACCGTATAATCCGTATTTTCTGTCAGGGTGACACCTCCTGCCGTCACTACAACCGAACCTCTCGGAATGTCTGAACTACCCAGAGAAATCACGTTCTGTGACGAGCCTTTGTACTCTCCTTGCATAGAGAATTTGTTCTTCTCTGCAATCTGACCAGCGACGGTCTTGGTCGAATCGTACAACTCATCGTAACAATACTTATCAGCCAACGCCTCGTCTGCCAATTGTGTTCTGAGCCAGTCGCCGAACGGTTCGACAACAGGGAAGATAATCTTGGCATGTTGTGTGTTGACAGTATAGCCGTCGATGAAGTCGAATCGTCCGTTTGGATTGGTCTTCATGTTATCATCCAGACGGTCGAGGTTCATCATCTTCAGGATGGTTGTCTGCTTGAAATCGCCTTCAGGGATATACGACAGCGACACACCGGTGGTATCACTCAGGTACTTGATGTCGAGTCTGAACTTATCGCGCTGCATCGACGTGGCATTCAGCGAATACACGTTCTTCATCATCAGGTCCCAGTTACCCATCTTCGGCGAGTTGCTGGTATTCTTCAGGAGTTTCACAAACAGCGACTGGTCATTGTCCTTGATGTCTGACGAGAACTCACCCACTTGGTAGGTCTGTCCGCCATAGGTATATTCATAAGCGATGGCCAACACGCTGTTCACATTCAGATGATTGTGGAGCGAGACGTATCCCAGATGCTTGTTCAGCGTATATTCGGACGATGACAACAGACGGGCGTTCTCCACCTTCTCATAATCCACACCACCCACCAGCAAGTCGCTCAGCGCCGTACTTGCCTGATCCACGAAACGTGCTTTCGGATAGCTTTCTACGATGGTCGAATAGAGGTTGTTGGCACTGTTCTGAGGCATCATCTGACCGATACCTTGCCATTGCGGATTGCTGATTTTGGTACGTTCGGCCAAGTCAACAAAACCGATGATGTCGCGTGTGTTTTCGGTAATACCCGATGTGTTGGTCACCCAGATTTCCACACGGTTGATGACCACACCCGATGTGATTGTAGGCAATGTAGAGCATGCTTTGTCGTAATTGTCGCGGAAGAACTGTGCCAGGAAGAAGTGCATGTTCTCGTCGTAGTTGCTGGCATCAATCATAAACGTATCAATCTGAGCACCTCCACGCGATGAAACTGCCGACGACTGCGACTTCTTCTGCGAAATAACGGTCTGCAGACTCAACTTACCGAATTGCAAATCGGCACGGATACCAAACAACGACTGAGCGCCATGAACCAACGAGTTGTTCGTCGGGAAGTCCACATTACCTGCATCCAACTTCTTCACAATCTCATCCTCCTTGCCTTCATAGCTCAGTTTCAGTTTCTTGGCATCGTAAGCGAACGTAGCGTCCGTTCCATAGCCGAGATCGAAGTTCATCTTGTCACCCACACTGGCAGTCACATGCAAGTCCACCGTCTCGTCGAAATCGAAGTTCGTGGTCTTTCTGTTGCGTTCCGAAATGGTTGGGTTGTCCGTAAACTTATAGTTGAAACCCGCCTTCAGTCCTGCACTTCCGCTCGTACGGATTCTCACACCACCCGGACCGAATATCTTCTCAGCCGGACCAAGGTCGAAGTGCATGTCCGAGAAGTCGAACTTCTCTTTGCCCTTATGAACGAACAGCGAGTCGTTACGCATCTTGAAATAGTCGTTCAACAACTTACGCGTGTTCCATGTGGCATACTCCTCAGGCGTCATCAGGGTAGGTGTGCTGAGGAAATTATCACCCAGTTTCGTACCCACCTTGTACATTCCGCTCTTCTCGTCATACTCACCCACATCGTACTTCAAGTTCTCAGGGTCAACCAAGTCGAGCGACGTCTCCACCTCAGGCTCATTCGTCGGATTGTCCGTCTTCTTCACCTTCACGTGGGGAAGTGTGTCCACAGGCACCTCCTGAGCGGTTTCTTCTTGGCCGTCGGCTGCAAGCTGTATGCCATCTCCATCCTGGGAAATCAGTGGGTCTCCTAACGCAGCAAAGCCCATCGCAAACACGATGAGCCACACTCCTATAGTCGCTGATATTTTATTTTTTGTCTTCAATTCCTACAATTAATAGTCAACGCTCACTACAGCATCTTCAATGCCAGTTTAATCACACGTTCGATTGGCGCATCAGGCTCTTCTGCCAAGATGGCCTTCACTACCTTGCTGGTTGGTGCAGGAGGGAATCCCAGCATCTTCAGCGCCTCCACAGCTTCATCGTGTACCTCCTTGTTAAAGGCCACAGTCTGCTCTCCGCTAACCGCTAACCGCTCACCGCTATCCGTTATGCCCAGCGATGCCACCTTATCTTTCAGTTCAAGGATAATTTTCTGTGCTGTTTTCTTACCCAATCCTTTCACGGTAGCCAACAAACGGTCATTGTTTTCCGTGATGATGGCAGCAATCTCTGGTACAGAGAAAGAAGAAAGAATCATTCGGGCTGTATTGCCTCCAACGCCCGAAACGGTCAGGAGCAGCAGGAACAGTTCACGTTCAGCCTTACTGGCAAAGCCGAAAAGCACCCATGCATCCTCTCTAATTGCCTCGTACACATAGAGTTTGGCCTCTGTTTTCCCTTGAATCGCCGAAAACGTATTCAGGGATATATTCAAAGCATAACCTACACCGCCTGCACATTCAATCACCGCTGTAGCAGGAGTCAATTCGTCTATCTTTCCTCTTACGAAATCAATCATTTTTCCTATTTCTTTTTTGTTTTATTATACATAATAACGTATTATTGCTCCATTTATTGCCTACATCATAAAGTTTTTTTACAGAAAATAGCGAAAAATACTCCACTTTATGTCGCTGGCGGCCAGTTTTTCGCCGCAATTTCTATCAACTACGTAACATCCGACCTGTCAGATTTGTAACACACCCATACTACAGGTACTTAGAAGGCACGGCAATGGTCAAAGTGGTCATGGTCAAAGTGGTCAAACTCAATTCTGAACAGGGATTTGAGTTCACTATAAAATATAATTTTTAATTATATTATTATAGTGACCGATTTTTGTGTTTCCCAAACGACTTTGACCACTTTGACCATGACCACTTTGACCGCAGCAAAAAGAAAGATCTCAATTTAAGTAAAAAATTTAAGGAATGATTCGTAGACCGCAATGCCAATGTTGTATCTTTGTAGTGTGAAAATCAAGCGTGATTTTTGCAGCC
>CAMYYX010000023.1 GCA_947303695.1 uncultured Prevotellaceae bacterium | reverse complement strand
ACTGGTTTCTGAATCTTTTTAGACATACTAGACGGATTTGGTTTGACATGGGAAATGCCGGGAGACTTCCTCTTCGACAACTTTCCGTTTGCAAAGGTACTAATCCATCTGTAAATAGTCGACTTGCCTACGCAAAATTCTTTCGATAATTGTAAAACTGGAACATGATTTAACAAATGAGCGTTCAAAATCACTTGTATTTCCTCCAATGTCTTCTGTCTGTTGACAGTTATCTGATACAATGATAGTTTCTGCAACCCTAACAAATCTTGATCTTCTGTTTTCTTCATTTTTAAACGTTGTTTTGATTCAACGTTTTTCAGGGTAAGACACGCGAAAGAATCGTGAAAGAGAAAAGCCTTTGTTTATCTACTTTGCTAGCAAAGCTTTTTTTACTGTTTTTTGTTGTAAATGCAAAAATGAAAAAAGGGGAAGAAAGAGGGAGAAAAACAATTATTTTATTACATAATTTTGAAAGAGCGATTCAGTTTATAGGATTATTTCGTAACTTTGTATCCCGTATTTTATGCATTGATAATTGACAATTGACAGTTGATATTTTTAAGGGCTGAAAGTCCGAAAAAGTATTAGCCGAAACATAAAAACCAGAAAGGAATAAAGAGATGAAATACGGATTTGACAACGAAAAATACGTAAAAATCCAATCTGAACATATCAAAGAGCGCATTGCTCAGTTTGGAAACAAATTGTATCTGGAACTTGGTGGAAAACTCTTTGATGACCACCATGCAAGTCGTGTGTTGCCAGGATTCCAACCTGACAGTAAACTGAAGATGCTGCAGCAGCTGAGTGACAGCGCAGAGATCGTTATTGTCATCAGTGCGGTGGACATCGAGAAGCAGAAGGTGCGTGGCGACTTGGGTATCACATACGATATGGACGTGCTGCGTCTGCGCGAGGAATTCCAGAAACGTGGATTTCTGGTTAGCAGCGTGGTCATCACTCACTACAACGGCCAGAGTTCTGCTGACGCTTACAGCCAACGTCTGAAACGTATGGGCATTCAGTCATATTTCCACTACACCATCGAGGGCTATCCGTCGAATGTGTCATTTATTGACTCAGAGTAGGGATTCGGTAATAACGACTACTTGTAGACCAATCGTCCTCTGGTCATCGTAACGGCTCCAGGTCCTGGAAGCGGAAAGATGGCTGTGTGTCTGAGTCAGTTGTATCAGGAGCACCAACGTGGCATCGAGGCTGGTTATGCAAAGTTCGAGACCTTCCCTGTGTGGAACCTGCCGCTGAAGCACCCTGTGAACATCGCTTACGAAGCAGCTACGGCTGACTTGAATGATGTGAACATGATCGACCCGTTCCACTACGAGGCATACGGCAAGATTGCCATCAACTACAACCGCGATATCGAGATATTCCCTGTGCTTGATGCATTATTCGAAGGCATCTACGGACAGAACCCCTACAAATCGCCTACAGATATGGGTGTGAACATGGTAGGATTCTGCATCTCAGACGACGAGGTTTGTCAGGATGCATCGAAGAACGAGATTATCCGCCGCTACTACACGGCTCTCAATCATCTGGCCAATGGTGACGGAAACGATAACGAGGTAAGCAAGATTGCCTTGCTGTTCAAACAGGCGAATATCAACAGCGCTTACCGCAAGACCACAGTAGCGGCAAAGGAGCGTAAGGAACAATCGTTGGGCAAGGCATGTGCTGCCATCGAGTTGCCAGACGGCACCATCATCACATCGGAAGAGAGCGAACTGCTCGGACCTAGCGCTGCCCTCATCTTAAATGCCACCAAAGAATTGGCTGGTATTGACCACACATTGAAACTGATTCCACAAGACTTGATCGAGCCTATACAGAAGACAAAGACGGAGTACTTAGGAGGAAACAATCCACGTCTGCATACCGACGAGGTGCTTGTAGCACTCTCCGTATTAAGTCCCCACGACGAGAACTGTCGCAAAGCCCTTGAGAGCTTGCCCGAACTACGTGGCTGTCAGGCTCACTGCACAGTGATGCTCTCTGAGGTAGACCGAAAGATATTCAAGAAGCTGGGTGTGGGATTGACTTGTGATCCTGTGAAGAAAAGGTAAAGACCTCCTCCCCGCTCCCCCTCTATGGGGAGAGTAGAATGAAACAGAAGCATGAAGCTATACAGAATACTTATCATCATATTATCGCTATGCATGGTCTCGCCCACTTTCGCCATTAAAAAGAAGAAGGTGAAGAAGGGTGAGATGGTCGTGGTAGCTGCACCTGAGCCGGATGCTCCTGCTCACACGTATCAGGCGACACCCGACTTCGCTGCGTCAAAGGTGCAACAGCCTGTCATAGGAGTCGTTGGATATGAAGGCGACCACCTGCACGGCATTGATGTAAGCCACTATCAAGGACGTATCGACTGGAGAGCTGTTGCCCGGGACAAAAACGTAGGGTATGTGTACATCAAGGCGACGGAGTCGAACTATATGGTGGACGACACCTACGAATATAATATTGCGGAGGCTCGCCGGAACGGAATCAAAGCCGGCAGTTATCACTTCTTCCGCCCGGGTGTATCGGCGGCAGGACAGTTTGCCATCTTCAAACGTGTCATCGACAAGAAGAAGCAAGACCTGTTACCGCTTATCGACGTGGAAGTTACCGGAGGCGTCTCCATCGAAACGATGCATGCCCGTCTGCAAGAGTTCTTACGGCTTGTGACCGAGGAATATGGTCGCCGACCTATTATCTACACCGGCCGTAACTTCTACAACAAATACTTTGCCGGCTATTCGTTCTATAAGCCTTTCCTGTTCATGATTGCGATGTATAATACCGAAGAGCAGCCGTATCTTGCTAACGGTCAGGATTATGTAATCTGGCAATATTCATGCAAGGGACGAATCAACGGCATTCGTGGCGAAGTGGATCAAAGCCGGTTTGTCGGTAGGCATACGCTGAGTGAGATACTTTATAAATAAAATGGCCTTATGGGGCTAATAGGGCTAATGGGGCCTATAAGTTTTCTATGAGAATCATCTTTAGTTTATTCATTTGGTGCTGCGCACTGATTGGTATCGCCCAATCGGTGGAGTACACGGCTGCTGACAGCATCCGCATTGAAGAGATGCTGAGGAAGGCACAGACGGAGCGTCCAGAGAATGCGATGCTGTATTTCGGCAAGCAATTTCTGGGTGTGTCGTACGTAGCGCACACACTGGAGGAGGGCGAACGGGAACACCTTATAATAAATACGCGCGCGTTAGACTGCACCACGTTCGTCGAGAACGTGTTGGCACTCTTTATTTGTTACACTGAAAAGGCAACGAGTTTCCATGCTTTCTGCGACCAGTTGCGCAACATACGCTACAGAGGCGGAATACTCACGGACTACACGTCGCGCCTGCACTACTTCACTTGGTGGGGCGAGGACAATGAGGCGATGGGGCTGGTGAAGGCTGTCGATACGGGCAAGTTCCCGTTCACTGCCACTCAGCGGCTCAACATCAACTACATGACGACCCACCCTACCCTATACAAACACCTCAAAAACAATCCGCAATTCGTGAAGGTGATAGCTGCCCAGGAGAAGGCGTCGAACGGAAAGACCTACCGATACATCCCGAAGTCGCTGCTCAATCGCTCAGAACAGGAACTCAAGGACATACACACGGGCGACATCGTGTCTCTCATCACGAAGAAGGCGGGCCTAGACACCAGCCACGTAGGCATCGCCGTGTGGCAGGACGGACGTTTGCACCTGATGCACGCTTCGTCCATCCACATGAAGGTGATCCTCGACCCCTCGACGTTCTACGACTACGGTCAGCGTCAAACCTCGATGCTGGGCATCCGTGTGTACCGCCCTACGGCAAAGTGAAAGGCCTTCCCGATATACTTTCTTCATTTTTTCATATTGCATCAGAATAATAATGTTTCTTTGTCTCGAAGAAGGCAAGGTGTAGGCTCGATGTTCCCATAGTGTAGCAAGGAAGTAGTGCCTATTTATGTACGGTTGATGTACGGTTGTTCTACGGTTGTTGTACGGTAAATGACCGGACAAGTACCGGACAAATACCGGACAAATACCGGACAAATACCGAACAACGATGGGCGCATCTCCCTTGTTAGAGCGAAGGTAGAGTATGGGTAGAGTATGGGTAGAGTATGGGTAGAGTATGGGTAGAGTATGGGAATATTTACCGGAGATCTACGACCGTGATGCCGGCACCACCGAACTGGGGATTCTCGTCGCGGTAGGAAGTGACTTCGGGAATGGTGTTGAGATACTGACGGATGAGCTGGCGAAGGATGCCGTTACCAGTTCCGTGAAGAATGCGCACGCGGGAAGCATTGGCCACAAGTGCATCGTCGATGAAGAGGCCGATGATCTGCATGCACTCGTCGCCGCGAAGTCCACGGACATCTATCTCGCCGGTGAAATTCAGTGTGGTTTCACGTATTTGATCCTGCGTGGTGGAACGTACGATGTTCACCGTGCGGCTCTCGGACTTCGGTGCCTGAGTCGGCTCAAGTTTGTTGAGCTTCACATTGATTTGAACGGCTCCGAAAGCCACCAAAGCCTCACGCCCATTGATTTTGAGGATGCGTCCCGTAGAACTTTGGCCGTTCATCTTGACATAACTGCCTATCTCGAGCTCACCTATCACCTTCTCCATAGAGGGAGAGGAAAGGGGCGATGATTTACGCGTCGTGGGGAGAGATTCTTTGGATGGGTCTGTTTGGAGCTTCTCCTTAAACTGACTAAGCTTGGCACGCACTTGTTTCGTGCGCTCGCGCTCAGCCTGTGCCTCCTTGATGTCGCGGATAGTACGTTCGATCGTGGCGTTCGAACTGTCAAGCAACTGCTGCGCCTCAGCTTTCGCCTTCGCGATAATCTCGTGCTTCTGGGCATGGATGCGGTCGAACTCGTCCTCGTAGCGCTGGATGGTCGACTCGAGTTTCTTTTCCTTGTGATGGATTTCCTGTCGCTTGTTCTCCCAATAGCGCTTGTCGCGCGAAATGTCCTGCAGGTATTTGTCGGCGGAGATATAGTTCTGGCCGACGAGTTCGGACGCCTCGGCGATGACATCCTCGGGGATGCCAATCTTGCGGGCAATCTCGACGGCAAACGAACTGCCCGGATTGCCGATGCGAAGCTGGAACAGGGGCTGCATCTGCTGGCGGTCGTAGAGCATCGCACCGTTGACGATGCCGGCGGTATCCTGCGCAAACTCCTTGAGGTTCTGGTAGTGGGTCGTGATGACTCCGAACGCTTTCTTGTCGTTGAAACGCTTGAGGACGGCCTGTGCAATAGCCCCGCCAATCTGCGGCTCGGTACCACCACCGAACTCGTCGATGAGGATAAGCGTGGCGTAGTTGGCCTGACGCATCATCATCTTCATGTTGAGCAGATGCGACGAGTAGGTCGAGAGGTCGTTCTCCAAACTTTGTTCATCGCCTATATCGATAAAGAGGTTCTGGAAGATGCCGACGTTCGAGCTCTCAGCCAACGGCAGCAGCAAACCGCACTGAAGCATGTACTGCAGCAGTCCAACGGTCTTCAGGCAGACAGATTTACCGCCAGCGTTGGGGCCGGAGATGAGCAGAATGCGCTGCTTACTGTCCAGACGTATGTTGAGCGGCACCACTTCACGCCCGTGTTTCGCCAACGACATCTTCAGAAGCGGATGAATGGCCTCGGCAAAATCGAGTTGCTGACGCGGTTCTATAGTAGGAAGCACGGAGTCGGTCCGTATGGCAAACTTGGCCTTGGCACGGATGAAATCAATGTCGCCCAGGAACTCGTACGACTGAATCATGTCGAGCACATACGGACGGATGGAATCGGAGAAGACCATGAGGATGCGCACAATCTCGCGGCGCTCCTCGCTCTCCAGCTCACGGATGCGATTGTTGGCCTCGACCACATCGGCAGGTTCGATATAGACCGTTCGACCCGAATCCGACTCATCGTGGACGATGCCGTTGATCTTGCGTTTCATCGCCGGCGCCACAGGGATGACCAACCGGCCGTCGCGCATCGTAGGCGACGCGTCTTTCTCGACCACGCCCTCCCCTTTCGCTTCACGAAGAATGCGATGCAGCATACCGGAGATGCTGTTCGTGGTGTTCTGTTTCTCTTGACGGATACGCATCAGCTCGACGGTAGCCGAATCCTTCACCTCGCCATATTTGTCCAGTATCTGACCGATGCGACGAACGATGTTGGGATATGTCTTGATGTTCTGCGACAAGGCCACGAGCTGCGGGTAAACAGCCTGCTCGTCGCCCTCCGTACGGCGAGCGAAGAACTTCACAATCTGGTCGATGGAATCGAGCGAACGTTGCAAGTCGAAGAGTTCCTCGACCAGCAGATATGTGTTGGGAATCTTGATGCGACGCAGCGCAGGACGCACGTCGAAGAAATGCTGGTCGGGGAACTCCTCCTCGCGTAACACCCTCACAAACTCCTCCGTCTGCAACAGCGCCGTCCGTATCTGCTCGAACTGAGCCGTGAACGCCATCGCATCGACACGCTCCTCACCCTGGGGACACAGACATGCCTCCTTCAACATCTTCCGAACGACATCGAACCCTATCTTCGCTTCAAAATTCTCTGGATATACCACGTATATTTGTTATTTAACTATTTACTATTTATCATGGGGAGAGTTCCACAAAGCATCCATCCGCTCCTTCAGCTTCGCCTCTTGCGGATTGTCCTGCGCATGCCAGAACTGCTGACCCTGCGCTTCATCGGGCAGGAACTGCTGACGGACGAAATGACCCTCGTAATCGTGCGCGTACTTATAATCCTTGCCATAACCCAACTGCTCCATCAACTTCGTCGGCGCATTCCGCAGATGCAACGGCACAGGTAGGTTGCCCGACTGTTCCACATAGCGCAAAGCATCGTTGATAGCCATATAGGCCGAATTGCTCTTCGGGCTGGTAGCCAGATAAACCGTCGCCTCTGCCAACGGAATACGGCCCTCGGGCCACCCCAACTTATGCACGGCATCGAACGCAGCATTCGCCAAGAGTAGTGCGTTAGGATTGGCAAGTCCTATGTCCTCGCTAGCCGAGATAACCAGACGACGGGCAATGAACTCAGGTTGCTCTCCCCCTTCAATCATGCGAGCCAGATAGTAGATAGCGGCATCGGGATTGCTGCCACGGATGCTCTTGATGAAGGCAGATATAAGGTCATAGTGCATCTCGCCATCCTTGTCGTAAGCGAGCGGATTCTGTTGCAGACAATTCGTCACCACCTCGTCGGTGATGACATCCGACTCCTGAGTCGTCAGTTCCAGGATGTTCAACAACTTACGGGCATCACCACCCGAATAGCGCAACAAGGCATCCGTCTCCTTCACCTCAATCTTCCGCTCACGCAACAACACATCCTTCTGCAAAGTCACATCCACCAAACGTAGCAAATCGTCCTTGTCGAGCGGATTCAGGACATAGACCTGACAGCGGCTCAGCAGCGGACGAATGACTTCGAACGAAGGATTCTCAGTCGTCGCACCTATCAAAGTCACCACACCCTGCTCGACGGCACCGAGTAACGAGTCTTGCTGACTCTTCGAAAAACGATGAATTTCGTCGATGAAGAGAATAGGATTGCCCGTACCGAAGAAACGTGACGACTTAGCACGATCGATGACCTCACGCACATCTTTCACACCACTGGTGACAGCACTCAAAGTAAAGAACGGCACTTCCAATGTCTTGGCGATGATATTCGCAAGCGTAGTCTTACCTACACCAGGAGGTCCCCACAGGATGAACGACGCAACACGCTTCTGTTCAATCATACGGCGTATCACGGCACCCTCACCCACTAGGTGACTCTGACCAATATAATCGTCGAGCGTCTGCGGACGCATTCGTTCTGCCAGCGGCTGTTGCATATCACAAAGATGGTTAAATCGGTTTCGATATCTACTTCATTAGAATGACTATCAAATAAAAACCTACTATGTCCAAGCTATGCCGGAACATCAGTAGGTTATTCATTCGTAACGAAAGATTAGTTATTTCTTCGCCTTCAGTTCTGCCTTATACTCATCATCCAACATCTTGAAGAAATCCTTGTTCAAAACAAGGCTGATCTTCATCAGCATGTCGGTCTTAATAGCAGGCTTGTGGAAAATCTGATAGATTTTTGTCCTATCACAATCTAAACGGCGTGAAAGCCAAGAAACTGTACGCTCTTGCTCTCTTAATTCAGCCTCAATTGCTTGTCCAATGTGAATCATCGTTTTAATTTGTTTTAAGGGTTATAACTCTGAAAATTACCTAACTCTTTTGAATACTTATTGAGTTCGATGCAAAGTTAATATATTTATTTTATGCAACAAACTTTTTTTGTGTTTTTTCACACTTTTCTTCTTTACTTTTCAAAAAAAGTTGTAACTTCGTAGCCGTAACCCTTCTTTTTGAGTAAAAAGCTACGCGATGTTGTCAATTTTGATTCCCACTTATGAATATGATTGTAGTGAGTTGGTGACTGCTTTGCATCAACAATGTGAGTCTTTGGCTCAAAACGAGCAGTTGGAGTACGAAATCATTGTCGTCGATGATGGTTCGAAGGGGGATGTTGTGTGGCAAACTGTACAAAATTCCGTGGAGTCTCTGAGCCATAGCACTTTTATTCGATTAGAAGACAACATTGGCCGTAGTCGTGTTAGGAACTTTTTGGCACAAAAGGCACAAGGAGATAGATTGTTATTTATAGACAGCCACATGAGCATTTTTTCCTCAGAATACGTTCAACGTTATTTGACGACGGATGCCGTCATTTGTCAGGGAGGATATGTGGTAGAAGAAGATGACAAATGGAACAACAATCTGCGTTATCGTTATGAACGTCGAGCACGACAACTGAACCGCAAACACAACGACGACACGGACACGAACCATGATTTCCATACATCAAACTTCATGATAACTCGTCAACTGTTCCTGTCGCACCCATTGGACGAAAGCATTCGCCATTATGGGTACGAAGATGTACTCTACGGCAAACAGTTAGCTGATTGTGGCATCAAGGTTACGAATATCGACAATCCTGTGGGATTCGCTCATTTCGAATCGAACGCTGCCTTTGTACAAAAGACCGAGGAAGCTATCGCCACTTTATATGAAATACGTGAGAAGATGGAAGGATACTCACGACTACTCACTCACGAGCGGAAACTTAAACGCTGGCATATTGCGCCATTACTACGATGCATTTTCTCTCTAACAAGGCAGGAAATGCGAGATAACTTATGCAGCCCAAATCCCAACCTCCGTGTATTCGATTTTTACAAACTTCTGTTACTTCTAAACCTCGACCGTCATGACTAACATTGGAAAACTAAAAGTGGGACGTGCGTCGGCTGGAAGTGGGAAGACTTTTACATTGACCATTGAATACATCAGCCTACTCATTGACAATCCGGATAATTACAAGCACATTCTCGCTGTGACCTTCACCAACAAGGCCACAAACGAGATGAAGACACGTATAGTTGACACACTGCATGGTATCGCCACAAACAATCCAAATGCTGGCATATACCTGAATGTGCTGATGGAAAGGTTCAAAGGCTCCAAGACGGAAAATGATATCCGGCAGACATGTCAGAGAGCTTTGTCACACATACTACACGACTACAGCCATTTCCGCATCGAGACCATCGACTCTTTCTTTCAAAGCATCATCCGCGACTTAGCTCACGAACTCAACCTGACTGCCAACCTACGAATCGACTTGAATCAGGAGGAGGCGCTGGCTGATGCTGTACACAAAATGATTGAGTGGATGAACAAAGATGATAGTGTGTACAAAGCCGTACTGGCATATGTACAGGACAATATCAACAAAGAAGACAAGAACTGGAAGATTGAAGCAGAAGTGGCCGATTTCAGCCGCAACATCTTCAATGAGCAATACCTCCAGCACGAGAAGGCAATCAACGAAAAGACCTCAGAAAAAGGCTTCTACACGAAATACAAACACGAATTACAACAGGAACTCGATTCGATTCAAACCGAGCACCGTCAGAATGCACAGTCCTTTATTGACTATTGCGAACAATATGCACTTGATTCCTCATATTTCATAAGAGGAGGAACTGGAGTTTATGCATTCTTCCCGAAAATTGCCAAATGCGAAGTACCCCGCATTCCAGCTGCCTGGGTTGCCAATCCCGATACCGATTGGTTGAAGAATGAGGAGTTGAACCGCATTCACAAGCCGGTGTTCCAGCAAATGATGAATCGCGAGCTCGACCTTCGCAGACAAGAAAACACCATCAATGCCATTCTGCGTCATCTGAACCAGATGAGTCTGTTGGGGATGGTCGATGCGACCTTACGCAAAATCAACAACGAGACCAATCGATTCATTCTTGCTGACACGGCCTATAAACTGAATGAAATTATCAACGGAAACGACATCCCGTTCATCTACGAGAAGGCTGCTTCGTCATTCAAATTCATCATGATCGACGAATTCCAAGATACGAGCGAACTGCAGTGGAAGAATTTCATACCACTTATCAAGGAATGTATCGATCGAGGATGCATGTGCCTGATCGTGGGTGATGTAAAACAGAGCATCTATCGATGGCGTAACAGCGACTGGAGCATCTTGAATAACATTGGAAAGAACGTGGTGTTCAAGGATGTGATTGACGAAGAGAGTCTGCAGAAGGCTTTGGACACTAACCGTCGTAGCGATGAACATATTGTCGATTTCAACAACAAATTCTTCACGAAAGCCTATAAGGATGTAGCGAGCTACTTCCGCAACCAGTTTCCAGATTCGACTGACGCACAAGAGATTGAGACGGCTTACAACGAAGTGGAACAGAAACTAGATGAACGACATGCCGGATGCGGATACGTGGAAGTCGTTAATCTCAACCAAGATGATAAGAAAGAAGCTGAAGCAACGGAGAGCACGGACAGAGACGCCATGTTGGATGAAGTAGAACGCATTGTCCGCGACCTGATTTACAACCAACACGTTCAAGCCAATGACATAACGATTCTGACACGCACCAACGAAAACTTGAAGGCGATATCCAACCACCTGAAGAACATGATGCCGGAAGTAAGTGTAGTCAGCAACGAAGCTTATCAACTTGATTCATCAGATGCGCTGGCCATTATGATACTCGCCATGAAGGTGATATCCAACTTCACGGACGGGGTAAATGAAAATGGGAAAATGCCGTTCCATCTATTCTTATACATGACATTGGCGATGAAGTATCAGACTCTCGTCTGTGGAAACCATGTGACAGGTACGAATGCCGCGCAAGTGCTTCAGGCAACAGAATCAGAATGGGCGAACTTACTGCCTGAAGGATTTGTCAGTCGTATGGAGGAGCTTCAGGTGTTACCGCTGTATGAATTATGCGTAGAGTTGCATCGGCTTTTCGGATTAGATACAATGAAGGGACAGTCGCCCTATTTGTTCTGCTTCATGGACGAAGTGGCAGCATTCGTCGAAGATAAGGGTGCCGACCTGCACGGACTAATTGACTATTGGGAAGAGACACTACACAAAAAGACGATACCAGCATCGAGCATCAACGGTATTCAGCTGATGTCAATTCATAAGTCGAAGGGATTAGAGTTTCACACCGTGATTATCCCCTACTGTAATTGGAATATGGGAGGTAAGACGTCTATAATCTGGTGTAAGCACAATGACAAAGAACATCTGCCAGTGATTCCTGTGCAATTCAATAACGACCTCCACGAATCGGATTTTAGTCGTCAATACGAACAGGAACAGATGAAGAACTATGTGGACAACCTCAACCTGCTGTATGTAGCATTCACACGTGCCGTTCACAACCTCTTCATTATTACAGACAAAAAAGTCTGTAAAAAAACAAACAAAAAGAACGACGAAGAAATTGGTAAATATACCACATACGATGTCATCAGAAATGCTACAGAGGGTCTGACATTACCTATGGGTAGCATCGTACCGCATTGCGACAACAAAGAACATGGAAACAGCATTGAAATCGACTATCGGGACAGCGAGATGAAAGTAGCGTTCCGTCAGTCGAACCACTCCAAGGAGTTTGTCGCCGACCATGAAGAGGGTGAGATGTCGTACATCAGCAAAGGACTTGTGGTACATAAGATCTTTGAATCCATACACGATATGAACGATATTCCGAAGGTGATGAACCAACTGCGTCAAGAGGGAGTGCTAAAGGACAAGGTATTTGCGGATGAGATGGAGCGAATCGTCGACCAACTCATGAGCAACCCACAGGCACGCAAGTGGTTCGACCCTTCATGGAAAGTACTCAACGAATCCAGCATCATCACCGTAAAGGACGGCATTGCCCTGTCGAAACGTCCCGACAGAGTCATCTATAACGACAACGAAACCATCGTTATCGACTACAAGACAGGGCAGAAATGTGATGAGCATCAATGGCAGGTACGTAAGTACATCCGTTTGTTAAGGGAAATGGGTATGCACAACGTACATGGATACATCTGGTATCTGAAGGACAACGAGATAGTTAAAGAGGAAGGTTAAAATGAAAGAATTTCTAAGTAGAGTGGCCCGTGATTTGGTAGAACGGACAAATCAGCAAGACGGCATCATGTTGCAAGACCACACCGTGGTTTTTCCCAATAAGCGTGCCTGTCTGTTCTTCAACCAATACCTAACCGACTACATCACCCCTCCCTTCTGGGCACCCCACTATACCACCATTAGCGAGATTTATCTGGCACTGAGCCAACTTACGGTCGCAGACAAGTCGCTCCTTGTTTACTACCTCTACAAAGCATATGTCGAGGTGACCAAAAGCGAAGAGACTTTCGACCAATTCTACTCATGGGGAGAGATTCTGCTCAACGACTTCGAGGACATCGACAACAACATGGTTGATGCAAAGTCGCTCTTCATCAATATCACTGACATTGAGAAACTGACCAACTTCGACTTTATCGACGAAGAGCAGGAACAGGTCATCCGACGGCTGTTCAACAACTTCTCCACGGATGCCATTACCGAGCTACACAAGCGCTACCTACACATGTGGAACGCAATGTCAGACATCTATCACACCTTCCGCTCGAGCCTACAAAAGAAAGGATTGGCTTACGACGGCATGATGAAACGTACGATTGCTGAACAGCTGAAGGAAGGTAAGGATGACGGGACACTACGCGAAATCATTCTTTCGCGCTACAGCCATGTATCCATCGTCGGTTTCAATGTGCTCAACCAAACAGATAAGATACTGTTCCTCTTCCTACGCGAAAACTGCGACGTCCGCTTCTATTGGGATTACGACGAAGTGTACAACAAGGCCAATTCCCCATTCGAGGCAGGTATGTTCATTAACGAAAACATCAGACGTTTCGGTAACAGCCTCTCCAATAGTCCTGAGACCTATCAAGGGTTCAGAGAGAAGAAAGACATCCAGTTCGTAGCAGCATCGACCGATAACGCACAATGCCAGTATGTAAATGAATGGTTGCAAAAGACATTGAAGGCAGACGAACCGCTCAACAAGACAGCCGTCGTTCTTTGCGACGAGCAACTGCTGATGCCTACGCTCCGTGCCATTCCTTCCACCTATGGAGCCAACCAACAACCCACACTACTTAACATCACGATGGGTTATCCCATGCAGAGCACACCTGTGGCCAGTTTCGTCACTTCACTGCTCGACCTCTATTTCCGTGGTTGGATGGGTGTATCGAAGAAGACATCAGAAGGGAAATGGCGCTACATCTATGCAGAGAAGGTGTTGCAGCATCCGTATATGATGATGATGAACAAACAAGGGGCACTCGACCTCATGACACAGTTCCGTCACAAAAACACCACCTACCCTTATGTGAGTGATTTTAAGGGAGAGTTCATCGAAGATGTGTTTGCCGCACCTCCGACCGATCATCTTGGTGTTTTGAAGCATACGGCTAACATCGTTCAGAGAGTAGCTATCCAACTATCGAAGAGCGAGGTGCAACTCCAACAACTTTCGTCCGAACTCTATTCCGAAGCAATGTATGCAGCATGGACCATGATCAACAACTATTGCGACCTAATAGAGAACCATGGTCTTGAGTTCACTTCGTTCGACACACTGATACATCTCATCCGCCAAGCCATCAGCAGCAAGAGCATCGCGTTCCATGGTGAACCCGCCATCGGCATTCAGCTCATGGGGATTCTGGAAACACGTAACCTCGATTTTGATAATGTCATCATGCTTTCTGTCAACGAAGGGATGCTACCTAAAAACACTTCACACACCTCATTCATCCTCCATTTCCTACGCAAAGCTAACGACATGACGACAGCAGAACGTCAGCTAGGACTATATGCCTATTATTTCTATCGTCTGCTCCAACGAGCCAAGCATATCACACTTGTGTACAATGAGTCGACAGACGGACTTCATCGAGGTGAGATGAGCCGTTTTATGATGCAGCTGAAATACGAGAAAGAGCGCATTCTGTCAGCCGAATCCACTCTACAGGAGTTTGCGATTACTAACCCTACAGCACCAGACACGACAACTTCGGAATCTTCCGAAAAGAGATTTGAAATATCTGTTGACAAATCCTGCAACAAGGTACGCAAAGCCCTTGAAGAAATCAAATCGTTTAGCCCATCCGCTCTCAACACATACCTTGACTGTCCGCTCCGCTTCTTTCTTCAGTATATCTGCGGCTATCGGGAGGAAGAGGAAATCAACGAGGATGTAGCCGACAATGTGTTTGGAAGTATCTTCCACAATGCTATGGAATGGTTCTATAAAGATAAAATCGGTGTGGAACTTGACCGTTCGTTCTTCCTACACTATATCAACGATACTGATGGCACTCTCACCATCACAAAACAGGGACACCAACACATCCGTCGCTGTGTCGATAAGGGATTTGCATGTAAGATGTTCAACATCAACGAGCAACTGGTGGCTAACGATCAATTCACACTCGACCTCAACGGCACCCAGCTGCTCAATCATGAGGTCATTGCTCGCTATATGGAGAAGCAGCTCAAGAATGACTACCAGCTCGCTCCCCTCACTATCCTGTCTATTGAGGAGAAGTATTATCACGACATCCACTTCGAGAGCAATGAACGCCAATGCTCACAAACAATTGGAGGAATCATCGACCGTGAGGACATAGTCACTCTCAATGGTACTCGTCATTATCGCATCGTCGACTACAAGACCTCCATTAAAGAGAAGAAAGCAAATACCATTGAAGATCTCTTCACACCGTCCAAGAACCGTTCGGGCCACATCTTCCAGACCTTCTGTTATAGTGAAGTCCGCATGGCGATAGCTCTCGACAAGGGAGAATCCTTACCTGCCATCATGCCAACATTGCTGTATATCAAGCGTCAAATGAATCCCGAGAAGCCAGGCATTCATTTGGATAAAGAACATATCACCGACTATCAGCAACAGTGTCACGAAGAGTTCCACCAGCGACTCTCTTCCCTACTCGCCGAGATCTACGATGTCGATACACCGTTCACACAAACCGCCGACACAGAAGTTTGTGAACGCTGCCCATTCAGCCAACTCTGCAACCGCAAATAAAAAATGGTGCCGCACACATAGTGTAGCACCATTCTTTTGATATGTATAATATCTTATGATTCTGGCTGAGGACCCCACTTGTTGTCACCTTCCTGAGACTTTCCGAAGATGAAGAAGATAGGAACGATTGGGCAAAGAATCCACCATCCTGAGTGACCAGTGTCGTGGAGACGACGGATTGCTACTGCTGTTGCTGGAAGTGAACCTACACCTGCACAACCACAAGTAAGAAGGTTAAACAACTGGAACCACCAATACTCTGAACGTGAAGCACGTCCCTGATAAGTTACGAACTTGCTGAAACAAGTTTTGATTGACTCACCAAATGTCATGATAATAAAAATTTAAAAAGTTAATACTATGTGATAAATAATAAACTATAATTTGAGTGCAAAGTTATAACAAATTGTTAATTTCACCAAATATTTCAACAAAAAAAATTGTTTTTTCGCCAATTTTCCTTACATTTGTGCACTAAATCCGCTTAGCAGATAACACATAACGACATCCCATCGACATGAAATGGTTCAAGACAAATAACGAAATCGTGCAGTTTCTCATCAATTTTTTCCTGATTGAGACCCTCGGACACATAGCCATCTACCTCATTTGTCTGCTGTTTCGCATCTTTGGTATGCCCCAGCTTTACCAATTCATGTATTCCTCCCCTCTCATCCACCATATCACGTTTACCTTATTTCTCCTCATCGCAATCACCTTAAGTGTCATCAACATTCTCAAGCATAAGAAGCAGTGAGTCATCACTCCTTCAACTAAATATGATGCGATGCACTGAGCACCACTCCTTTTTAACTTCCGAAGAAAGCAAAACAGGGAAAAAGGGAGAAAATTCGTTATTCGTAAATAGTTATTGGATATTTTTTCGTACCTTTGCAGCCAATACACACGCTGGCGCGTATATACTAAGGTTATAGTTAAACACAACAATAAAAGAAAATAAAAGGATTCGACAATGAACAAGATTGTTAGCAAACAGCAATTCAGTGAAAAGGTGTTCAAACTGGAAGTTGAAGCACCACTTATAGCTAAGTCACGCCGTGCAGGCCATTTCGTAATTGTACGTACTGGCGAGAAGGGTGAACGTATTCCATTAACCATCGCCGACAGCGATGTGGAGAAAGGTACCATCACACTGGTGGTGCAGACCGTGGGATACAGCTCTACGAAGCTTTGTCACCTGAATGTAGGCGACTACATCACAGACGTGGTAGGTCCACTGGGACAGGCTACTCACATCGAGAAATTCGGTACAGTGGTATGTGCCGGAGGAGGTGTGGGTGTCGCTCCTATGTTACCTATCATCAAAGCGCTGAAGGAGGCTGGAAACCGCGTCATCAGTGTATTGGCTGGACGTACGAAGGAACTGATCATCCTTGAGGATGAGGTTCGCAAGCACTCTGACGAGGTCATCATCATGACCGACGACGGCTCATACGGTCAGAAGGGTGTGGTAACTGTGGGCATCGAGCAGGTCATCCAGCGCGAGAAGGTGGACAAGTGTTTTGCCATCGGCCCTGCCATCATGATGAAGTTCTGCTGCTTGCTGACAAAGAAATACAACGTGCCTACTGATGTTTCGTTGAACACCATTATGGTGGACGGAACGGGTATGTGTGGTGCTTGCCGCATCACTGTAGGTGGCAAAACGAAGTTCGTATGTGTTGACGGTCCTGAGTTCGACGGTCACGAGGTGGACTTCGACGAGATGTTCAAGCGTATGG
>CAMYYX010000022.1 GCA_947303695.1 uncultured Prevotellaceae bacterium | reverse complement strand
GGTAAGTGTGGCGTATCTTCAGACTGCCAAGTCGCCTGCCGTTGAGTATCGGTTTAGTGTCACGGGGACAGGTTCCTGACATGAGAGGGAAGAAGTAAGAGACTCTCTAAACGAAAACAGAAGCGTTGTAACACACAGCGCTCCTGTTTGCTATATACAAAGGGGGAAAATGAAAAATGCAAGAAGGATTAAAGGGTTCAAGAGTTTAAGAAGTTTAAGAGTTTAAGGGTTTAATATCCCCAATGTCGCATGCGACGTGCCCATGGGGCACACCCCGTCGCCTTGGCGAGCCGTCATCTCTCGGAGCTGGCAACTAAGCCAAAGAAAAATTGAAAAAATGAAAGAATGGAGATTTGAAAATTGAAGATTTGAAGAAAAAAGCAAATAGTAAATGGTCAAATCGTAAATTTTTACTACCTTTGCACCCGCAAAATAAATACAGAGAACATGAAAGTAGCAATTGTAGGCGCAAGTGGCGCTGTAGGACAGGAGTTCCTGAAAGTCCTTCATGAGAGAAATTTCCCAATTGATGATTTGGTTTTATTCGGTTCAACTCGTAGTGCAGGCAGAAAGTACACTTTCCGCGGTAAGGAATATGAAGTTCAGTTGTTGAAGCATGGTGACGACTTCAAAGGTGTAGATATTGCTTTCACATCTGCAGGTGCAGGTACCTCAAAGGAGTTTGCTGAAGACATCACCAAGTTCGGAGCAGTCATGATCGACAACTCAAGTGCTTTCCGTATGTGTGACGATGTGCCTCTCGTGGTGCCTGAGTGTAATGCAGAAGATGCATTGAACCGTCCTCGTGGCATTATTGCCAATCCAAACTGCACCACCATCATGATGGTAGTAGTCCTCAAACCTATCGAGAACCTTTCACACATCAAGCGCATTCATGTAGCATCTTATCAAAGTGCTTCAGGTGCAGGAGCTGCTGCGATGGCAGAACTTCAGGAACAATATAAGGCGCTTGCAGAGTCAAAAGATCCTGTTGTCAGCAAGTTTGCCTACCAGTTGGCATATAATGTCATCCCACAGATTGACGTGTTCCAGGATAATGGCTACACAAAGGAAGAGATGAAGATGTTCAACGAGACAAAGAAAATCATGCATACTGATGCCAATTGTTCAGCAATGTGTGTACGTATTTCTTCACTCCGTGCTCATAGCGAAGCTGTATGGGTTGAGACAGAGCGTCCAATCTCTGTAGAGGAAGCTCAGAAGGCAATTGCTGCTGCTGAAGGTGTCACTTTGATTGATAATCCTGCTTTGGTAGGTGCAAAAGCCAATGTTGACCCATCGAAAGAAACGATGGAAGGACTGCCTTATCCTATGCCTCTCTTTACTGCAGGTAAGGACGATGTCTATGTAGGACGTGTTCGCAAGGACCTTGCAAACGAAAACGGACTTACTTTCTGGCTCTCAGGCGACCAAATCAAGAAAGGTGCAGCTCTGAATGCTGTTCAGATTGCAGAGTACCTCATCAAAGTAGGTAACGTAAAATAGCTGTTAGCTCTCTTAATAATAGATATGTGTTTGGTGTCATACCTTGCTGGGTGTGACACCAAACATGTCTTTGAAGGACTGGCTGAATGTGTGCCGGTCGTTATATCCTACTGCTTCGATGACCTCGATGACAGAATAACGATGCTGCTGGAGCAAACGATAGGCGTGTTTCAGCTTCACAGATTTGATGAAGTCGAGCGGTGTGTCGCCTGTGACAGAACGTAGCTTGCGGGTCAATGTCGAACGACTCATACAGAGTTCAGATGCCAGAAACTCGACATCGAGTTGTGGGCTGCTGATGTTCTGCTGAACAACCGTGATGGCCTTTTCGATAAACTCTTGGTCGATGTCAGTCAGTTCCAGTTCGCTTGTCGACAGGGTATCAGGATTTTTGCGGAATGCCTGCTGACGAGATTGACGTTGGTTCCACAAGTTGGTGAGCAGGGCATTCAGCACTTTGGATTCGAATGGTTTGGGTAGGTAGGCATCTGCTCCTGCATTGTATGACTCCACTTGGTTTTCGCTCGATATCATGGCTGTGAGCATCACAATAATCATGTGACTGGTGTTGATGTCGCTTTTCAACTCGCGACACAATGTGAGTCCGTCCATATCGGGCATACTGATGTCCGACACAATAAACTGCAGCTCAGGATGTTGCTTGACAACCTCCAGTGCTTCGCGACCATTGGTAGCCGTAAATGTGTGGTATTGTTTTGAAAGCAATTCGTCGAGGGCTGTCAGCATATCGACATTATCCTCCACAATGAGTAGTGATAGGTCTGTTGCAGGATGACGATTGATATGCATTTGAGATATCTCTTTCTTCAGCAGGCCTATCTGTTCATCTTGCTGCCTATCTTTGATTTCGTGCGAAGAATAGGCCTCATAGTTGATTGGGAACTGGATGGTGAACGTCGAACCATGTCCACGCTGGCTCTGTACCTGGATTGACCCATGATGGAGCTCAATCAAATCTTTGGTTAGCGACAATCCAATACCGTTCGAGGTCAGATTAACGCGTCCTCGGGCCATCGGTTGCGAGATGTAGAATGGACTGAATATCTTCTGCAGGTCACGCGAGTCGATTCCAAAGCCTTCATCTACCACTGCGATACTTACGATCTGTGAGTCGAGCATCTGAAGGCGGATTGTGACTTTCGTGTTGGAATTTGAATACTTGATAGCATTCGAAACGAGATTGAAGAGCACCTTGTCTATTTTGTCTACGTCGAAATAGCCAATGATATCCTCAAAGGGTTTCTCGATGTTGATCTGTATGTTTTTACTTTGTGCCAACGGGATGAAACTCTCCTTACAACGTTGGTCAATCAACTGACTGAGGTTGCCTTGTTCAACGTAGAGTTTCAGGTTTCCTGTCTCTACCTTACGGAAGTCCAATATCTGTTGCAGCAGATGTTTCAGGCGTGAGATGTTTGAACTTATCAGCATCTGTTTCTCTTCCTGTTTCACATCTGTAGGCTCTATGCTTTCGTTGATGCTCGATATAACGGCAAGAGGTGTCAGCAACTCGTGCGAGATGTTCGTGAAATAGCTCAGTTTGGTCTGAACCAACTGCTCGGCCATCTTCTTCTCGTTGCGTTGTTTGACACGTTGCTGATAGCGATAGGCAATATACAGCAGCAACGAGAGTCCTAACAGGATGTAACAGAGATAGGCAAGAAACGTCTCATACCATGCTGGCTCGCGATAGATATCCAGTTCTGTGTATTTTGCATTCCACATACCATTCTCGTCCATCGTCTTGACCTGGAAGGTATAGCTGCCCTTAGGCAGGTTATTATAGGTGGCTTCGTTCTTGCCAGGCACAAGATAAATCCATTCGTCGCTCAGTCCCAGTAATCTGTAGGCATAGCGAGTGGTGGCCGTGTTCAGGATATTGAGGTTGGAGAAGCTGATTTCGATATTATGGTCTTCAGGATAGAGAATGAATGCATTTTGATGACGTAGCGAGTCAAACCAGATGCTGTTATTGGCTGAACGGATATCTGTGATGTGCACCTTCGTCTCTACATAAGAAGAATTGAAAGGCATGCGACGTTTTCTTTGCATGATGGATGTGCTGACAGTTGTGATGCCAGGTATGCCACCTAAATAGACCATCTGCGACTTTTTGTCGTAATACACAGCATGTGGTAAGAAACGTTGCATCTCCACATTTTCGTCAGCTGTCGAGATGTTACGCAAAGCACTTGTCTGCTGGTCGAAGATGCGTATCTGCTGGTTGGAGATAATCCAAACGTTGCCTTTACTGTCTGCGAGGATGTCGTTGATGACGTTTCCTTCCATTCCACAAGTAGTGGTGAAGTCCGTAAAAGTGCGTTCATTGATGTCGTATCTGATGATTTCGCCTTCTGACGACGCAATCCATAGATGGCCTTGTCCGTCATCAGCAAAGGTGTTGATGCCAAACGTTGTTTCTATCTTTTCCGACTTTTGTTTGTTGTAACGAATTAGCCCTCCGTCCTTCATGGCAAACCACACCTGATTGTTGGGTAACACCTCAATTGAAGCTACTTGTCCCTCAACTTCGGTAATCTGGCTGGCTGTTCCGCTGTTGATGTTATATCTGAACGTTCCGTTTTGTGCTCCAATCCAAAGATTCCCTTTGCTGTCCTCTTCCATACAATCGATTTCACCGGAATCATTGGAGTAATCATCCAAAGTGAAAGACTTCGTCAAATGGAATTGCATCCCCTGGCGTTGCAGACAGACAATACGGTTACCATAATATGCCACCCATATCATGTTAGGCTCGTGAGACGGTGTGATGCATCGGATTTGATAGAGTGCAAAAGGTCTTAATTCGGGATTGTCAAAATAGTGTGATACAGTTTCCGTTTGAGGATTATATAGATACAATCCTCTGCGGTCCTGATAGATCCAGTATACATTGTCAGCATCTTTATATAGCTGCATGACGGCAGGAACTAATCCTGTCTGACGTTGGAAAGCACCCATATCAATTCCTGAAATACCTTCCTCGTTCCAGCTGATCACCTGACAACCCGTATTAAACCCAGAAATCCATAACCTCCCCATGTGGTCTTTATACAGACAATTCATGGTGCTACTGTTGTGCTGGCGCAGGTTGGCCGGTAATTCCACCTGATGGCCTTCCTCATCAAGAACAAAAAGACCACGATAATACGACATCAACCATGTGTAATGCATGTGATCATCTTGAACAATGCGTGTGAAGAAAGGCACTTCACGTCCTGTCTCGTCTTTTGGCTTTGGAAGTCTTGTGAGCGTATAGTGAGACACAGGTTGTTTGTTCCCTGGGTCAGGAACCATCTCGAATAAACCATCTTGACTAAATAGATATCCTCCTGTCCTGTGATCCTCTGTCATGCAGTTGGGGACGATGTTAGGAACTACCAGATGAAAGTCGTTTGTACCCGCGGGCTTGCAATAGATGCCGTCATCAAATACTGCCATAAACAGGTTTGAGCGACTGTCTTCGTAAAACATTGCCACACCTGCCTTCAATTCACGTTTTTCAATTAGTTCGCAGTCACTGTTGAATTCATACAGCATATTGAAGCCACCAATCCAGATGTGGTCATCCTTTGTGTGACAGATTAAGGCATAAGGAGCTTGGTCGAAATTGTCAATGGTAAGCGGCCATACCTTAAATGTGTGTTTGTCGAGAATATAGATACCTTTCCTCGTACTGAACCAGATATGACCGTTGTCGTCAACTGCGATATTGTTGACGTGGTTACGTGCCAAAACTCCTGGTGTGTGAAAGTCGGAACGCAGTACTCGGATATTATAACCGTCATCTCGACATAGTCCGTCGCTCGTACCATACCACATATAACCTTCCTTGTCCTGACAGATGGCTGTCACTTCCTTAACTGGCAATTTACTCAGATTAGGCATATCTGAAATAAAGATATTCGGAATCTGAGCAACAGCAGTGAGACCCATTAACAGGTACAACAGTATTAAACAAAAAAATGATAATGGACGAGGTCGTTGCATAATGAGTTCGTTATTATTTCACAGTTATTTTGAGCGGAGTTTTAGCTTGATGGGCAAATTGATTGAGGTAGGCTTCCCATGTATTGAGGGAATAGATATTGGTTTCTTCGTTGCGATCCCATCCTGAGCCGAAATAATAGGTGAGAGATGTGTTCGCCTTTATCGCTGAAATGGCCAAAATATGGCCGTTAGCTCCTGGAAGACCGTTCTCGGATTTGAACTTCATCTCTTTGATGGGTTGAGGGAAGACGGTGCCAACATAGATTTTTCCGAAGTCTTGGTTTTGAGTGGCACGATATTTCTCTTTGTATTGTGTGGGGTCGCCAAGGTCTTCATATCCCATATATCCGTCATCTTTGTTCAGCACATACGCATTAGGGTTTTCGTTATGTATAACGATACCAACAGCTACTGGCATCTCCTTGGTCAGACCTTCGTAGCTGACGATGGCCTTGTTGAGGTGGGAACCTGCATCAAGACTAATGATGCGAGTCTCAAAAACCTCCATTCCATCGATCTTTTCAGTTCCGTAAATGAGTTTGACAGTAAAACGAAGTGGGCCGCAGTCGAGGATTTCATAGGTCTTATAACAGCGTGGATAGACGATGTTGTCACCTACAATGAGTGCAGTTGTGCCGCATCCAAGTGTAGGGCCAACCTTGTAACAATCCATACCGTTTCCGTGATCCACATGATAACTGATGGCATTGTAGACATCGTCGGCAAGATCATCTTTGCCAATACTGCGTAGTTTACTGATTGCTCGTTGCATGTCAGGATTGAGTTCGCTGGCATAACGTGCCTCTACGATTAGTTTTGATGTGCGTTTGTTCCATACGTCATAGCCCCATGCACGTTCTCCGTTACGCTGTAGTGCTGGTCCGTAGCAGCGAAAGGCTACACGATCGTTTTCCCAAGCGATGTCGTCCACTCGTTCTGGGAACTGGCGACCAAAGACTTGTGGTTCGTATTTAGATGGCTGACCTTTCTTGGCATAGTAGATGGACTTACCCTTGGCAGGTACCCCTACGGGGAAAATCACTTTTCCGTCATAAGTTAATTGACTGGGGATTTCCTTGCCATCCGCATCTGTGATGTAGAAAGCCGTGATTCCATCGAGTTTATCCTGCACCAGTTTAACATCAACCTCGACCAATTCGTTACTTCGTGGTGTGTTGAGAGAATTGCTAACGATGATGGTTGCTTTGTCAACTGCCCAAAGGGATGTGGCTGCACAAAACGTAGCAGCGAGAACGAGAAGATGTTTCATGGTTTTACTTGCTATATTTCTTGATAAAATCGAAGTCGAGAGTCTTGTGGAATAAATTTGCCCTTGCTACTTTGATGCGTATCTCATCACCAATTGAGAAGCGGTGGTGAGACTTCCGGCCAATGAGGCAGTAGCTCTTGTCGTCGAAGTCGAACGTTTCGTCTGAGGCAAGGAAACGTACGGCAATGAAACCTTCGCAGTGGTTCTCGTTGATTTCTGCATAGATACCAGCCTCAGTAACACCGCTGATTTTCGCATCGTATTCTTCGCCAAGTCGTTCGCTCATATACTCTACCTGTTTGTACTTGATGGAAGCACGTTCAGCAGCGGTGGCTAATTGCTCCATAGCTGAACTGTGTTCACACAACCCCTCATACTTTTTCTGGCTTGCACTAGCACCTCCTTCTGCATAACGTGTCAGGAGACGATGAACCATTAGGTCGGGATAACGACGTATAGGAGAGGTGAAGTGAGTGTAGTAATCAAATGCCAAACCGTAGTGGCCTATGTTGTGAGTGCTATATTTCGCCTTCATCATCGCACGAAGTGATACGTTTTCTACGAGGTTCTGAATCTTATCACCACGAACATCCATCAGCAGTTTATTAATGCTTTTTGCCACTTCGGTCTGTGATCCTTGTGTGATGATGTTGTACTTGAACCGCTTCACAAACTGAGCGAGATTATCGAGTTTTCCTGGATCGGGCAGGTCATGAACACGATAAGGGAGTACTTTGGCTTTTTGTCCTTTCTTTACTTTACCAACACTCTCAGCTACGGTGCGATTGGCCAACAACATAAATTCCTCTACCAACTTATTGGCATCTTTGGCTACCTTGAAATAGACACTGATCGGCTTACCTTTCTCATCGATTTCGAAACGTATCTCTTCGCGATCGAAATCAATGGCACCTGTGTACATTCGGTTTGCCTTCAGTTTGTGAGCCATCCTGTTGAGGGTAATAAGTTCGTTACAATATTCACCCGTCCGTTTGTTCTTTGCCACAGGAATATGTCCTTCTATATCATCAGCTTCACCATTCTGTTCAAGGATATCTTGTACTTCCTCATACACAAAACGGCGATTGCTTCGAATAACGGTATGAACAATACGTGAACTATAGACTTTTGCATCTTCATCCATGTCGAAGATGACAGAAAATGCTAATTTGTCTTCATCAGGACGCAATGAACAAATATAGTTACAGAGTCGTTCTGGTAACATCGGGATGGTACGATCGACGAGATAGACAGAAGTGCCTCGCTGTTGCGCTTCTTTGTCTATGACAGAACCTTCCAATACGTAATGAGATACATCGGCAATATGAACGCCTACCTCATAATGGCCTTTTTCCAAAGGACGGATCGAGAGGGCATCATCGAAGTCTTTTGCATCGCGTGGGTCGATGGTGAAGGTCGTCACGTTGCGGAAGTCCTCACGTTTAGCCAATTCTTCTGCAGAAATGATGTCACTAATCTTGTCAGCATAACGTTCTACTTCTTTGGGATAGGTGTAAGGCAATCCATACTCCGCAAGGATGGCATGCATCTCTGTCTCGTTCTCGCCTTCCTTACCGAATATATCTTTGACCACACCGATTGGATTGCGAGTATTCTCTGGCCAATCGATGATTTGCACCAATGCCTTGTCTCCGTTCTTTCCTCCTTTCAACTGACTCTCAGGAATGAACACATCGTATGGTAACGAACCGTCTGGATGAATCAGAAAAGCAACTCCATGGTTTATCTGCAATACACCTACGATTGGTTTGTTGCTACGTTCGAGGATTTCGATGATTTCACCATTCAGTCGATCGGATTTCTTGCGACTGGCAAATATCGTCACCTTGACTTTATCGCCATTCAACGCGTGAAGGGTATCATCATCATGAATAAATACAGACAAACCGTCTGTTGTCTCGACGAGATTACGACGTCGTCCCAAACAACGGAACACACCCTCAGCAACCTGCTTGGTCTTACCATTATAAGCAATCTCCCCATCATAGTTGCGGAATATCTGATCTTCATCGATTAATTCGTTAAGGACATCTACACAAAGTATTTTCAGCGGATGAGTCGTAAGCCGTAACGCATTAAATAATTGTTTGAGTGTGAATGTCTCCCGTGGACGACTTGATAGAACCACTTTCTCTTTCAGTTGTTTCTTGTTAAGTTTAGAACGTGTCATATATAAGTATAATGTTAAAGTTAGTTCACTTGTAAGGCAATCACATCAAGGTGGTTATTGATGTAATGTGCAAATTCTTGGCTTACTTCAATCGTACGTTCAGTCTTCAGTTCAATGGAGCGAGCGCCAGGTTCGTTGATAACAAATTCCAGATGGGTTTTGCCTTTATTCCTTTCAGTCAAGTCAATCAGTTCGCTGGCTAGTTCTGTTGTCAGGTCTTCCAAATTAATCGTAAGGGTGAGCCGTTCCAACAGTTGATTCTTCACTTCTGATAACAAGTCAACAGATGTTATCACAAGGTCAAGATATGATGATGTCTTCCAAGGTTGTACCACCTGAGCTTGTACATAAATGGCTTCGTCGACATTGAACAGATGTCTTAAATCCATCCATTTCTTTCCAACGAGTCTCAGTGTATAAGAACTCTTGAAACTTTCTATTTTTACGTTTCCATAAGGCTTTCCATCTTTTGCTCTTGTGCCAGTCGTAATATCTGTGACAATTCCTGCAAACGTAATTTTCGATTTTTCCTGAAGACTTTTTAGGTCGGCCAACTCTTCAAGATCCGTGTTACAGACGTGTTCGATGATAAAAGAATACTCATCAAGTGGATGTGATGACATATAAATCCCCACCAAATCACGTTCCTTGTTCAGTCGCTCAATGTTGTTCATTACAGAGATGTCGGTTGGAATTGCAGGACGTACCGTCTCTACTTCCATTGCACCAAACAAACCAAACGAGGCTTCCGATTGATCTGCCTGATACTTATTTCCGTAACGAATTAACGTGTCGAGGAATGGTTCGTTATTCACAGAGCCTGAAAAGAAAAGTTCACGTGGAACATTGAATGAATCGAAGGCTCCTGACCAGATGAGGCATTCTAATGCTTTGCGGTTTAGAGAACTGAAACTGATGCGCTCAAACACATCGAAAAAGTCTTTGAACGGTCCATTTTGCATTCGTTCGTTGATAATGGATTGGGCGGCATTTTCGCCTACTCCCTTGATAGCGGCTAATCCGAAACGTATTTCCCCTTTCTGGTTCACACCAAAGTTGACAAACGACTCATTAATATCAGGACCGAGTGTGGCTATGCCCATCGATTTGCACTCGTCCATCAACTTCGTGATTTCTTTGATATCATCACGTCTGCGGGTCAATAGAGCTGCCATAAACTCAGCAGGATAGTGAGCTTTCAGATAGGCTGTCTGATATGCTACCCATGAGTAGCAGGCAGCATGCGATTTGTTGAATGCATAGGAGGCAAATTTCTCCCATTCACCCCAAATCTTCTCCAGTGTTGCTTCGTCGTGACCGTTTTTCTTGCCGCCTTCGATGAATTTTGGCTTCATCGCATCAACAATCTTCTTCTTCTTCTTTCCCATCGCCTTACGTAATGCATCACTTTCACCTCGGGTAAAGTTCGCTAACTGACGTGAAAGCAACATCACTTGCTCTTGATAAACAGTGATGCCGTAGGTGTCCTTGAGGTATTTCTCCATCACGGGGATATCATATTTTATCTCCTCAAGACCATGCTTTCTGGCAATGAAGTTTGGAATCTTTTCCATTGGCCCTGGACGATACAAGGCATTCATGGCAATCAGATCTTCAAAGACCGTAGGCTTCAATTCACGTAGGTATTTCTGCATTCCAGGAGATTCGAATTGGAATGTTCCGATAGTTTGTCCTTTCTGATAAAGCTGATAGGTCAGCTCATCATCAATGGGTATATGAGCCAAATCTACATCAATACCTCGTGTTAGTTTGACGTTCTTTACAGCCTCTTTCTGCTCTGATAAAGTCTTCAGCCCTAAGAAGTCCATTTTGATTAGTCCTGTCGTCTCGATAACATGTCCGTCGTATTGTGTTACGGCTGTCTTGATGCCAGGAAAATCAGGGTCTTCAGCAGTACTGATAGGTACATGATCTGAAATAGGATCACGGCAGATGATGAATCCGCAGGCATGGATACCGATGTTGCGTACCGTTCCCTCAAGGGCTTTCGCATATTTGATGGTGTTCGCTTCGCGTGGATCCGGCGAGAACTCAGCCTCTTGCAGCAATGGAGTGTATTTGATGGCGTTGGGTACGTTCATCTTTGCATCGTCTGGCAGACGATCGGGAATCGCTTTACAGAGCTGATTGGTACGATCCAATGGTAATTTCTCTACACGAGCCACATCCTTGATGGAGTTCTTTGTGGCCATCGTTCCGTAAGTGATGATATGAGCGCAGTTCTCTGAACCATATTTGTCCATCACCCATTGTAACACCTTTCCGCGTCCATCATCATCAAAGTCGGTATCAATATCGGGAAGTGAGATACGGTCAGGATTCAGGAAACGCTCGAACAGCAAATCATATTTTAAAGGGTTGATTTGTGTGATACCCAAGCAATACGCCACAACGGAACCTGCTGCCGAACCACGTCCAGGACCTACCCAGACATCCAATTTGTTTCGGGCGGCGTTGATGAAATCTTGTACAATGAGGAAGTAACCTGGGAAACCCATTGTTTTCATGATGTGCAACTCGAAACGGATGCGGTCATCTACTTCCTGAGACAGAGGCATACCATATATCCGTTCTGCACCTTCATAGGTCAACTTGGCCAGATAGTCAGCTTCAAACTTGATGCGGTAGAGTTTTTCGTATCCACCTAATTTGTGGATTTTTGCCTCTCCTTCCTCTGGAGAAAGCGGATTTTCCCCGTTTTCATCGCATGTGAACTCCTTATACAGGTCTTCTTTCGAGAATTTCTTCCGCCATTGTTCTTCTGTTCCGAAGTCTTCAGGAATCGGATAGAACGGCATGATTGGGTCGGAGTCCAGATTGTAGATGGTACATTTGTCGAATATCTCGATTGTGTTGCTCAATGCTTCAGGAACATCAGCAAATATCTCGTTCATCTCCTCCTTCGTCTTGAACCATTCTTGCTTGGAATAGACAAGACGTGTAGGATCAGCCAGATCTTTTCCTGTAGAAAGGCAGAGTAGGTGGTCGTGGGCTTCTGCGTCTTCTTCGTTTACAAAGTGGACATCATTCGTGCAGATGAGTTTTACGCCATACTCTCTTGCCAATTCTATCATGACTCTATTTGCACGTTGCTGAAGGAGGAATGTTTCGCGGTTTGCAAACTGACTGGGGTCTTTCACTTCGTGGCGTTGAAGTTCGATGTAATAGTCATCTCCAAACACATCCTTATACCATTCTATTGTCTCGCGTGCCGCTTTGATATTATCGCGTAGAATGTTCGCTGGCAGTTCTCCTGCGATACAGGCAGAACAGCAGATAATACCTTCATGAAACAGTTTCAGATCATCATGATCTGTACGAGGCTTACCGTAAAATCCATCGACCCAGGCACGGCTGACTAGTTTGATGAGGTTGTGATATCCTTGTTCGTTTTTTGCTAACAAAATCAAGTGATAGCGTCTGCTGTCTTTATCTTTATCGCGTCCTTCTTTCTTGTTGGCAGCTACATATACTTCACATCCGAATATAGGCTTAAAGGGTTCAAGCCCATCCTTTTTTCGTGTTTCATTCACACTGTTACAGAGATCGAAATACTCCTTCACACCAAACATGTTTCCATGATCGGTAATGGCAAATCCACGCATATTGTTTGCAATAGCTTTGTCAATCAACTTCTGAATCTTCGATGCACCATCGAGAATAGAGTATTCGGTATGTACGTGTAAGTGTATGAAATCTTCCATCTGTGAATCGTTTCTTTCTGTTCGTTTTCAATCATCAAAAGTCACCGTTCTGCTACCATCATCTTGCTCTTCCATTGTGACTTTGACAGTCTCCTCAGGAAGGAATCCTTCTATCATCTCTGGCCATTCCATGAAACAGTAAGCATCACTGTTGATATAGTCCTCAAACCCTATGTCCAGCACCTCCGCTGGTTTGCGGATGCGATAAAAATCGAAGTGGTAGATGGGGCGTTGGTCTCCATCAAGATATTCGTTGACTATCGCGAAAGTCGGGGAGTTTATGACATCCGTTACTCCCATTTGCTCGCATATGGCTTTGATGAAAGTGGTTTTGCCTACCCCCATCTTCCCGTAGAAGGCAAACAATTTCCTATTACCCATCGCTTCGATAAACTGATGGGCGGCCTCTTGTATCTGTTCTATTGATGAAATCGTGATATGCATCTTTATCTTCTTTTCTTTCCTTCCATCGTGATGAGTGGAATCAGCATTTCCTCCATGCTGATACCTCCATGCTGGAAAGTATTGCGATAATAGTTTACGTAATAATTGTAATTGTTTGGATAAGCGAAGAAATCATCGTTAGTAGCGAAAATGTACGTCGTACTGAGGTTGGGTGATGGTAACATCGCTTTCTGCGGATCTTTCATCTCATACACCTCTTTTTTATTATAGTTGAGGTTCTTCCCAAGCTTATAGCGCAGATTGGTATTGGTGTTCTTGTCGCCAATCACTTTCGTCGGATTGCTCACTTTGATAGCTCCGTGATCAGTGGTGATGATCACCTTTACATCTGTTTGTGAGAGCAGTGTGAATAATTCACGGAGAGGTGAATGACGGAACCATGAGGCGGTAATACTGCGATAAGCGTTCTCGTCCGATGCCAGTTCTCTCACCATCTTTGACTCTGTACGTGCATGTGAGAGCATATCGATGAAGTTCACCACAATAACGTTCAGATCATTGTTGAGCAGACTGTGGAACTGCTGAACCAACCGTTCGCTCTCTGCCGAGTTGTTAATCTTGGTATACGAGAACGTGTCATGACGTCGATAGCGTTGTATTTGGGTCTCAATCAAAGGTGCCTCGTTCAGGTTCTTCCCTTCTTCCTCGTCTTCGTCGACCCATAATTCTGGGAACATATCGGCAATCTGTATTGGCATCAAGCCTGCAAAGATGGCGTTTCGTGCATATTGGGTAGCAGTTGGCAGGATGCTGATGTAGAGGTCGTCATCGAAGGTGAATTCGTTGGCTAACTCCTGGCTGAATATCCTCCACTGATCATATCTGAAATTGTCGAAAACGATGAGGAACACTTTTTCCTGATTGTTAAGCAACGGAAATACTTTCCGTTTGAAAATGTCCGGACTCATCAGTGGACGTAATTCCGGATTGGCTATCCAGTCGATATAGTGTTGCTTGATGAATTTGGCAAATCCTTGGTTTGCTTCAGCCTTCTGCATCTTTAGCATTTCTGTCATTTCGCTGTTCGTTGTGCTGAGTTCCAGTTCCCAATACACTAACTTGCGATACACATCCTTCCATTCGTCCAGGCTGTATGAGTCGTTAATTTGCATACCGATCTTTCCGAAGTTCTGGCGATAGCTGGTATCCATCACCTCTGTCTCCAGATCCTTCTTGTGGAGGTGTTTCTTGATGGTAAGGTATATTTGGTTAGGATTCACGGGCTTGATGAGGTAATCGGCAATCTTCGACCCGATTGCTTGATTCATGATGTTCTCCTCTTCGCTCTTTGTCACCATTACGACAGGAATGGTGCTGTTGATTTCTTTTATCTGCGTCAGGGTTTCCAGTCCACTAAGACCAGGCATGTTCTCATCGAGGAAAATCAGGTCGAATGTCCGTTCGGAGCACATGTCGATTGCGTCACGTCCGTTGGTGGCCGTGACTACTTCATATCCTTTTTTCTCGAGAAAGATGATGTATGCTTTCAGCAGTTCAATCTCATCATCTACCCATAAAAGCGTTCCGTTGTTCATCAGAAAATATAGTTGTCGTTATCGTCTTCTTCGTCAGGTATATCTCTGCTGTCCATTTCATAGAGGTCATCCGGGTCTTGAATTTCCACATCTGGCTCGTCCAGCAGACCCTCGTCAATCTGCAGTTTGCCTACTCTGTCGAATACTTCATCGTAGAACTCGAAATAGTCAGCGTAGCTCATTCCGCGTGTCAGTTTCTTCATGTTGTCCTCTGAGATGATAAACATTTTCAGCCCTTCCATCTTCTGAGCCATCTCACGGTTGTTGGTGAGACGATGCAGATAAATGTAGGCTTCGTCGTAATTCATGAAGGTCTTCACTTTCAACAAGCTGATACCTTCCGTCTTTTCCATCTCGATGTCGAAGTTACGGACGGTGAAGTTCGAGAAGTTGTATTGTGCCATCTCAAATAGCAGTTGGTTCTCGTTAATGCTGTCACGTTCGTATGCTACGACGAATATCCAGTTGCAGTTCTTTTCTTCAGAGAACAGCGTGTCGCCTGCGATGGAATCACCATCCAAATAGCTTCTTCGTTCCCAAATCGAACCGTTGTTCATCTTTCCGCTTGCCAGCAGACGCCCGTTTTGTAAGCCTTTCACATAGAGTCCTGCCAGTTCGCTTACTGTGCTCTTCGGATAGTTGGTCACGATGTCCTTCATCTCTGTCAGGAAGCGGCTATCGTCACCTTGACTCAGGCGGCTCATTGCACTGAGGAACATGAATCGGGCCCTGTTTTCGCCGTCAGGATATTCTTTGGCTACATAGTCGGCATTTGCAATTACCTGAGCGTAATCATCGGCCACATATGCATCATAGGTCACTTGATAGATAGAGTCCTCGATGTGTTTGCCGTATCGTCCTTTGAATTCATATAACGGATCTGCAATGAGTTTAGCATGTTCGTCCTCGGGATATTCCGCAATCAGCTTTGTGCGATAGTTAGCAGCTTCGTCCGAATAGCCGAATCGAGAGTAGAGCTGATACATGTTGTAATAGATATCAGCCATTTTGTCGAACTCTGGGAAGTCTGTACAGATACGTAGGAACGTGCGTTCCGCCAATGGGAAGTTCTCCATCCGGTCCTTGTAGATGATGGATGAGTTGTAGAGGCCATCCACCAGCTTGGCGTTCGATTGCGCCATTTGTTCTTCCGTGAACGGGATGTCTTTCAGGTAGTATTCAGGACGATGTGGGTCGCTTTCATATTCCTTCAGTTTCTCCAGCTCCTTCTGCTCAGCTTCCGTTAAAGGCGTTTTTGGAGTTGCTGTCGAATCAGCGATAACTGTGCCCAGCGAATCTTGTGGTACATCCATACCTCCAATCGAGTCGGTCTCTGCCTCGTCGCCTGATTCTTCTTCCTCATTTTCTTCCTCCTCCATGGCTAAGACAGTCTTGTTGTTGCGACGCCAGTCGTCCGCTAACTGACGTGTTCCCCATATACGTTGGAATTCTGTCTTTCCGCTTGTTATTGCTGTAGCATTGTAGAAATACCATTGTGAAGTCGCTTGATTCTGTGCGCCTGGTCGTTGCTGATTGGCCTGATTTTGGTTGCCCGGTCTGTTCTGATTTGTTGCGTTTGCCATCTCAGCAGCCTTCTTCTCCTCCTCCTTTTCTTTCTTCTTCAATTCCTCGATGATGTTCTTGATGACCTTCGTCCGCTCCACAGAGTCCATTCGGGCCAGTTCCTGCAAACTGTCTTGTAGTTCCACGGCTGAGGCATAAGGCAGCAACTCGTCAAGAATCCTTGAACGTTCGTTTACTTCCTTATAGTCCTCTCTGTCCTTATCGAACAAGCTCAACACACCTGCATAACAGGCCTGAGCTTTCACGAACTCTTCGCGTTCCCAATAGAGCTGTCCCAAGCGGAGCCATACCACACCCTTCTCGATGCCGTTTCTGGTACTCTTTTCCACTCCGTCATTGTAGGCCCAAATGGCGCGTGTGGTATCCCCGTTCGCTAACCAGATATTACCGATAGCATAATATACCTGATCTTGATAGTCTTTGTTCTTGGAGTTCTTTGCCATTCGTTTCAGTTTGGCAATCATTTGTTTTGACTGTCCCTTCGACAATACCTCCGACTGCTTGATTCTGGCGTTGAACTCCAATTCGTATGGTGGGTTCTTCGAGTACACTTTCTTGAATGCTTTATATGCATTCTCATCCTCACCCACCTGGTGGTACAATTGTCCGAGCAGGAAGTAAAGTCGTGCTTTCTCTATCGACCCTTTCTGTCGTTTGATGGCTTGTACCACGTTCGGAATAGCCTCCTCGTATTGTCGCTGACGAATTTGACAATCAGCTAGGATTGCAGCTTTTGCGCTATTGAGCGAGGTGGGGAAACTATCTCTTTGGGCACGGTTCAGCAAGTCCTCAGCATCGTAGAACCATTCCATCTCTGCATAGCATTTTGCCTCCAGTACCCTCGCCTTCGCTACGATAGTCGGTTTAGTGGCATACAGGCGTTGGATATAGGCAAATGTAGAAGCAGCTTCGAAGAACTCACCTTTCTGGAATTGGGCGTTACCCATCAGGAACCATGCTTTATATAGGAAAGGGTTGTACTCTTTCTGTGCCAACCACAATTTTCCTTTGACTGAGCGACGTTTCGAAGCACTCACTTCGGGTTTCTTGGTAATGCTATGCTGCTTGATGGCTTTCTGGCTTTTCTCGATGGCACGATCAAACTGACCTCCTCCCAACTTCACGGTGTTCTTGTTGCCCACCATGTAATAGGGGAGCATCTCCATGTAGTTATCTTTATTGCCATCACGTTGAGCATTATAGCCCTCCTTGAATGCCTCGTTACCGTTGAAGTAAGTGTTGTATTGGGTCTTCAGAGCCTGCACACGACGACTCAGTCCCGTGTTCTTACTCGTAGAACACGCGACAACAATCATTATCAGCATTCCGACACCTATGATGCCAAGCAGTTTCTTCATACCCTACAGTTTACTGTAAATAACGTAAAAAGTGGCGTTTTATTTTGTGAATCCGTCAGATTCATCACCTAAAACGTCATTCTGTGCAAAGATACAAAATAATTTATAATTTATAATGCATAATTCATAATTCATAATTACATTTAACATTTAACATTGGCCTTTGGCCATTTTTTTACATTTTCCTTCATAAAACTTGTACCAATCTATACGCAAAGATGCATGTCCTCGCGAACATGCATCTTTTGCAATCAATAATTCTATATTGTTATGTTGTCATGAGTAAAAGCCATGATTAGTTTCTGAAGGCGAACTGGCCGAAGCGTGGAGCTCCCCAAGGGTTAGCGTGCATGCGGTGACGCTGTGG
>CAMYYX010000021.1 GCA_947303695.1 uncultured Prevotellaceae bacterium | reverse complement strand
TAGGCCATCTGTTGCAGGTCTATATGGTTGGGCTGTGGCTCAAAGGTCTCACCGTCGAACAGACTCCTAAGACTGACGCTGCCATTCGATTCTCCCGATTCAAACAGACTCATTGGTCGCATCTTTAATCTCCCAATGCGCCCTGTACCGCTATGCGTGGTTTCGCCTGCTTGAGGAGCCACTGTAGACCCTGTTAGGATAAACTGCGAAACAGCCCCTCTCTTATCCACCTCATTACGTATGGTATCCCACAGTTCTGGTATCGTCTGCCACTCGTCAATCAGTCTGGGTATGTCTCCCTGTAGCAGTGTCTTGGAACTGATTTCCATCATCTGCCTGCTTTGCTTTAATACCTCAGTGTCACCCAAGTCAAGTACGCTTTTGGCCTGCTGACGAGCGGTGGTTGTCTTACCACACCATTTCGGACCTTCTATCAATACGGCACCCTTGCCCGCCAGTTTACGAACCAGCAACCTATCGGCTATTCTTGGTTTATACATATTGTCCATCTTTCGTTTGTTACTTAATTTGGCGGCAAAGATACTGATAATTATTGAATTACACAAATTATTTGATACTTTTTCGGTTGTTTGTGGTTGCTTTTTTCGGTTGTTTGTGGTAATTCCGTTCGGCTATTTATGGAGAATTTGCTCGGTTGTTTGTGATAATTGATAGACCGTAGTACCCACGCGTGGTACCCCTAAGGGGAGTAGGACTCAGAGATTATTCGTATCTTTGCTGGCGGAGAGTAACATCGTACGGCTGGGCAGTTCGTACACCACCACCGTCGGTTTCACGTAAACTTTTTTCAGTTTTATGTTCATAATAATTAGGTATGAATGATCTTTGGTCGTATTTCTGACTGCAAAGATAGGGGAAAAAACAATAACTTCCAAATTTTCGAGCGAACGCAATAAATGCTTGCATTTTAATTGCTGAGTCAACACAGTTAAAATTCGCCCAATGGGTCGAATGATTTGGCGATTTATTTCAAAAGCCAAGATACGAAAAAACGGAAGCCGATATGACTTCCGTTTCCTGGTTTTATCTTTAAAACAGATCAGAGAACCGTCCCGTGATCTATTTACGCGGTGTGACCGGATTATTTGTGCGTCAGCGTCCAGGTGTTGCCGCTGACAGATGAGTTGAAGTTCGTGAATGTGCTCGACGTGGTAGCGTTCGCCACGCCGTCGATGGTCACGGTGCCGCAAGTGTTGGTAGCGTTGTCTTCTGCTGTTCCTTTACCGATGCTATTAGGGGCACCGTCGCCCTTTGTCGCTGTCACCTGTGTGACACCGCTGGTAATGGTGATGGTGCCGCATGAAGCTGATTTATTTTCTGCGGCACAACCACTTCCGATGCCGGCAGCAAAATTTCCGCCCGTGGCGGTGATAGTGCCGCCAGAGATGGAGATAGCGCCGCAGGAGCTACTTTCGCCGCCGCCGATGCCGGCAGCTTTATATCCGCCAGTAGCCGTGATAGTGCCGCCAGAGATGGTGATGGTTCCGCATACTCCATTATCACCAGAGCCAATGCCTGCACCATAAGATCCGGCAGTAGTAGCCGTGATTGTGCCGCCTTCAATGACGATATCTCCACAAGCTCTTTCAGGATAATTTTTTGAATAAGCTCCCGAGCCAATACCTGCACCACTACCACCTGACGCTGCATTGAGCGAGCCAGTACCCGTGATGGTCAGCGTCTTACCCGCAGCACCTTGGATGCCAGGGAAAGCACCGTCGAATCCATTTACCGTGTTCGTCGTACCGTCTTTCAGGATGATGGTGGCGTCGCCTAAGCAGGTAATGCCGGCATATGGGAACCAGTCACTATGTATACCTTCAATGGTCACGTTGTCGAGTGTCACCGTGGCACCGTGGGCAATCGAAATCTTGTGTGCACCATCGAGCGTGCCGGTGAGGGTAAACCCATCAGGAATGGTAATATCCGTCGTCACGGTCGAGAGGTCTATGGTTGTCTGCTTCGTCAGTTTCGCAGTAATCTCGTAGTATTTGCCGTTCACGAAGGTGATGCTTGGCTTCTCTAAGGTGTAGGCTATGCCGCCAACAACTGCAGTAAGGTTATAGGTGTCGGCACCAACCTTCTCGTTGCGCAGGGCTACGGTGAGCTCATTGGTAGCAGAGGCAGGCGTTACGACAATGGGGCCGTAAGCATTAATTTCCGTAGATGCGGTGGGAATAGTGATCAGTTTCATTTCAGAGAGCTGCATGTGTCCATCACCTTGGTTAGCTGTGATTTCCAGACGGAAATACTGGTATGTGCCAGGGGAAGTGGCCGTAAAATCATACTCTTTATCACTATAAGCTCCCATCTCGGTGTTGTCGGTTTTCGAGTCAATCGTGCTCCAATCGGCCCCTTTGTTCAACTTGCCTTTCAGCACCCAGCTCTTCGGGTTACGGCCGGGATTCGTATTCGTGTCACCGCCAGTTCTGAGCATATAGCCGTCCACCTTGATGGGGTTGGCGGTGTGGAACTCAATGAACCAAGGACCATTGTCGGCACACCACTTGGTGCCTAAATCTCCATCTACAAGTTTATCGTAGCCTTCACCACCAGTACCTTTGCCATCGGTAGCCGTGTAACCAGTATTATAGACCTTTTCGCCAGCGAGTGCTAATATCTTTTTCGTGACCAGTTTGTTGCTGGCTGCCGAGATGGTCAGTTTGTCGGCATTGATGTCGGCGTTGTTAGCCTTGTCCTTCAGTATGAACTTCACAATAGCCTGCTGGCTGGCAAAGTTGGCATTGGCTGTCGTCGTAATATGGGAGTTGTCAATCGCTGCAACCGTTACATCAGCCTTAGCATAGTCATATTTCTTCTCGATAGAGTTCTCGTCGCTGAGCAGGATGCCCTTCTGACCGGTGTAGTCCCATTCGCCACGGGGGAAGAGCAGGTTCAGGTTGTCGTTGACGTTTACCGAACCCGTCAGGTTGCCCGTCAGCGTGGTGGTACCCGTCTCGCTTTCATTAGCGGTCAGCGTGCCAAGCAAGGTGCCGTTAGATGCCGCAGGGAACACACTTACCTGGTCTGTTCCTGCCCACTTCACCTTGAGCGTCTTGCCGTCCAAGGCCAGTGCGCGGTTGGTGCCGTTGGTGCCGTTGTCGCCCATCGTGGCGTTCACGGTCATGGTGTACTTGGTTACGGGGTTCACGGTCTGCTCGGTGATGATTTCGTCTTTGTCAGAGCAAGCGGTAAAGGCGGCTCCTGCCATCAGCAGGGCGGCCAGAGTGCGAATATCTTTCTTCATAGTCGTGTATTCTTAATTATGATTATTCTTCCCACGTTTCTTCTATTGGTTCACCATAGTCCGTGCGCAGGACCTCGTTTCCGCTTGCCTGCAGCAAATAGGCTTGTTGTTTCAACTGGACGACCTGCATCGTCGGTTTCTCATAAAGTTTTTTCTTCATGCTTGTTTTGATTTGTTTAGATTGTTAGTAATTATTGATATAAATTTTGTTGTAAATTAGTTATCAACCACAAAGATAGAGATATAATTTGAAACGACCAAATAAAATGGGAAAAAGTTGATAGATATAACGGTTATAGGTTATAGGTTAAAGACTGTTCAAGAGTTCAAGAGTTCAAGAGTTCAAGAGTTTCAAGAGTTCAAGAGTTTCAAGAGTTCAAGAGTTTCAAGAGTTTCACTTCGTGCAAAATGCTACGCTTCAATAATATACAAGCAAGCTTGACATTATGTTCGGCTTAATCGCATTTTTCAAAGGTTTAAGGGGTAAAATGGCCAAAGCCAATGTTAAATGTTAAATGTTAAATGTAAAATTTAAATATTTTACATTATCCATTATTCATTATAAATTTTTTTTGTATCTTTGCACTAAATTTCATATCAATCAATCAGAAAACCAAAAGGAAAAAGTGAAACAGTTAAAAGGTTTATTTGGACTTATGGCTATCATAGCATTATCGATGGTGTCGTGTACATCGCCGAAAGGTGATGCAGGGGACGACACGTTTGAGTATGCGAACGAGCGTTTTGCTGACTTGCAGATGCTACGTTACAAAGTGGAGGGTTTCGAGGACCTGACCCTGAACCAGAAATTACTTATCTACTATCTGAGTGAGGCTGCAATGTATGGTCGTGACATCTTGTACGACCAGAACGGCAAGTACAACCTGCGCATCCGTAAGGCACTGGAGACGGTGTATCAGTCGGACTGCGTGGACCGCAACTCGGACAACTTCAAGGAGATGGAGATATACCTGAAGCGTGTGTGGTTCTCGAACGGCATCCATCATCACTATGCGATGGATAAGCTCGAGCCTGATTTCAGCGAACTTTGGTTTCGTGAGCAATGGGCAAAATGTGCGTCTCCGGAACTGCAGCAGGAGATTGACCTGGACGAAATCTGCAAGGTGATGTTCGACTTCACGGTGATGCACAAGCGTGTGAACCTGTCGGAGGGTCAGGACCTGATTCTGACTTCAGCGAACAACTACTACGACGGTGTGAACCAGGAAGAGGCTGAGCGATTCTACGAGCAGCAGAGGGCTGCGTGGAAAGACCAAGACCGCCCAGGTATGTTCGGTATGAACAGCCGACTGGTGAAACTGCCGAGCGGTGAAATCGTGGAGAAGCGCTGGACGGCTTCGACACTCTACGGTGAGGCTATCACAAAAATCATAGCGTGTCTGAAACAAGCACGGCAATATGCTGAGGACAAGGAGCAGCGTGGCGTGATCGACAAGCTGATAGAATACTACGAGACGGGTGACCTAGCTACCTTCGATGAATACAGCATCGCATGGGTGGAGAACACAGGCTCGATGGTGGACTTCGTGAACGGATTCATCGAGTGCTACGGCGACCCGCTGGGACTGAAGTGTTCGTGGGAGTCGATCGTGAACTTCAAAAACATAGAGGCCACCAAACGGACGGAGCGCCTGAGCCAGAACGCTCAGTGGTTTGAGGACAACTCGCCTACCGACCCTCAGTTCAAGAAACAGAACGTGAAGGGCATCTCGGCAAAGGTCATCACAGCTGCGATGCTGGGTGGCGACCTGTTCCCATCGACAGCCATCGGTATCAACCTGCCTAACTCGAACTGGATCAGAAAGGAGCACGGCAGCAAATCGGTGACCATCGCGAACCTGACGCAGGCTTACAACAAGGCAGCGGGTGACAGACTGAGAAAAGAGTTCTGCTTCTCGAGACACGAAATAGAGTTGCTCAACGATTACTCGGACTTGACGGACGACATCCACACAGACCTGCACGAGTGTCTGGGACACGGATCGGGCAAGATGATGCCTGGCGTGGGCGAGGAAAGCCTGAAGGCATACGCAATGACCATCGAGGAGGCTCGTGCCGACTTGTTTGCGCTCTATTATCTGGCAGACCCCAAGATGGTGGAACTGGACATGATGCCTAACCAAAAGGCTTATGAAGCCCAATATTATGAATACATGATGAACGGACTGATGACGCAGCTGGTGCGCATACGACCAGGAATGAACATCGAGGAATCGCACATGCGTAACCGTTCGCTCATCGCTCACTGGTGTCTGGAGAAGGGTGAGAAAGACAAAACCGTGTTGCTGGTGAACCGCGCGGGAAAGACCTACGTGAGAATCAACGACTACAAGAAACTGCGCAACCTGTTCGGAGAACTGCTGGCTGAAGTGCAGCGCATCAGAAGTACAGGCGACTACAACGCTGCAAAGGCACTTGTAGAGAACTATGGCGTGAAGGTTGACCCAGTGCTCCACAGAGAGGTGTTGGACCGTTACGAAACGCTCAACCTGGCACCATACAAGGGATTCATCAACCCTGTCTACACATTGGTGAAGGACGATAAGGGCAACATTACTGACGTGACCGTTGACTATACAGAGAGTTATGCCGACCAGATGCTCAGATACAGCAGAGACTACAGTACCCTCCCTCTTGTCAACAATTAAGCAGGAGTTGCACGCCAGCATGAACGGGGTGGCCTCGGCTGCGATGCGACAGACGGCCGACTATCGCGTGAACTGGGGTGTAGAGCTGCCACGACTGCAAGAGATAGCGGGTGAATTCGGCAAGCATCACGAACTGGCCCAGGCCCTGTGGAAGGAGTCGGTGAGGGAATGCAAGATTCTGGCCGCATTGATCGAACCCACAGAGGCGTTCTGCGAGGAGATGGCCGACATCTGGGTGGAGAGCATCCACACAGCCGAAATAGCACAGATTGTCAGTCTGCATCTGTTTCAATACCTCCCCTACGCCACGAAAGCGGCATTCTGCTGGATTGCATCGGACGACGAGATCAGGCAGGTGTGCGGACTGAGTACCATCTACCACATTGTGCGGCAACGGGAGATACAGGAACGATCGGTAGAGGAGCTGTATGACCAGGCACAATCGATGTGTGAGAGCAGCAACCTGAATGTGAGAAGGTTGGCAAATAACCTGATTGGATTATTGGACGAGAAATATGGACGAAAATAGCCGGCTTGCCGAAGCTGAACAGATACTGCACAATTATATCAAACTGAAAGGGCTCAGAAACACGCCAGAGCGGAAGAAGATTCTGGAAACCGTCTATTCGGCGAATATGCCCTTCACGGTTGATATGATATGGGAATACCTCACAGAGGAGTTCCGTGTGACGCGAGTGACCGTGTACAACAATTTGGAGCTGTTTTTCAAAGCAGGCCTCGTGATCAAGCGCTCGAACGGCAACGAAGGGATGGAATATGAAGCATGCGTGCAAACCCAGACGCACCACAACATGTGCTGCACCATCTGCAACCAATTGTTCGAGTTCAAAGATCCGAGCATCGCCATGTTTCTGGGGAAAAAGAGATACAAGAAATTCAAGATGACTAACTGTTCTGTGATGATTTACGGAATCTGTTCAAAATGTCAAGCAAAAATAAACCGCGAGAAACGCAAACAAAAAAATAAACAGAAATGAAAGTAGATGTTCTATTGGGTCTCCAATGGGGAGACGAAGGAAAAGGAAAAGTGGTAGATGTACTGACTCCGAAATATGACGTAGTCGCACGTTTTCAGGGCGGTCCGAATGCAGGACATACCCTTGAGTTCGAAGGACAGAAATATGTGCTCCGCTCTATCCCATCGGGTATATTCCAGGGTGACAAGGTGAATATCATCGGTAACGGAGTTGTGCTGGCTCCAGACCTCTTTATGGACGAAGCAAAGGAGCTGGAGAAGTCGGGACACGAGCTGAAGAGCCGCCTGCATATCTCGAAGAAGGCACACCTGATCATGCCTACCCACCGCCTGCTCGATGCAGCCAACGAGGCAGCAAAGGGAAAAAACAAAGTGGGAACGACAGGAAAAGGCATCGGTCCGACTTATACCGACAAGGTAAGCCGTAACGGCCTTCGTGTGGGAGATATTCTGGAGAACTTCGAAGAGAAGTATGCCGCTCACAAAGCCCGCCACGAGGAAATGCTGCGTGCACTCAACTACACAGACTACGACATCACCGACATCGAGAAGCACTGGATGGAGGGTATCGAATACATGCGTCAGTTTGAGCTTGTGGATAGCGAACACGAAGTGAACCGTCTGCTGAAAGAAGGCAAGTCGATCCTTTGCGAAGGTGCTCAGGGCACGATGCTCGATGTAGATTTCGGTTCATATCCGTTTGTGACTTCGAGCAACACCATCTGTGCAGGAGCTTGTACAGGTCTGGGACTTGGACCTAACAAGATAGGTGATGTGTATGGTATCATCAAGGCATACTGCACACGTGTGGGTGCCGGACCATTCCCAACTGAGCTGTTCGACGAGACAGGTAGCAAGATCCGTGCAATCGGACACGAATACGGAGCTGTGACAGGTCGTGAACGTCGTTGTGGCTGGATTGACCTCGTAGCGCTGAAATATGCCATCATGGTGAATGGTGTGACCAAACTGATCATGATGAAGAGCGATGTGCTCGACGACTTCGAAACCATCAAGGCATGTGTGGCTTACAATCAAAACGGACACATCATCGACTACTTCCCCTACGACATCAACGAAGGTATCGAACCTGTCTATGTAGAGATGCCAGGCTGGAAGCAGGATCTGACACAATGTTCATCGGAAGCAGATTTCCCACAGGCATTCAAGGAGTATATCGAATTCCTTGAGCAGCAACTCGAAACCCCAATTGCGATTATTTCAGTAGGTCCCGATCGCGAACAGACCATCGTAAGAGGCTGATGAAACTGAAAGTAACAGCACCGAAAACCATTCAACAGTGCACGATTGAACTACCTCCCTCGAAGAGTATAGCCAATCGTGTACTCATTCTTTCTGCACTCAACGGAGTGAAACCCGAAAAGGTTCTACGCCGCCCGCTTACGGAATTGTGCGATGATATCCGTGTGGTAGCAGAGATGCTACAACGTGATGACGAGGTCGTAGATGTGTGTGCAGCAGGAACAGCGATGCGATTCGGTACTGCTTATCTGGCCGTCACAGATGGGACACGTACGATTACCGGCACAGAGCGTCTGCAGGAACGCCCTATCGGCATCTTGGTAGATGCGCTGAGGTCGCTGGGTGCTCGGATTGAATATGTGGGTAAGGAAGGTTTTCCTCCGCTTCGGATCACAGGGAAGAGCCATCTGCGAGGTGGTAGCCTGACGATGAATGGAGGTGTAAGCTCTCAGTTTATCTCTGCCCTGCTAATGATTGCGCCCACCATGCAGGAAGGGCTGACGCTGAAGCTGGAAGGGCAACTGGTGTCTACACCTTATTTATATATAACACAGGAACTCATGCGTCAGTTCGGCGCAAGCGTGGAATGGACAGACGAACGGACCATCAGGGTAGAACCTGGATACAACTACCGTCAGGAAGAGAAAACGGTGATGATTGAAGCCGACTGGACAGCTGCCTCGTATTGGTACGAGATTGCATCCATCGCCCATCTCCAGCCTTCTGTCTTTCATTTACAATCGCTCTGCTCCGATAGCATTCAAGGTGACAGGGTTTGCGACGAGATTTTCCGACTATTGGATCAACAGCAAACGAAACAAGAGCCATTCGAGTACGACTTCGAAGACTGCCCAGACCTCGTTCAGACATTGGTTGTGACGTGTTGTATGAATGCTGTTCCGTTCCGCTTTACAGGTCTTCGTACCCTACGCATCAAGGAGACAGACCGCATCAGCGCCCTACAAACCGAATTGGCAAAGATGGGATTCGCCCTCGAAGCGACGGATGACTCACTCTCTTGGAATGGCTCAACTCTTAACTCTAAACTCACAACTCTAAACTCTAAACTTTCCATCTCCACCTATCACGACCACCGTATGGCGATGGCCTTTGCCCCTTGTGCTTTACGAATGGGCGAAATCATCATCGAAGACCCCGATGTGGTGAGCAAGTCCTACCCCACTTATTGGTCAGACCTCGAAAAAATCGGATTCGAATTATGCTATATCTCATAATCAGCCTCTTTGCTCTTGGAGCAATCGCTTTTGTACTCGGCTACATCCGCAACCGTTCGCTCAAGAAGAAACTCGAACGGGGCGAAATCACCGAACTGCCTTCTATCAAACAAATAGAAGACATGGAGTGTTGCGGTCAGCACGAAGTATGCGAAAAGGACAGTCTGCTAGCTGCTGTCAGCAAAGAGATTGAATATTATAACGATGAGGAGCTCGACCGTTATAGAGGAACAGCCTCATCCGACTATACGGATGAAGCTGTCGATGAATTCCGTGAAGTACTCTATACCATGAAGGAGTACGAGGTAGCAGGATGGGTACGAAGTCTTCAGCTACGAGCCGTCGAACTCCCTGATGCTTTGAAAGACGAGGTGTTCCTCATCATCGGCGAACGCCGGAAATAAACACCACCCTAATACTTGAAGCAGAAGTCCAGAAGCGTGCAAAGAGACTTTTCCTTTGTGTCGGACTTGAAAACGAAGAAGATGGCGTGCTTGCCTACGAGATCGCTCTTCTTGGCGTCTTCACTAATACCAATCGCCATCGTCCACACTTTCTTTTCCATATCGGCCTTTAGGTCTGTCTGACCTATCTTCTTGCCGCCTTGTGAAGTCCAAGGGCGATCTATCATCACCTCGATGGTGCCATCAACACCTTCGGGTATGAGGTTCAAGCAAAGCATTAAATTTCCATCTTTAGCCAAAGAATCAGCATCAAAGTTGAAGTACTTGTATCCCACGATAGAGCCATCCGTATTGTTGACAATCGGGTTGGTGTTGTTACGCAGGTCGTAGGGCGCATCAAACTTGTCATCTGTTCCATAGGTAGCAGCAGGATAGGAGCCGAAGAACGTGTTGTTCGGCCATTCGTGAATAGCAGGTTTAGGACCTGTGTACCAGCAAGCAATACCCGCAGAATGCGGTTCGAACGGATTGAGACCATTGAGTGCGAAACCGTTCGAGTTGTACTCTCCTTCAGATATCTCTACCTTTCCACCTTCTCCTTCCTCAACTTTCACTTCTATCGGAGCTACCATAGCCTGACGAGCATACTCATCCGTACCCGTCTGACGATGATAGAAAACGTACCATTGTCCGTTAATCTCGCAGATTGAGCCATGAGTGTTACCATCTATGCAAGCAGAAGCAATCACGTTACCAGCCTCATCCTTCTCACGTCCTCGTGCATCGATAATGGTTCCTCCATAGGTCCAAGGGCCTAATGGATGGTCGCTGTAAGCATAGGCAAGCGTGTAATTAGAGATAGGAAGGCCGAATTCTCCGTCTTTTGTGAAGCGGCTGTAGATGAACACATATTTATCCTTGATTTTACGGATAGATGATGCCTCGAAGAAGCTGAAGATACCGTCGTCATAACGTCCTGAGACCATATCCTCAACGATCTCGGTACCTGGCTTCACTGTTGCCATCGTAGCCGGATCAAGCTCAGCAGCGTAGGAGCGCTCGAATCCCCAATAACCATAGATGCGTCCGTCGTCATCGACAAAGACAGCTGGGTCGAAAGCCAACACGCCATCCGCGATGTTCGGATTGTCCTTGCTCCAGTTGCATACCTCGAAAGGTCCGTCAGGACGATTGCTCTTCGCAATCATACCATTACGACCCCCAGCCTGATTGTTGGGATAAAGGTAATAGGTCTTTGTGCCGTCTGCACCCACCACAAGGGTCACATCGGGTGCATAGAGAACATCACCCTTCCCTTCAGGATTGAGCTGTTCACCCTTGGCGTTTTTCGTCACACTGAATATCTCACCATCATATCGCCATTGAGTGAGGTCTTCGACTGGAGCCGACCACACCACCTGGTCGCGTCCGCAGTATTCTGTAATCAGGTCGTCGTGTGAACCATAAACATACACACGGAACTTCCCAGGATTGTCTGGGTCTTCAAAAACGTAAGGTTCTCCATCAGGAATATGTTCCCACAACGGAAGGAATGGGTTACCCTGAGTAAACACCTCAGCCTTCGAGACTGTCTTGGGTGGGGTACATGCTGTCATAAGCAAGATGCAGCCAATAGCTGCGGTTATCATTTTCATAAGGATTTGATGTTATTGAGTTATTCGAGTTCTATCTTCTGAATTTCAGCCTTTCCATCCTTAAACGCTATCGTCACCTTGAACGATACATAGTCGCTATAGATGTAAAGTGGAATGATGTCGCCGTTCTTGGGCTCATAATCGAACTTCAGTCGGATGTTGCTACCAGCCAGATAGCTCTCCTTCGGCAACATGGCGTTGTCTTTATCCTTCAGTTGGTGAAGCGAGAAGACTGGGTCGATTAAGGTGAGAATACGAGGCAACTCTATCTTCAGTTTCTTGTCGTCACCCTTCCAGATGTCTGTCACACTATCCCAGATGCTCTTGTCGCCATTCTTGATATTACTATAGATCTTAATACCTGAACTGATGGTAGACAGCAGAGATTCGCTGGTAACGTTAAAGGCATCTAGGAACTCCTCACGACGGGTCTGGTTCTGCTTCTTTGCCTTCTCGCTTGCCTTCGATGCTTCGTAAGCATGAACATATTTGTAATCCACATTGTCAATCCAACAAATCTTATCGTCAGTCATCGCAATCGCACGGATATGGGTGATATCGTCATACTTCTTATCCTCGTAGGTAAGCTTTACCACACCTATCTCAGTCTTGTCGTGATGCTTGATGATATTGATGGACGGACATTTCACCACATCGTACTCATCCTTGTACATATCCGTATAGTGCAAGCAAAGGAAGATGCGCACGTTCTCAAGGTCCACATCACTACGGTTGTTGATGATGACTTTCACTTCATCATCGTTCTTGCTGACAAGCCAGTCGGTCGTAGGTTCCACACTTACATCGATGAAAGACTGCTCCATCAACAGTTGCTTGAAGATGCTGTACATATTCTCCTCGCAATACTGCATATCGCTTAGCAGACAATCATAGACACCCTGATTGCCTCGACGGTAGAAGTGATTGAAAATCTCCTCCTTGCTCTCATCAAGGTCGCCTTGCTGAGCATAATACTTCGCTTTCAAGAGATTGGGGCTGAACATTCCGTATCCTTCCATCGTACTGCGATAGAGCTTCAGGAGATATTTGCCTTCACTCGATTTGTTGAGATACGAACGGTTCTTGTACGAATCGAGAAGGTCAGTCAACGCAGCAGCCTGACGTGGATATTCCACACTTGCCTGGTCAAGATACGACATCGCTTTCGTTTCGTTACCTTCCTTCAAGCAGATCAATCCCTTCAGCACCAAAGCTGGAGCACTACGATTTGGATACAACTCTGTATAATTCTCCAAAATGGCATATGCTTCAGTCAGCAGCTTGTCATTCGGGTTCTCTTTCGGCAGCGAATCCTGTTCAATATCTGAAGGTTGCAAGGTGTTGACAGGCGCCTTCGTGTCAGCCATCTGAACCAACGACAATGCTTTCAGCAGGAGAGCCTCGCGATTGGTTGGGTACTTATCGAGTACCTTCTCGATGGCGTTGAAGGCATCCTTCGAACGTCCTGCATAAATATCAAGATAGGCTTTATCACGATCCAGACAGAGCTTATCCCATTCGTTCATATACTTGAAATAGACAGGAGCATACTCGGAGAGATAGTCGATGTACGACATTCGCACGTCCTCTATTTCTTTCTTCAACGACTCCTTCAACTTCTGATCTTTCTCATACTGCTCAAAAGCAGCGGTCTTGGCTTCTGCAAGGTTCTTGTTGATTCCCACAGCCGACAACGGGTCGCCAGAGAAGATGGTGGAGATGACAGCAATCGGGTTGGCGTTCTCAGCAAAGTTGGTAGCTCCGCTGGTAGCACTACGAGCCAACATCCAGATGTTGTCCAACTCATCATATTCCTTCTGCAACTCGAACATCTTCTGCAGAATCGGCAGAAGTTTCTTTTTGGCTTCCAACACATCTGGTGGCACCTTGCTATAGTCTTGCTTGGCCATAAACTCAAGAAACGCGAAGAAGTCCTCTGACTGGTTTTGCGCTACTTCCAATCCATTCAGCAGACGAACGGTCTCCTCAATATCGTACTGAGGTTCCGGCTCTTTGTTCAAAGCCTCAAAAGCAGGCTTGAACTCCTCAACCGGAGTGTAGTTCTCCAAGTCGATCTTCTCTTCCTTGTTTGAACAGCTATACCAAATCCATCCCCCTGCACCAAGTAGCAGAACTATGAGGACGATGATGGTAGCAATGAGACCTTTGTGAGATTTATGATTCTCCATAAGCTTTGAAATAGGATTCGTGATCGTTTCTATACTTCCTAAATAACCGAATACCGCGAACGGTGAAATAAATACCTGCGATAATGAATGGAATACTGAGTAATTGACCCATATCAAGTGCCATTCCCTTCTCGAAATCCACCTGTTCCTTCTTGATGAACTCTACAAAGAAACGGAACGTGAATATCAGCATGAGACATAATCCGAAATACAGACAGGTACCTACACCCGAACGTATTTTGTAGTTTTTGAGTCGCCAATAGACGATTAACAACACGATGAAGATGATGAAATAGGCCAATGCTTCGTACAACTGAGCAGGATGACGAGGAACAACAGCACCACCCACCATAGACTCATTCGTATGGAACAAAAATGCCCAAGGAACATCCGTCTGGCTACCGATAATCTCAGAATTCATCAAATTGCCGAGGCGGATACAACAGGCCGTAAACGGTGTGGCGATACAAACGTTATCAAGCACAACCGAAAACCGTACGGCATTTCGTCGTGAGTAAATAAACATTGCTATAAAACAACCGAGTGCGCCTCCATGACTGGCTAATCCGGCATAGCCATGATACTGCCAACTACCATCCGACTGAATCTTTACGGGCAGAAACATCTCTATCACCCCATTTGTACTCCCAAGATAATACTCAGGCTCATAGAACAAACAATGACCAAGACGTGCGCCAATCAAGATGCCGAAAAAGCAATACAAGAACAGAGGGTCGAACTTGTCAAGCGAAATCCCTTCATGCTTGTACAGATTCTTGACGATATAATAGGCAGCAATTAATCCTACTGCCCAAAACAGCGCATACCATCTGACGCTATACGAAGCTATCTGAAATGCCTCAACGTGAGGCTGCCAATCAATGAAAGCTAAATAATTCATAATGCATAATTCATAATTAGTTGAACAATGCTGTTATACATTAAATCGGAAATGCATGATGTCGCCATCCTGCACGATGTAGTCTTTTCCTTCTACGCCCAGCTTACCGGCTTCACGGACAGCTGCTTCAGAACCATATTTGATATAGTCGTCGTACTTGATGACTTCAGCACGGATGAAGCCTTTCTCGAAATCTGTGTGGATAACACCCGCACACTGAGGAGCTTTCCATCCCTTGCGGAAAGTCCAAGCCTTCACCTCCATCGGTCCAGCTGTGATAAATGTCTGGAGGTTGAGCAACGCATAGATCGCTTTGATCAGACGGTTACATCCGCTTTCCTCTAATCCCATATCCTCCAGGAACATCTGCTTCTCCTCATAGCTCTCCAGTTCTGCGATGTCGGCTTCCGTCTGGGCAGAGATGATGAGCAACTGTGCATCTTCACCTTTGATAGCTTCACGCACAGCGTTCACATATTCATTTCCATCCTTTGCACTTTGGTCGTCCACGTTGCATACATACAACACAGGCTTGGTGGTCAGCAGAAACATCTGTTTCGCAACGGTCTCTTCCTCTGCAGTCTCCAACTCTACCACACGTGCACTTTGACCCTTTTCCAAAGCTTCCTTATATCGGAGTAGCAATCCCAGTTCCACTTTCGCCATCTTGTCGCCACCCACATTGGCCTGCTTCTCCACACGTTTGATACGCGACTCAACAGTCTCCAAGTCCTTCAATTGGAGTTCTGTATCAATCACCTCTTTGTCTCTCACAGGATTCACGCTACCATCAACATGCACAATGTTACCATTATCAAAACAACGCAACACATGAATGATGGCGTCACACTCGCGTATATTACCCAAGAACTGGTTTCCCAGACCTTCACCTTGACTTGCACCCTTCACCAATCCTGCAATATCCACTATATCACAAGTGGCAGGTACGATACGTCCTGGGTGTACTATCTCTGCCAACTTTGTGAGACGTTCGTCTGGTACTGATATCTGTCCCATCTGTGCGTCAATCGTACAGAATGGGAAGTTAGCCGCCTGCGCCTTTGCGCTCGACAGACAATTAAAAAGAGTTGACTTGCCCACATTCGGCAATCCAACGATTCCTGCTTTTAATGCCATAGTTCATTTTTTATTACAGCGCAAAGATACAAATTAATTCGCTACGCGCAAAATGCTACGCCTCGAAAAAACAAATTTATCTGTTCTTTGCTCGGCTTAAACGCATTTTTGACAAAATATCAATTGATAATTGATAATTTTGGGGAAAAACGGTAAACTGTAAACGGTAAACTGTAAACTTTTTGTATCTTTGCAGCAAATAACAAGCGCATGAAGTATTTTGTATTTATTCTCATAGCTACCCTACAGTGTCTTACGATGAAGGCACAGGAGTTGAATTGCACAGTACGCATCAACCATTCTCAGGTACAAGGTACCAACAACGGTATCTTCGAAACCCTGGAAAAGGAAATCACTTCGTTCATGAACAATCGGGCGTGGACAGACCTGCAATACAGTAAGGAAGAACGCATCAACTGTACGATGAACTTCACCATTAAACAATACAAGACGGAGAACAACCACTTTTCCGGAGAACTGCAGTTTCAGGTAACCCGCCCTGTGTTTAATGCCACATACAACACCACGATATTCTCACGTCGTGATACAGAAATCGGTTTCGACTACATCGAACACGAGCCTTTGGAGTTCAACGAGACAAACATGGACAATAATCTCACAGCACTCCTGGCCTACTATGCCTATCTGTTCATCGGGCTAGATCTCGACACCTTCTCTCCAAAGGGCGGAACAGAAATCCTCCACAAGGTCGAAAGCATCGTGAATAATGCACAGAACCTATCAGAACCTGGATGGAAAGCATTCAACAACAACAAAAACCGTCATGCCATCATCAACGACTACATGGAGACAACGATGGAACCGTTCAGAATGCTGATGTATAAGTATCACCGTCAGGGACTTGACGAGATGTCAAGCAATGTGGACCGTGGACGTACAGCTATCACCGAATCCATCGAAATGCTCAAAGAAGCATACGACAACAAGCCACTCAGTATGCTTCCACAGATATTTACCGACTACAAACGCGATGAATTGGTAAATATCTATCGAGGACACGGCAACGCAAAAGAGAAAGATGCCGTCTATGAAACCCTCCTCAAAATCAATGCTTCCCAGAATATGGAGTGGAAGAAAATCCAAAAATAGTAATCAAAGCATATAGACTTGTCGTACTCGTTTCGGGTCGAAAACAAGCATACCCCTGTATCCCATTTCAAAGATTGCTGTTGCCTGCGGACAATTCAGCAACTGTTCCCAAATATTGGTATTTGATTTCCTGATATCGTCTGCAACGATTACTGTTCCATCAGGAAATGCCGTAGGTATGGACTGAGCTGAAGGAGCGATGTAGTATAATAGTGGAGAGTGGAACGTGGAGAGTGAAGCGTGGAGGTAATCTTTTGTCGCTTCGTCTGGATTACCTATCATCTCCACTGATTTCGGCTTGAAATGATTCACTATCCTGAACAACTGCTCATTGCGTTTGCGTTCCTTAGGGCTGAGATTCGGATATCTCTGACGCAAATCATCGAAGGCATAATACCCCAACGACTCGAACAGCACATTACGAACGAGCGAATAAGCCCAGGGAGACTGGATGCCAAAACCATATCGATGAAAAAAACGCCTAATCATCTAAAAACTCTCTTGCTTTTTGTTCATCTATCGCCAATTGCTGAATCAATGCTTCAGGAGAATCAAATTTTTGCTCTTGACGCAAGAAGTCCTCGAAGTGGATGGTAATCTGTTCACTATAGATATTCCCACCGAAATCGAAGAGGTTCACCTCAATCGTTCGTTTGTTTCCACTAAAGGTAGGACGCCATCCTATGTTGAGCATACCGCCAAACATACGACCTTCCAGTTCCACCCTCACGGCATACACTCCATCACAAGGAATGAGTTTTTCCGGAGCCACTTCAACATTCGCTGTGGGATAACCAATTCGCCTACCCACCTTGAAACCATTCACCACAACCCCTTCAACAAAATAATCATACCCTAACAACTTCCGGCTGTCTGCCACACGTCCTTGCAGCAACGTCTCGCGAATCAAGGACGAACTCACAGTAATATGGTTCTCCTCAAATGCCTGAGCCTGCACAATCCGGATACCTATCTCCTTACCATATCGCACATAATCATTGAAGCCTTCCGAACGGTTATGCCCAAATCGGTGGTCATACCCAATCACCAGCACATCCACACCCATTTGGCCTTTCAGCACCTCAGACATGAAATCATAAGCACTCATCATCGCAATCTCAGGAGTGAACTCCAGAAGCGACACCTCCTGAATGCCCATCCGCTTCAACATCATCACCTTCTCATCCTGAGTCGTTAGCAACTGAATAGAGAACTGATGGCCTTTCATCTGCTCTACCACACTACGAGGGTGATTGGCAAAGGTCACACAAACAGACACACCACCCAAGCGTTCAGCCTCCTCCACCACCTGATGGATGAGAAACTGATGGCCTTTGTGTACTCCGTCAAAAAAACCTATCGTTGCTACTTTCATGATGCAAA
>CAMYYX010000020.1 GCA_947303695.1 uncultured Prevotellaceae bacterium | reverse complement strand
TGATTCCCCTGATTGATTATATGGATAGTCATCCGCAAGTTGCAGCTTGTCAACCAAAGTTATTGAAACTTCTCCCTATGGGTGATACAAAAGAAATGTTCGAATATGCAGGTGCGGCGGGTGGTTTTATTGATAAGTATGGTTATCCCTATTGCCGGGGTAGGGTCTTTGCGACTGTTGAGGAAGATAAGGGGCAGTATGACGATGTGGTACCTGTGATGTGGACAACTGGTGCTGCGATGATGGTTCGCTCCAATACTTATTGGGAAGCAGGTGGACTCGATGCCAAATTCTTTGCCCACATGGAAGAGATTGACCTCTGTTGGCGTATGCGAATCATGGGATACGATCTGGTTTGTGTGCCTCAGAGTACAGCCTATCATTTAGGTGGTGCGACGCTGAACCAGGGAAACCCTCGCAAGACTTTCCTCAATTTCCGCAACAATCTCCTGATGCTTTACAAGAATTTGCCAGACAGCAAACTGACCTCTGTGCTCCGAATGCGAACCTTGCTCGACTGGGTAGCAGCCCTTCAATTTCTTATCAAAGGCGACCCGCAAAACATGAAAGCCGTCTTTAAGGCACACAAAGAGTTTAAACTGTTGAAACTCCAATATGCTACGATACGAGAGCAGATTCAAGCGAATCGTAAGAACGTGCAATCCCTTCCAGAAGTTGTCAACCATTCTGTTCTTTGGCAATACTACGTTAAAGGAAACAAAACATATTCCCAACTAACGCAATAGATTCTTTCTTCATGAACCGTCAGAATGTAGAATTACATCCCTTGCAACCATTTCTTCCCGTCAATACAAAGGTGTTGTTTTTGGGAAGTTTCCCTCCTCAGCAAAAAAGATGGTGCATGCCTTTCTTTTATCCAAACTACATCAACGACCATTGGCGAATTACTGGTGAGGTGTTTTTCAATGACAAAGAATATTTTGTGGATTCTGAACATAAAACCTTCTGTTTGGAAGCAATCAAGATATTCCTTCTGGAAAAAGGGATAGGATACTATGATACAGCCTGTGCCGTCCGTCGTTTGAATGCGAATGCATCTGATACATATCTGGAGATTGTAACACCTACAGATATTCAAAACTTAGTTCGTGGACTACATCAATTGAAACTAATCGTAACGACGGGTGAATTAGCAACCAAAACACTCTGTTCTACACTGGCTGTTGCATCGATGCCAAACGTGAATGAGAGGATAGCATTACCTTCTCTTTCCAATGTCGAACAACGAAAAGATGTGTTTCTCTATCGTCTGCCTTCTTCTTCGCGCGCTTATCCTCTGGCCTTTAGCAAAAAGGCTGAAGCCTATCGTCAGATGTATGCATTCGCAGGCATGCTATAAGATTTTTAAACGATATAGTTTGTTCATGTAGTTTTTTTTCTTTATCTTTGCAATCGATAAATGAAAGGCTTATGGAAATAGGATTAATCATAGCTTTGGTCATCGTGGTTGTGTTGGCAGTCTGGATGGTAGTCTACACCCGAAAGGACGGCGAACGGCGCTATACGGAGTTGAAGGGCGAAAAAGAAGAGTGGAGAGTGAAAAGTGAAGAGTGGAGAGTGAAGTGTGAAGAGAGAAAGGTGGAGAGTGAAGAGTGGAAAGCGAAGTTGCAGAACACTCAGCAGCTATTGGAACTGACACAGCAACAGGCGAAGAAGGAAGAGGAAGTACGGCAGGAGCGGTTCACAACCGAACTGAAACTGGCTCGTGAGCAGATGCGGATTCAGTTTGAGAAGGAACTGGAGGTTCGTTCGGAGAACTTTAAGAAACAGAATGCTGAGCAGATGACGTTGGTGGTAGGTCCGTTGCAGAAGGAGTTGGAGTCGCTGCGAACATTGGTCAACGATAGTAAAGCTGAACAGACAAAGAATACAACAGCATTGGAGGCTTCAATCAAAGCTGTCTTTGAACACGATAAGGAGCGCGACAAAACCACCCAGAGCTTGGCTGATGCTTTGAAAAATAGAGGAAAGGTGCAGGGTGATTGGGGCGAGCAGGTGTTGGAGAATATCCTTGCCGACAGCGGACTGCGCGAAGGGGTAGAGTACAAGAAGCAGGTGAGTGTGAAGGCTGAAGAAGGTAATACGGAGCGACCCGATGTGGTGGTGTATGCTGCCGACGGGACGAATATCATTATTGACTCGAAGGTATCGCTTACAGCCTATACAGACTATGTGGGAGCAGAGAATGACGAGGAACGTAAGGCTGCCATCAAGGCCAACTACGACTCGATTTGGACGCATGTGTGTGAGTTGTCGGACAAGCAATACTACAAGACAGTGACTGGTGCGATGCCCATTGTGCTGATGTTCGTGCCCAACGAAGGCAGCTATATCCTTGCGATGAACAAAGACCCACAACTAGGTACGAAAGCATATAAGAAAGGCGTTTTGATCATCAATCCTACGAACCTAATGGTGGTTTTGCGACTGATGTTTCTTACCTGGCAGAACACTCGTCAAGAGAAGAACAATCGTGATATCTTACAGGCTGCCGCAAAAATCTATGAAAAGTACTCTACCTTTGCTGAAGGGTATGTGACATTGGGTAATCAGATACGTACCGTGAACAATTCATACGAAGAAGGTGTGAAGCGACTTACAGAAGGAAGGGGTAACCTTTCTAAGCAACTGCAGGATCTTTTGAAGTATGGTGTTACGACTACAAAGCAGATACCTGATGAACTCAAATCTATTGAGGGTAACGAAGAATAGGTTAGGTTAGCTCAGGTACGATGACAACAGCATGAACTTGTCGCTTTTCTACAGGAGGTATCTCCATGTAATTCTTAAACAAGTCGGTGAGGTATGCATCGGCATTATGTGGTGAAGGAAAAATCTTTCCTTCGAATTCTATTTGTCCTATTGGGAAAATGGAGTCACGACGGTGGTTAATGCCATATCCGTTGCTTACAGGTAGGTTGCTCATATAGTGACTTGTATTGCCGAATATACTATAAAGCTTTAGGATGGCTAAACAGCACCAGTATTTTCCAGAAAACCAGAAGTACTCTGCAAATGAGCGTAGGCTGTAGTAATGCTGGCGATGTAGGATGCTGTACGAATGACAAATACCTTTGCCTACTTTCTTCAATAATCCTTTTGGCATATCAGGACAAGAAACGAATGGGAAGATGTCGATAAAGATGCCTTTTTCGTAATCTACGTTAAAAGTATCGCTACCTTCGATGTAAAGCGAATTGAGATCACGTATCTTTACAATGGGTTCCTTCAACTTGGCGTCAGTTTCAGGAGTCTGCAGAAATAGGTGGTTGGGTAACTCGTCTTGAGCAACACTACAAAACCGTTTCATGTCAGCAAGAGTCATGCCAATGTCGATATCATCATCCCAAGGAATGAACCCTTTATGACGTACAGCTCCAAGCAGAGTTCCACCATCGAGCCAATACTCGATGCCGTGCCGTTTGCAAATCTTGTCTACTTCTTCAAGGATACTTAACTCTTTGAGCTGGCATTGTCTTAGATTGTCGGCTGTATAGCGTTTGAGATATTTGTTATTCATTGTTTTGCTCGTTTTCGATTGCAAATATAGCAATTATTTTCTATCTGAAGAAACTCTTTGATATTTTTGAGGTGTTTTATTTGCGGGAACGAAAAGTAATCCATACCTTTGTAACTAATATGAAAGATAAATATTGAAAAAACAGCGTAGATATGACAATCGCAGTTATTGTAGCCGGAGGAGTCGGCAATAGAATGGGACAGAGTATTCCCAAACAATTCATCAACGTGTACGACAAACCGATATTGCTGTATACACTTGAGGGATTCGAAAAGCACCCTATGGTCGATGCTATCGAGGTGGTTTGTATTGAAGGGTGGGAAGATACCGTTTGGTCGTATGCGCAGCATTACAACATCTCAAAACTGAAATGGATTGTAACTGGCGGAGCTATGGTTCAAGAGTCTATACGTAATGGAGTATTTGCCCTTGAGGATAAATGTTCCGAGGATGATATCATCATTATACACGATGGTATTCGTCCGTTGGTCGATGCCGAGGTGTTGACAGATGTTATTAGGAAGGCTCAGCAATATGGGAATGCGGTTACTTCTATGCCATATAACGAGCAGATTTTTATCGTTAACGAGGATGATATGTTAACCACATCCAAATTTATACCTCGCGAGACCATTCGTAGAGTGTCTACTCCTCAAGCTTATCAATTCGGATTGATTGACCGGAAATACCATGAGGCATTTGAAAAGGGAATCGGTATAGGTGGATCGCACTATACGAACACGATGATGGTGGAGTTAGGTGTTACATTACATTTTGCCGCAGGTAGCGATAAGAACATCAAACTCACCACTCCTGACGATTTGGAGATATTTAAGGGATATTTAGCAAAAGACAAGATTTAGATGCAGATGCTATATGGCACTTAATAAACAACATAAACTATATCAGGAGGACATCGCCAATATCCTTTCTGTCAAGGGAATAGAACAAATCCATAATAAGAGTTTTCTGATTACTGGTGCTACTGGATTGATAGGAGTACATCTGATTGATGCCCTTATGGCGTTGGGTGATGTCCGTGTTTTTGCCGTGGGACGTAGCAAGGAGAAGGCCAAAGAACGTCTTGGCGAATATTTCGACCATCCTTGTTTCCAATTTTTGGAGCATGACATCACAATGCCCTTTTCCACTCTCAATTCTCAGCTTTCAACGCTCGATTATATTATCCCCCTTGCCAGCAATACGCATCCACTGGCCTATTCACAGTTCCCGATTGAAACGATTCTTATTAATACAAAAGGGGCTGAACATGCATTGCAGTTGGCTGAACAATATGGAGCTACCGTCCTTTACCCGTCAACGGTCGAGGTCTATGGTAATGCAAAAGGAGAAGATGAGTTTGTGGAGGACTACACCGGTACACTGAACCTTTCCAATGCCCGTTCGTGCTATCCTGAGTCGAAGCGAACTTGCGAAGCTTTATGCCAGTCTTATCTTGCAGAGCGAGGAGTGCAAGTCAAGATTGTAAGGCTCTCGCGGGTATTTGGCCCTACCATGCTTCTTTCCGACACGAAGGCCTCGTCACAATTCATCAGAAATGCCATTGCAGGTGAGGATATTGTACTAAAAAGCCGAGGTGAGCAATTCTTCTCTTATACCTATGTAGCCGATGCTGTAGCTGCGATGCTTCATGTATTGCTACATGGTGAAATAGGAGTCCCTTATAACATAAGCAATCCCGATTGCGATGTCCGTCTACGTGATTTTGCAGCATGTTGCGCTGCTTACAATGGCAAGCAGGTTGTGTTCAACCTGCCGTCAGATATTGAATCCCGTGGATTCAGTATTGCCACTCGAGCTATCCTAGACAGTTCACGTCTGCGGGGCATCGGATTCTTTCCACACTATAAAATCGATGATGCCATCTGCCGCACTATCGAACTATTGAAATAATTACCAAAGTGCAATAGTCAGCAGGATGCCAAGAATCGTAAAGTTCCTTGGTGTCTCGTAATAGAGTGCGTTCAGTCCGTCACCCTTTCTGATGCGGTTCATCTTCACCCATGCCATGATATGCAGGGCTAGATAAGGAATGGCAGTATAGAGCAGCCCTATCCATGAGATGCGTTTGTCAAGGAAAACTAATATGAGCATCACAATACAAAGCAGTCCTGCAAATAGATAGAGATAACGCCCAAATTTTTCGCCTAGGACTACCACACTCGTGAACTTGCCTGCCAAAGGGTCTTCGTCACGGTCGCGGTAGTTATTTAAAATTAAGAGTGTGTCAATGGACGCTCCTGCGATGATGGCTACCCAAAGGGCATCGTATACCATTGTGTAAGTCAACACGTAGAAGGTGCCGCATACGGGAATCAACCCGAAACACATTAATACAGCCAGGTCACCTAATCCGTGATAGGCAAACACAGTGCTGTAGAGGAAAGTGCAGGCGACCACAATCACTCCTGTTAACACAATCTCCCATCCACCCCATGCCAGATAATCCTTCACTAAGTACAAAATGGTCAGTCCGACTAATCCGCCTAAAATGAGGCAAACCGCTATACCGATATTCATCGCCCTACGAGTCAGTAGCCCGTTGGCGTAGATGCGGTCTATTCGTTCTGGGGTCTCTTTGTCAAGTCCTCGTTTGAAATCCACTACGTCGTTGATAAGGTTTGCTGATACCTGCATGAGACACGCGAAGAGTGCACAAAGAATAGCTACAGGCCATGAGAAAGTTTCTGGCGATGTACCATGTGCTAGTCCTGACCCAACAAAAACCGTCATCAATGCTCCTCCCAAGCTGGATGGTCGGATACCCAAAAACCATGCTTTTGGGGAGTTTACAGTTATCTCTTTATTCTTCATATTTTTCATTCTTCTTGAAATCGAGTCGCAAAGATATAGCATTTCGTTGAATCTGCCAAACATTATTTTAAGTTTTTTCCTTAAAAAAATTGCAGAGTCACAAAAAAGTAGTATATTTGCAGGTAAATCCTCTGTCGCAGGAGAGCGACCAGTGCATTGAACTAACTGACTAACATTACATCATTAACAATCTAAAACCCAATTATCTTATGAACATCAAGAAAATGATTACTGCTGTATTTGTGTTATGTACAATCTTGGCATGTAACAATAATATAGGGAATTCTAAACAGACGACAGTAAATGACGAAACTATGGAAAAGAATGAAAAGGCGTTGGTTGTGTTCTTCTCGCATGCCGGAGACAATTATGCAGTAGGTGATGTGGAGGTAGGAAACACGAAGATCGTTGCCGATTATATTCATGAATTGATTGGCGCTGATTTGTTTGAACTGGTTATTGACAAATACGATGGAATGGCTTATGAGTCATTGTGTGAACTAGCCAAACAGGAGCAGAAAGAGGGACTATTACCTGAATTCCAAGATGAACTTAAAAACCTTGATCAATACAAGACTGTGTTCATCGGAGGTCCTGTGTGGTGGGGGACTTACCCGCAGGTCATGTTTACGTTCTTCAAGAAATACGATTTGTCAAACAAAACGCTGATACCATTCACAACTCATGAGGGTTCAGGGCTAGGCCAATGTGCTGAAGCTGTACGAAAGGCTTATCCGAAGGCGATCGTGAAAGGTGAGTTTGCCATTTATGGGCATGAAGTGCGAGGTGGAAAGAAGCAAATAGCGAAATGGTTGACGGATATAGGTTATACTATTCAACAGGAAGAAGAGTAACATATATTATAATAATTATAATAAGGTATAAATCAATATACCAAGTGGAAACTTGTTTTTATCAATCAATAATCAAACAACATGAAAAAAGTAATGTATGGTTTTGCCATGGTTGCAGTCGTTGCTATGGCATCATGTGGTAACGCAACACAACAAACGAAAGTTGACAGTGATTCTACGGTAACAGTTCAAGCTGATGTCGATGAGCAGGTAAATAAAGAGGCTATCGTGGCTCAAGTGGAAAAGATTTACGAACGTCTTAATGAGATGAATGAAAACGGAGAGTTAGATCTTCAACAGTTGGAACAAGAGTTCTGTACAAGCTATTATCTTAGTATGAAAGAACGTATCGCTCAGTATGACAAAGATGCTCAGGGAGACATGTGTTTCATGGGTGATGAAGGTTATCATTGGCTCCTTGACCTTGTACCTCCGTTCTCTGTTGAACAAGTCACTGTGGATATGCTTTCACAGGATCAGGCGCAGGTACAAGTACGCCTCATCAGTACGGGAGTAGGGAAGGTTGTCGATGACGAGGATGAATACACCGCAGGTACTACTATGATTCTCTTGTTGGAAGATGGAGAATGGAAAGTTAATAATTGGCTTGATCCAGAAGCCTATGATGAAGATGGATATCTTGGAATGCTTGAGACATATGTCAAGGAGAATGATATTCCAAAAATGTAATCTGGGACTTCTATGGAGCGATGAATAGACCAATTTGTCAATTTGATTACAAATTGATTTCTTTTTGGTCTAAAAATCAATAAGTTGACATCTTTTTCTAGAAAATGCTTGCAATGTTGAGGAAAAGTATTACCTTTGCAACGTGTTTTTCATAGTATTAGATTTAAGGTTAACAATTTTGGGGTAAGGCGTTACCCCTTTTTTTATGCCTATAGAATTAAAAACAGGGATTGCATAGCAGTCCCTGTTTTTAATTCTATAGGCATGTTTTACCACTGATCCTCTGGATACATTTCGTTGTTGTAAACGCTTCTTGGACAGAGCTCAAGATAATCGAATGGGAATGTTCCATTTGTCGACTCCAACTTTTGTTGTACACGTACCCAATGGTCGGACTTTCCGTCGGTGTGGAAGGTGGCGTAGATACGACGCATTGTTTCTGGTGTGTTTCTGTTCGGATTTCTTGAACCGGAACCATCATCATTGGTAGGTCCGTAAGCTTTAGAACCCTTCATCCAACCACGGTTGTGAAGTGACTTATCGTATGCCAAGATGGCTTCATCGTCACCAAGGTCGTCATCAGATCTCCAACCAATACTTGCATCGTCGCCATTCTTACGCATGTCAATAGGAATACCGCAAGGTTTGTCATCAATGTATACTTGGATGATTCCACGGGTAGGCATTCCGTTTATAATTGCCTGGATGCGGAATTCGTAGTCTCCTTCTGGTACTGGTGGTAATTTAAATTTCACATCATAGCGTCCGCAGATGGCCATTTCGTCACCATAATAACACCAGAAACTGAGATAACGGTGGCGGAGGTGTAGGTGAGAATTCACGTCTGAGAAGATGAAGTTCTTGACTGTTCCTGCTTTGAAACCGATACAATGAGTATTGTTTTTTGCAGGATCAGGTGACATCTGTCCACTCTTTTGACCGTACATTCCAGGGTACTGTGGACAACCGCCAGTGCCGTTTACAGCATGGCCGCGTGCACCGCTGGTCATGAAGTCAGGTGACAATGCTGTGGCATCGACGCGAATACGTTCGTTCATTACAACCTCCTGAGTCTCACGTCCGTAAGTAATGATGTCTTTAATATAATGATATACACCATTCACAGCCATCAAGTTAGCCTTAGATTCAGTAGGTGATAGGATCTTTGCGCCTGGAACTTTCACTCCGCGTGAGTCTTTACGGTTCTGAACACCACGACGGTTGATATATCGTCCAGCTTCTGAACCAGATGGGAATGACACTTTCAAAATAGAGTGTGGCATCATGGTCTCATACCAGTCGGATGCATCCCAGTGCTTACGGTCGAAGTTTGAACTGAGCAGTTTGTTATCGGCCGTCAGCATATTATAAATAATGCGACATGGCAGGAAGTGGTAGGATACGAATCTGTTCAGTGAGTTACGACGGTCTGTGTAATCCGTTACGTTTGCATCTTCCGGGTACATGTCGTCATAAACTTGCTTAGCGTATGCTATCAAGTCTTCAATGGTGTTGATTCCATGTTCGGCATAGACCTCATCTTTCTCAATGAATCCTGTGAATCCGTAGTAGTGTTTCTCCATATAGTACACCATATCGTACTCCTCACCAACCAAGAAGGGATGTCCTTCTTCGAATGAGTCGGGCGAACATGTGTAACTCTCATCAATGTATGCCTGCATTGAATCTGCAAGATGTGTCAGTTCCAATGCCATGTTGAACAAGGTGATGGTTGTGTCTTTCTTCAATAAGTCAGGCAGCATCTCCGATGTGGCATTGATTACGTGGTTCATGGTATGAACTACACCGTTTTCAACGGAGTCGTCATGAATGATAATCTTGGAGTCAACATTGATGTAATAAGCAATGTCGATATGACCACTGACAGTGTCTGAGTCACAAGTGATGGTGAGATAGCGGTCGAGCATGTTGGCAGTAGGCAACGTTGCATCTGAGAAGTCCGTCGTGAAGAATGACTGCTCGATGATGTGAGTTGCAGCGATGGTATCACAGTCGGTAACTGACAAGTCTGCCACACTTGTCATACCTCTGCCAGCAAGGTAAGCTTCAATAGCTTCATTGGTGGGAGCAAACACGGTATATGAACCGTAGGTGCCCAGCAAGTCTAAATTGACAAGTTTTGACTTGTTGATGATTTCAACAAATTGGCTGTACCTTTCAGGATGGTTAATCAGGTAAGTACTTGCCATGTCACCCTTTGCGGTATAGTAGTTCTCTACACCAGGATCGTCATCACAGCTTATCAGCCCAAGCATTAATGCTGAACATGCAATAAGTAGCGCATTTTTAATTGTAAAAGTCTTCATGTTGTTTTGGTATTTGTTTTTGTATTAATCTCACGGCATGAAACCTCCCCTTAACAAGGAGGTGCGTCAAGTAACGATGCAAAACGCCTCGTATTACACCATTCGCACTGCAAATATACGCATTAAATTTTATACGAGTATAAAAAAATGCAAAAAAAGTCGCTTTAAATGCTTATTTTGTTAAAAAAGCGTTATCTTTGCCGAGAAACTAAATGGAAATAACAGAAAGATGCTTCAAATTTATTGTAAGAATACACAGACTTCAAAGAGCGTTCCAGAAGGAACGACGCTACTGGATTTGCTGTCGGAATTTCAGTTCGACATGCCGTATCGGATTGTGTCGGCAAAAGTGAATAATGTAAATCAGGGACTGAAGTTCAGGGTCTTTCAGAATCGCGACGTGGAGTTTCTCGACCTACGTGATGCCAGTGCTATGATGGCCTATTGCAGGTCGTTGAGCTTTGTCGTCTGCAAGGCGTGTTACGACCTCTTCCCCGACTATCGGGTTTACATGGAGCATCCCATCTCAGGTGGTGTGTTCTGCTCTGTGAAGAAACCCGATGGGAAACGGATTACGAAGCAGGAGATTAAGCAGATTTGTGTCCGTATACAGGAATTGATAGACCATGACACACCTTTCCGTCGCAATGAGGTACAGACAGATGAGGCCATCCGCATCTTCAGAGACCGGGGATATGACGATAAGGTGAAACTGCTTGAGACAAGTGGGCAGGTCTATGTCGACTATTACACGTTGGGTGAGACCGTGGACTACTATTATGGCTGCCTTTTGCCTTCTGCGGGATATATAAATGTGTGGGGACTTGAACCGTATCACTCAGGTATGCTGCTTCGAATGCCTGATTGGGAACATCCCGAACGCCTGATGCCGATGGCCGATCAACCGAAGACTTTCAATATGTTCTCGGAGAATCTGCGTTGGAACCTCATCATGCGTTTGAATAATGTTGGCGACGTGAATCATGCTTGTCTCCATGGTTATGCGAGCGAACTGATTCAGGTGTCGGAGGCTTTGCAGGAAAAGAAGATTGTTCAAATAGCAGAGGAGATAGAGCGTCGCTATAACGACACTACTCATCCGCTGCGGGTAGTTCTGATTTCCGGTCCTTCGTCGAGTGGAAAGACGACTTTTTGTAAGCGTCTCTCTATACAGCTTAAGGCTTGCGGACTGCGGCCTATCTCCATGTCGACAGACGACTATTTCGTGAATCGCGTTGATACCCCGTTGTTGCCCAACGGACAATATGATTTCGATAATTTCGATACCGTCGACCACGTGGCTTTGCAACAGGATGTCCTCAAGATGCTCAAAGGGGAGACAGTGGAGGTGCCTGAGTATAATTTCAAGACAGGTATCCGCGAATACAATGGTAAGAAAATGAGATTGGGAAAGGGGACTGTGCTCCTCATCGAAGGCATCCATGCATTGAATCCGCGTCTCACCGACCAGATACCTGCAGATAGCAAGTTCAAGATATTCATATCGACGCTCACCAGCATCAGTCTTGACAATCACAATTGGATACCTACATCGGACAACCGCTTGTTGCGTCGTATTGTGCGCGATTATAATAAAGGGGCGTTTTCTGCACGTGAGTCCATCAGTCAGTGGCCCAGTGTATGTGAGGCTGAGCGTAAATGGATTTATCCATATCAGGAAGAGGCCGATGTGATGTTCAACTCTGCTCTCCTCATCGAGTTTGCTGTATTGCGCAATCATGCTGAACCCATTCTGGCAAGTGTGCCTCGCAACTGTCCCGAATATGGACAAGCTCATCGTCTGCTGAAGTTCATCCATTATTTTATACCTGTGCCTGATGCCGAGATACCACCTACCAGCCTTCTCCGCGAATTCTTAGGTGGCAGTTCGTTCAAATATTGAGATGGCTCGTCTTTTGTTGTTCAATCCTTCCCATGAGATGGCGTTAGCAGCGGATGCCGCTCAGTATACACCTCCTAAGCAGATTCAGCAGATGGAGGCTGATCTCTGTCGACTTCCTTTGCTGTGGGCAGAAAAAGGAGATGTCGTACTGACATCAGATGTAGCCGTAGACCCAACATTTGTGCCTGCGCCTTGGGGGTGGAACAAAAGTGTACGCAATCGTTTTCTGCGACTTGGTGTCAATCCCGCTCTTATGCCTTCCGAACAGCAACTTGAAACATGGCGAAACTATGCTAGCCGTTCCTGGGCTGCTGATTATTGTTCCGTTTTATATAGCAGAGGTAAACTAGATGGATTTGTTCCTAACCATGTCAGTTCCCTTCATTCCCAAACCGACTGTGAGACCTGGCTGTCGAAATATGGATCGGTTCCTTTTATCGTCAAGGCAGAATACTCAAGTAGCGGACGAGGGAACAGAGTGTTCAATGTTCAACAATTAACTATCAACTCCCATCTCTCAACTCTCAACCATAATACCCCCGTTGTCATCGATACTTTCTATGACAAGGAACTCGATTTTGCTATGGAGTTCGAAGTTACCAGACCGCAGGTACATTATCTTGGATTGTCGGTATTCAAGACATCACCCGAAGGCCGTTATGCCTTCAATTATCTTCGTTCACAGCACCAACTGCGTTCAATGATTGAATCTCGGCTGACTAATGTGTCTATGGTTGATCAACTCATGGAACTTCATCTGCAATTGTTATCAGAACGTTTGGTCGGTCAGTACGAGGGAATTGTTGGTATAGACATGATGGTTGTCAGTGGGGGCTTGATTCATCCGTGTGTTGAAATTAATCTAAGAATGAATATGGGTGTGGTGGCTATGAAACTATATGAAAAAGGACTGACGTCCCTTCCTCGTCATCCTTATGGCGGGCAGTCATTTTACCCTGTCATTGAAGACGGTAAATTTTATATTGCCTACACACCAACCCCTAAATCTGCGCAATGAATAGGGCTACTTGATGGCCCAAAGGTGCAAAGGTGCAACTTAAATAGTCAATAGTAAATGGTCAAATGGTAAATAATTTGTACCTTTGCACCCGTTTTTTAGGAAGTATTAGAAAATTGACTGTGTCCAACCGGGACACAAAAGGTAGTTAAAGTATGAAGAAAATTGAGTTGGGAAAAGTTTTTCAGCCAAAATTTTTCCATTTGTTTAATAAAGGCTATTACAACAAAAATAAATTTACATCCGACCTAATAGCAGGTGTTATTGTGGGAATCATCGCTCTTCCATTGGCCATTGCCTTTGGTATTGCCAGTGGTGTGACTCCTCAACAGGGACTGATTACTGCGATTATTGCAGGTTTCCTTGTTTCTTTCTTTGGCGGTAGCCGATTCTTGATTGGTGGACCTACAGGTGCTTTCATCGTGATTGTTGCCGGTATCGTGTCACAATACGGACTGCAAGGTTTGACCATTGCAACCATCATGGCCGGTGTGTTCCTCATCATTATGGGACTCTGTCGCATGGGGGCCATCTTCAAATTCATTCCATATCCAATTGTAGTGGGTTTCACATCTGGTATTGCTGTGACCATTTTCTCTACCCAAGTAAAGGATTTTCTGGGTATCACTGCTACCATTCCATCTGGTTTTATCCCACAGTGGACGGCTTATATCCAGAATATTTCGAACATCAATTGGGTGGAAGCTGCAATGAGTTTTGGCTGTCTGCTGGTCATAATCATATGGGGACGCTTTGTCAAGAAGATCCCTGGTTCACTCATTGCACTGGTTCTGGGAACTCTTGTATCAGTACTGTTGGCTCATTATGCTGACATCCACCTTGCAACGATTGGAACGAAATTCCCGGAATTGGCTAACGGACTTCCAATGCCGTCTCCTGTACCACCAACAATGGATTACGATACCATCAAAGGTCTGGTTTCTCCTGCATTTACAATTGCAATTCTCTGTGCTATTGAATCCCTTTTGGCCGCAATGGTAGCTGATGGTGTCACAGGTAAACGTCATGATTCAAATACAGAACTGATAGGACAGGGTATCGCAAATGTGGTTACTCCTCTCTTCGGAGGTATTCCTGCCACAGGTGCTATCGCTCGTACCATGGCCAGCATCAATAATGGTGGAAAATCGCCGCTTACGGGTATCATTCATGCAGTTGTGTTGTTGCTGATCTACCTGTTCTTGATGCCTTATGCCATTTACATCCCATTATCATGTTTGGCTGCGATATTAGTAATGGTTGCCTACAATATGAGTGAATGGCGTACGTTCAAGTACTTGCTTCGTGGCGATAAGTCGGACGTTGCCGTATTGCTGATCACTTTCTTCCTCACTGTGATTGTCGACCTGACAGTTGCTATTGAAGTTGGTGTACTGTTAGCTATTGCATTGTTCGTACGTCGTGTAATGGAGACTTCATCTATCAATGTGATTGAGGAGGATACCATTCTGGCCACAGAGAGCGATGAGGTTGTTCATCCTGATGATATAGAACAACTTGATATTCCGCAAGGAGTTGAGGTCTATGAGGTCAACGGCCCATTCTTCTTCGGTTTGGCAAGTAAGTTTGAGGAGTTCAATAATTTCAGTGATAAGAATGTCAAGGTTCGTATCATCCGTATGCGTAAGGTTCCGTTTATCGATTCAACTGGTATCAACAACCTGCGTAACCTCTGCGAACGTACGAGAAACAGGGGTATTCAGGTAATTCTGTCAGGAGTAAACGGGAAGGTACAACAGACACTGCTGAAATACAAAATAGACCAATTGATAGGGCCTGATTGTATTCAGCCGCATATCACTCCGGCTTTGCAACGTGCAAAGGAAATTATGGGTTGATGGATGCGTACGTCAGTAACCTGACGGACGAACAGAGACCAGAAGGCATGGGTTCCCATTGACCATAACGGGTATTTTTATAATTGAGATCCACAACGTTGATTTCATTAAATTTCCGCCATTCCACACCCTCTCTATCCAATTTGCTGATGCGATTGGCTCCGAGGTTACTGACCTCAATCTCTAATTTGTTTTTCCCCTTTTTGATGTATTGGGTGACATCTATACGATAGGGTACGGCAAACAAGGTTGCTACCTCTTTGCCGTTCAGCCTTACTCGTGCGGTCTCACGTACATCACCAAGATCTAGGATAATGGCTCCTTTAGGAGGCTGCTTATATGTGAATTCAGTTGTATAGCATCCTGTGGCCATGGTTTCGTTCAACGTCTGCTCGCCAAACTCTGTCCATGACTTCGGTGTAGTCGTCTTGTAGGTTTTTGTGATGGGGATGGGAGCTGATGTAATAAATCGTAAGGTCCAATTTATCAGCTCTTGACAGCTTTCACTTTGTGTATCTATATAAGAATAAGGAGTGAGATTGTCATTGCTGGTTTCGGTTAGGTAGACGATGATGGATTCTCCGGATCGGAGTTGCATCAGCACTTCGGGTAACCCTTGCTCTGTTTGTCGAATGGCTGCTTTTCGTACTTCTCCGTTCATGGGCTGATAGAAGGTGGCATATTGGGCAGGCTTACCCATGGTCACCCATTCGTCTATATCTTTGTCCTGTAAGTTGCTTATGAAGTAAAAATGATCTTTCCCGTTAGTTCGCCGTATACAACTCAGTCCTTGTTGGGTGCGCATCTGTTCAGGTACAGCCACTTGACTGATGACCGAGTACTCTTGGGTAATGGTCACTTTGCTTTTCAATTGCTCGAGAACGTTCTCGTATGTTTTCTGTTCATCCAGTCCCTTCAGTCCTGGTGCACTCTGTGGTAAATGCCCGATAAAGACAATCTTGGCTCCTTGCTGGGCAAGGTCCATCAGTTTTCGGAGAGTGACCAATGGCATAAACCGTACATCAGGTACCAGTATGGCAGCATATTGGTTACGACCGGTTGTGGTCAATTGCCCATCTGCTACGTGGGTCTTCATCAAATAGCGGTCTGAGATGTAATCACAGTCAAATCCGGCTTTGATGATGGCATTGATGCTATTGATAAACTTAGGTGCACGTTCTGCCATGCTATGGATGTCAAACTGTACCAACCGACCAGGTTGCTCGTAAATCATGTCGTAGAACGGCAAATACACTAAGATGTCGTTATCAGGCTCTCCGTATTGCATGAAACTCTGCGTTCGTTCAATGTATTTACAGAAAGCAGATGCGTCACGCCACAGGTTATTAGTAGGTGACATGTCGATGGTTGCATAGAACTTCCAACCAGGCCATGGATCATCTTTGGGTGTGTAACAACTGCCATGGAAGAATACATGATTCACTCCTGCTATCATCATCAGATCGAAGTCGGGTTTACATTGTGAGAACGAGGTACGGAAATGCTCGGTGAGCCAAGTGAATGTTTCCGATGACGTAAACCTCTTTCCTGAGATATGGGCACCCGATGATGCGTATTTCAGCATCGACAGGTCCGAGTAGTTGGGTTTGGTAAAACCCGGGTCGGTTCTCAGACCTTTGATATGAAAGTCCGACAAACCAAATCCTTCACATTCAGGGATATCTACTTCTGCATATAAATCAATGAGGTTGGCAGGACTGCCGTGAGCCTGATTACGGGTAATGGCTCCATGGCTATGTGCCCAGTTTGTCCATACTGTGGTAAAGTTCTCCAATAACAAGTCTGACAACGTCTCTCGGTAGTCAGACATGATGCGCCGTTGGATATCTTTACTGTTGGTAGAAGTACCGAGGAAATCATCTATATGATCCTCCAAAGCATAACCTCTTCGTGCCTTGAATTCCTCTAGCAAACGTGGTGTCCAGTCTGCATTATATACTTCATAGGAGTCATTGAAGAAGGTATGGGGATAGGGCACTCCACTTTCTTCGAACGCCCTGTCAAACGTTGCTAAGTAATGTTCCACACTCTGACGGTCAAAATGGTCAATCACCCATCCGTCACCTCCTGGTGCTGCACGTTTCACTTTCTGATGGGTGCGGTCGGTTAGTAGTTGTCCGTCTTGCACTTTCAACTTAGCGGCAGCCTCTTGCTCTGGGACATTAGGACCACCGAAGGGCCATCCAGTACCGGTTGCCATATTCACTTCCAGATTCCATTCCTTGGCGATTTGTTCTGTGATTCCTAACATCTGCATCCATTGCGGTGAGAGATAGTTTATGTTTTTTGCATCGTTACCTTTCACCCCATAGATGGGGGTGATTTCTACTCCTCCTATCCCTGTCTTGGCATATTCTGATAGATTATATCTTAGGCCAGCTTCATCTACGGCACTACCTAACCACCACCAACGGGTATAAGGACGGGCTTCCGGAAGTGAAGGGGGCCATTTGCCAGTTGATTGTGCCACTACCGATACGTACGATAGTAAAAGAATGATAACAGATGTGAGGACTTTCATATTTGTTTCTGTTCGTCAATTATTCGCTAACCATTTGGCTTAATTGCCATCGGGTTTAAGTGCTTCAAAGAAAGGAGATTCATTCCAGTGGAACGTGTTAAAATCATCAGGATGAGTTGCGTCAAATCCGTTGAATTCATCTTTGATATGATTTACAAAAGGCAGTTGGAGCTCTTTTATTCCTTGAACCACCATCTTTGCTACTTCATAAGCTCCGTATGGGTTGAAGTGGGTATTATCAGCCAATGCTGTTGTTTGCCCAGGGAAAGTATTAGCGGCATAATGCACCAAAGCTTTCTTACTGTTTTCAATACCTAACGTCTCAAAGAAGGTACGTGTCATGTCGTGTAATTCAATCACCTGAACACCTTCGCGTTTGGCCACCCATCGCATGGCATCAGGGTAGTCTCCATGACTTTCTGTGATCTTACCGTTGTTGTCGAAAGTGCGACGTTGGGTAGGAGTTACAAAGATAGGAATGACTCCTTTCGCTTTGGCTTCGTCTATAAACTGCTTGAGATTCGTGGCAAAGTTATAATAGGCCCCTGATCCTGGCATCTTTTGTTTTTGATCGTTATGACCGAACTCCACAAACAGATAGTCTCCCTTTTTTGCCAGTGTCATGATTTTCTTTAAACGATTGGCAGCGATGAACGAGGCTGCAGTCTCACCGCTTTCAGCATAGTTGGCGATAGCTATCCGATCATCGAACCAACGTGGAATCATCTGCCCCCAACTGGCCCAAGGTTCATAGTCTTGATCTACGACGGTGGAGTTGCCACACAACCATAAGGTCGTCACATCATTGGCAGGTTCAATCCTGATTCCCGAACAAGCAGGTGCGTCTCCGTTAATCTCTATTGTCAGTTTATCGTCCCAATTGAGTTTCGCCTTTTCGCGGTCTTTGATTCTTACGCGGTCATTCTCACCGATTAACGTGTTGCGTTTATTAACGATAAAACTGATTTGTTGAAATGCTCCTTTCTTGGTGACAAGGTTTTCAATGAATAAACGTCGTGATTCTGCACGTACGGTTGTATTTCCTGCTCGTTTCTTCGAACCTAATGTCAAAGTTACACGATAATTGCCATCGGGTACATTCACGGAAAA
>CAMYYX010000019.1 GCA_947303695.1 uncultured Prevotellaceae bacterium | reverse complement strand
CGAGGCGTAGCATTTTGCGCAAAGCGAAATATTTTGTATCTTTGCACCATAATTTAATAACTAACAGACTAAACATCACGCAGAATGATTGTTTCTCCATCACTGCTCGCAGCTGACTTCACATGTCTGAACAAAGAGATTGACATGATAAACCATAGTGAGGCTGATTGGCTTCACCTGGACATCATGGATGGTGTGTTTGTTCCGAATATCAGTTTCGGATTCTCCGTACTCGATGCGATTGCACCTATCTGTACGAAACCACTTGATGTACATCTGATGATTGTTGAACCAGAAAAGTTCACCAACCGACTGGCAAAACTGGGTGCCTCAATCATGAATGTACATTATGAGGCTTGTACCCACTTGCATAGGGTGATTCAACAGATTCATGATGCCGGCATGAAGGCAGCAGTAACCCTCAACCCCTCTACGCCTGTATGTGTGCTCGAGGATATCATCAAGGATGTCGATATGGTGTTGCTCATGACGGTCAATCCTGGATTCGGTGGACAGCAGTTCATCGAGCACTCGCTTGACAAGGTACGCATGCTGAAAGAGATGATTGAACGTACAGGGTCGCATGCTCTGATCGAAGTGGACGGAGGTGTGAATGCACGTACTGCCCCACTCCTTGCTCAGGCAGGTGTGGACGTGATGGTGGCAGGCAGTTATGTGTTCGGAGCTGAGAATCCGGAAGAACGAATCAAAGAACTAAAGAACTTAACAGTATGAAACAAATAGCATGGGCATTCGTTGCATTGTGTGGCCTCACGATGTTGTTCAGTTGCGACAAAGGTGAGACTTATGCAGACATGAAGGAACGCGAGAAGAATGCCATTAACAGATTTATCAAGGATGTTGACATCAAGGTGATATCACAGGATCAATTCTTTGCTCAGGATTCGACAACGAATGTAGAGGAAAACGAATTCGTATTATTCAACGAAGATGGTATCTACATGCAGATTGTTGAACGCGGAGCAGGCAAATCGATGGTTGAGATGGCCAAAGAGCAGTCGACCGACAGCACCATCAGCAAAACCATCCTCTGTCGTTTTGTAGAATACGACATTGAGGGCGGAGACACCATCACCACCAACAGATACAGTTCAAGTATCGTGGACAAGATGCTGGTGAAATACATCCATCGCAGCCGTCGCTATCAGGCTTCGTTCACTGAAGGCAAGATGGTGGAGAAATACAAAAGCTCAGTGGTTCCACAAGGATGGATCAAACCACTCGACTATATCCGTCTGACTCGCAACTCGGGCAAGATTGCCAAAATACGCATCATCGTACCCCACTCGTCTGGCACAAGCAATGCATCGGGCTACGTACTGCCAATGTATTACGAGATCAGCTACCAATTGGGTATTTAATCTGGGAAATAAAAAGAGAATCGTAAATATAGTATAGCATAATATGAGTTTAATAAAGTCAATTTCAGGTATCCGAGGTACAATCGGAGGAAAAGCCGGAGAAGGATTGAACCCTCTCGACATTGTGAAGTTCACATCTGCCTATGCAACCCTCATTCGTCGCACGACAACAAATAAAAGCAATAAGATCGTTGTAGGTCGCGATGCACGCATCTCAGGAGAGATGGTGAAGAACGTGGTATGCGGAACGCTTATGGGCATGGGATTCGACGTGGTCAACATTGGATTGGCATCAACCCCTACCACAGAACTTGCTGTCACAATGGAAGGTGCATGTGGTGGTATCATCATCACAGCCAGCCATAACCCACGTCACTGGAACGCACTTAAACTCCTGAACCATCGTGGAGAATTCCTCAATGCAGCAGAAGGCAACGAAGTGCTGGCTATTGCAGAAAAAGAAGATTTTGAGTTTGCAGAGGTCGATCAGCTGGGTCATTACAGCGAGAACGACACCTATAACCAACGTCATATAGACTTGGTACTGAACCTGCCACTTGTAGATATAGATGCCATCAAGAGCGCACAGTTCCGTGTGGCATTCGATGCTGTCAACTCTGTAGGTGGTATCATCCTCCCTATGCTCCTTGAGCAACTCGGTGTGGAGACCATCACCCCACTCTATGCAGAACCGACAGGTGACTTCCAACACAATCCAGAACCGCTCGAGAAGAACCTGAGTGACATCATGAATCTCATGAAACGTGGTGAACACGACGTAGCATTCGTAGTCGACCCTGATGTTGACCGTCTGGCAATGATCTGTGAGGACGGACGCATGTATGGCGAGGAATACACGCTGGTGACCGTTGCCGACTACGTCTTGAGTCTTACCCCAGGCAATACCGTCAGCAACCTCTCCTCGACTCGAGCACTACGCGACGTGACCCGCAAGTATGGAAAGGAATACAATGCTGCAGCCGTAGGTGAAGTGAATGTCGTTACCAAGATGAAGGAGACTAACGCCATCATCGGAGGTGAAGGCAATGGTGGAGTGATCTATCCACAGGCTCACTACGGACGTGATGCCCTTGTAGGTATCGCTCTCTTCCTCTCTCATCTCGCACACAAGGGATGTACCGTCAGCGAACTACGCCAGCAATATCCAGAATATCAGATTGCAAAGAACCGCATAGACCTTGACCCGTCAACGGATGTAGATGCAATCCTGCGCAAAGTGAAAGAGATGTTTACGACCGATCCTGATGTACAAGTCAACGACATCGATGGCGTAAAGCTCGACTTCCCAGACAAATGGGTACACTTACGCAAATCCAACACAGAACCGATTATCCGTGTTTACAGCGAAGCAGAGACCATACAGGAAGCTGATGCATTAGGCAAGAAAATCATGGACATTGTTTACAGCAATGCCGCTAAAGTATCATAGTATTTTTTACTGACAGGTATATGTGGCTTGTCCGCCGAATCGATCTCCGCAAGGATATAACCATCTTTATCCTTGCGGAGTGATTTTACATGCTCCTTATTTATAATATATGAACGATGGCAGCGTAACAGTCCGTAACGCTCACACATCTCCTCAATGTTCTTCATGCTGTTTCGCAACACGTACGTCTTCTCCTTCTCTTTGTCAATATACGTGATGCTTACATAGTTTTCTTCAGCTGATATATACAACACCTTCGCAGCCTGAGCCACCAGTTTCAAGTTGCCATGTACATCTACGAATCGCATGCGAGACTTCATATCCGGCTCGTCAGCAATCTTATTGTTTGCCAATCGCAACGAAAGCCCGATGATCACATAGGGGAATACAAGGATGAAAGATAACCAATAGACAGCATCACCCAACACTTCCAGATATGGTATCGTGTGTTGTAGCATCAACCACAAATACAATGTGACAAAATGAGCCACCACAAACACTTCCATACAACACCAGAAGATATACCAACCCATCGAAAGCTGAAGAAGACCTCGCAGGAAGTAAAAAATAAGTCGGGTTATCAGAAGCGTCACCAACACAATACAAGAAATCATCACAAGATTGAACGCATACAGTCCGCGTCCCATATCAAGAAACTCGTCAAGGTCGAACGGACGATAGATCAAAACAAAGACCAAAAAGGAGAACGGAATCATCAGTGCATACAACAATTGCACGTTGAATCGATAGAAAATATCTGATATTTTAGCCATATTTCATCCCAAATTTGAGTGTGACGAATTTTCAAAACTCCGAATTTCGTCACAAATATACGCATTTCGTCACAAATAGACGCGTTTAGTCACAAAATATTATAAATTATCCCCATTTTTTGCATAACAGGATGTTCAATTGCTAACTTTGCACTCGAAAAAATAAAACAATACACATGAAACGCATAAAACCATTCAACGACTACGAAACGGCAAGCATCGCGCTCACCAATTATTGCAAGGGACGCGACCTTACATACAATGAACTAGCCGTCGGAATCACCAACATTCACAATATTCTCAGTACACAAGGAATCAATAAGAACGATCGTGTGGCTATCACCAACGAAGAGACAGAGGTTTGGGCCATCAAACTGGCAGCCATTGTGACATATGGGGCCGTAGCAGTTATTGTTCCTCACAATGCCAGCAACGCTGATAAAGAATATATAAATAATGTGTCTGCCCCAGTCTTATGTCTTGACGGCTATGACAACTTAGACCTCCTACTCACACCTTCCTCACATCGTCCCATCAGGATTAATATTATGCAGTTCTCGCTTGATGACGACATCATCATTGATTTTCGTCGTGACCGTTCAGGACATCTGCACGCTGCAACCACGAAGGTATATGAGTTTATGCAACTGGCGGATTCCATCAAGACCCGCTACAGCAGCCTTCGCCATTCACGCATACCTCTGATGTTGCTTGCCAATCAGAACAGTGTTGATGCCAAGGAAGTTCTGGCGGCCCTTTCCATTGGTGCCCACGTTGCTATGGCAGGTAATCAACCATCATCGGGCACCCTGTTGAAATGTCTGAAACATTATCGTCCACATTTCGTATGCCTGGATACGGGGACTGCAGAACAGCTGATCAGAGAGCGTGTGCTGCCAATGCTGCACAACCCAAACACACCCTCGTACATGATCAGTTCGATTGCACGACGCAACCTGCTGAAGCAAGCTCGCAAACGCATGATGTTCGCACTCGGAGGCTGCATCCTCATGGTCAGTGTCACAGGCGGAAGATTCAGTCCAGACATTGAAACCTTCCTGCAGCGCATCGATTTCCCCTATCAGATCATCTAGACACGAAGGAAACACCCAAAAATAATCATTCATAAGTTAATCAAGGCAGTACCCATAGCAACGCAGGTACTGTCTTTTTCTGTTCCCAAAACACAGGAAAAGGCAATCCAGCAGACAATTAGAAGATAAAGTTGATACTTTTTTTAGGTTTTATTTCTCTGTTTCACAAAAAAGTAGTAACTTTGCATGCTTTATTGGCACACTTAGAAGATTCTAAACAATAATTAAATAATACAGAAATGGCAAAAAACAAAAAAGCATCAAACGACGTAATCGGTCTTGATGTACAATTAAGTAAGTCAGAGGCTTTTATCGAAAAGCACCTCAAGTTGATTCTTGCAATCCTTGCAGTGATTATCATCGTGGTATCAGGTATTTTCCTGTATCGTCACTACAAGGCTAACCAAACAGCAGAAGCAAATGAAGCTATCGCTGCCAGTCAGAATGCATTCGGTATGGAGCAGTATGAACAGGCATTGAACGGTGATGGTGTAAAAGAGAAGGGATTCTTAAAAATAATCGACGAGTATAGCGGTACATCTACTGCGAACCTTGCCAGAGCTTACGCCGGTTTGTGCTACGTAAATCTTGACAAGCTAGACGAGGCAATCAAGATGTTGGAGTCATTTGATCCTCAGGATGACCAGATGATTTCACCAAGTGCTATCGCCGCTCTCGGTAACTGCTATGTAAAGAAGGGAGATAACGAAAAGGGCGCTGAAACACTTGTAAAGGCTGCACAGAAAGCAAACAACGATGCAGTTAGTCCAATATTCCTTCTTCAGGCAGGTGAAGTGTACGAAGAACTCGGCAAAGCAGATAAGGCACTCGAGCTGTACAAGGAAATCAAGGACAAGTACTTCAATTCTCCGCTGTATGCCGAGATAGACAAGTACATCGAGAGAGTTAGCAAATAATGCGCTAATGCGCGGCGAAAGGCTAAAGGGATGGTTCATTTCTTGGTCTTTTGCTTTTATACAATAAAATATGGCGACAAAAAACCATAATCTTTCTGACTACGATATCAACAGCGTTCCCGATGCAAAGGGCATGAGAGTTGGTATCGTAGTTAGCGAATGGAACGACAACATCACTGGAGCACTGCTCGATGGTGCAAAAAAGACACTGATGAAACATGGCGTAGCTGATAGTGACATCATGGTAGAGACAGTGCCAGGGAGTTTTGAACTGGTAATGGGTGCACAGCTGATGGTGAAAACGGATGTTGATGCCGTCATCGCTATCGGATGCGTGATTCGTGGTGATACTCCACATTTCGACTATATCTGTGAAGGCACGACCTATGGACTGGCACGCCTGAACGCCACTCAGTCCAAACCCGTCATCTATGGCCTCATCACAACGAACAATATGCAGCAGGCACTCGACCGCTGTGGGGGAAAGATGGGCAACAAGGGTGACGAATGTGCCGTCGCAGCAATAAAGATGATTGCCTTATCAAGAAGGTTAAGCAAATAACGCGAGGTATCATTGCAGGCATACTTATCGTGTATGTATGCCTCATTATACTAATCAATATTCCTGCCATCCAACAGGGGATTGGAAGTTGGACTGCTGATATTTTGTCGGAACAAATCGGAAGTACTGTACGTATTGGCAGCGTGAAACCCGGATTGCTGAACCGACTGATTCTAGATGACCTCTATATTGAAGACCTAAACCATGAGGAACTGATTCGAGTTGACAGGACATCTGTCAAAATCAACTTGATAGCACTGCTTGAAGGCAAGATCAGGGTATCTAACGCACAGCTTTTCGGTCCTGTACTGCACATCAAGAAAGACAATGCGGAATCCCAATCAAACATACAGTTTTTAATTGATGCCTTCTCTTCAGATAAGAAGGAATCGAATCCTGTGGACTTACGCATCAACTCGTTCATCATGCGCAGGGGACACCTGACCTATGATGTTAAGAGTGAACCACATAAGGACACTTTCGACCTCAACCACCTCAACGTCGACCATCTCGACATCACCCTTTCGTTGAAAGCATTTACAGATGACAGTCTGAACCTTATGGTGAAACGGTTGAACTTCGTCGAGAAGAATAGCGGACTGCAATTAAACAAACTTGAGGCACAGATTGAGGGTAACCAAACAGAAGGACACATGACCAACCTCATGTTGGAAACCAATCAATCCGTCCTGAGCATCGATTCGCTCTACGCTGAATATCGGAATTATCAGAAAGACAAATCATTTCGTTTCGCAACAGAGATACAGAATTCGCACATTACTCCTGTAGATTTCAAAGGGTTGCTACCACAACTCAGCGACCTTACTACCCCACTCCAACTGAATGCTAGGATAGAAGGCACACAGGAACAGATTGACATTCATTATCTTAAATTGCAAACTGACAGCCGCTCTTTTATGGCTGACCTCAACGGTTATGCAAGGAACATACAAACAGACAACAAGGACTTGTATGTCAAAGTGAATCGGTTAGCATTGAATAATGACACGAAAGCTACCCTTTTCAAGCTACTGAATCCCAACTCGGAAATGCCTGCCATCGTTGAGAATCTGGGAACGATGGACTACACTGGTACCATCCAACAATCTGACAACCTGACCAGCGTAAATGGAACTTTGACGAGCGAAGTGGGAAACGTACAGTTATTCGTCGACCTATCAAAGAACAAAAATATTGAGGCTCATACGAAGTCTGATGCGCTGAATCTCGGTAAGTTATTAGGAGCACAAGATTTAGGAGTCAGTACCATCGACCTCAACATGAACGGACAACTTATCGAAAACCAATTACCTGAGGGTTCTATACAAGGCAAACTAAACGGTTTCGAGTACAAAGGACACAGATACAATGCCATCACAATTGATGCTACCCGTAAAAATAGCACAATCAACGGTGTTGTTAATATCGCTGACGAACTTGCAAATCTGGGGTTCGATGGCACATTCAACGAGCGCAACTCGCAAATCACAGGTAAACTGCATGTGAACAATTTATCTCCTCATACGTTGAACCTAACTGACGGTCTGGAAGATCAATCGTTTAACATGGATGCTGACATCGATATGCAAGGTAAGAGCCTGAATACGCTACTAGGCAGTATTGACATCAATGAACTTCGTGTTACAGACAAAGAAAACAGCGTAAGCGTTGACCATATCAACGTCAACATCAGTCAAGAAGGTGTTGATAAAACAATTGATATCCATAGCGATTTTGCAGATGCACACCTACAAGGACGAATAGAGCCCGAAGGAATCATCGACGCGTTCAAGAACCAGTTGGCCGGTCATCTACCATCATTGCTGCATCACAAAAAGGAGAACCACAATCAGTTTGCCTTTGATGTTACTTTGACGACATCGGAGTTCTTAAAACATTTTATTGACATCAAATACAACCTCGAAGAACCTGTAAGAATGGTTGGAGTCATTGATGCTGTCGCTGACACCATGACCGTCAATATCGATGCACCACGTATCAGCAACAATGAGAGTGTCTATGTTGGAACCCATGTTTTATGCACCAACTCACCTCAAATGATGAGTGCATCCGTCAATACCAAACAGAAACAAGGCAAAAGAACCATCAACTACCTGCTTACCGCAGATGCAAAGGACAACAGGCTGGAAACATTCGTCAACTGGGAAGACAAGAAAACCAATATGACAAACGGAACCATCTATGCTACAACCGCCTTTACCGACAGTTTGGGAAAGATGAACGCCAAAGTCGACATACATAAATCACAACTCACTATCAACGACACCTTATGGCAGATAGCACCATCCCGTCTACAGTATTATGACGACCGAATCGTATGTTCAGACGTGAAGATGTACAACGAAAACCAGTCGGTCATTGTCAATGGTGCTGTCTCTGAGAAGATGTCTGATTCACTCATCGTCGACCTTAACAATATTGAAGTAGCATATATCACCGATATCGTGGACTTCACCGCTGTACGTTTCCAAGGACAGGCTTCTGGACGGGCACAAATCAGTAACATCTACAACGACATACACCTCAACGCCAACCTCATCGTTAACAACATGCATCTGCAAGAAGGTAGGCTCGGCACCGGCTATATCCAGGCTTTCTGGGATAACTCGATAAAAGGTATTCGGGTCAATGGTCATATCACCGACTTCTATAAGGAACTGAACCGCACAACCGATGTGGAAGGATTCATCGCACCCAGTCAAAACGACATGGACTTGAAAGTAACCACACACGACACCAATGCAGAGTTCCTGAATGGGTTCCTTGCCTCTACGTTCCGTAATATCACAGGAAGAACCAATGGTGTGCTGCACATCATCGGTCCATTGAACGATGTGAATCTGATTGGTGATATCAGCGCTGATGTCGATATGCGGCTGAGGGCAACTAACGTGAATTATCACATCAATCCTGATGACACCATACGTCTGCGACCCTATCAGTTCGTCTTCAATGATATTCGCCTGAGCGACAATCTCGGTAACGGCGCAATTGTCAATGGTACACTTGCCCACAAGAACATGAAGAACTTCAAGTACGATTTTGTCATCAACACCCAGAATCTCACCATCTACGATGAACACGAATTCAACTCAGATAAGTTCTATGCCACCGTCTATGCAGACGCGACACTCGAGATACATGGGTCTGACGGACATCCACTGAGGATGACAGCTGATGTAACCCCCACACGAGGAAGTGTCTTCGCTTACGATGCCGCAACACCTGATGCCATCAACTCAGGCAATTTCGTTGTGTTCCACGATGTAACACCTCAGGAATCACCCAAGAAATATCTATTGTTCAACGACGATGACGATGATGAAGAATACATAGAAGAAGCAGGTGATGACAACTTTGTGTACCAAGGCGACATCTTCATGGACATCAGCCTTCATGTCAATCCCGACTGCGAAATCAAGCTCCGTATGGATAACGTAGAAGACGGCTACATGTCTACCTATGGTTCGGGGTCCCTCTTGGCACACTATCACAACAAGAGTCCTTTCTCGCTCAATGGCATCTACCAGATTGAAGGTGGTCGATACCGACTCTATCTGCAGGACATCATCTTCCGCGACTTGGATTTGCAACGAGGCAGCAACGTAGAGTTTAACGGCAATCCGTTCGATGCCGACATTCACCTCATTTGTCACCACATCATCAACTCAGTGCCATTACAGGACATCACCGCAAGTAATTCGTTCGGCACCAACAGCAAAGTGAAAGTCATCTGCGTATTGGACATCACAGGCAAACTAGGCAACATGAACTTCGGATTCGATATTCAACTGCCAAACGTCAACGATGAAACCCGTCAGCTGGTGAAGAGTCTCATCAGTACGGAAGACGAGATGAATATGCAAATGATTTATTTGCTGGGATTAGGTCGTTTCTACTCTAACGAGTATGCACGTGCCACAGGTAATTCGGGATCGAACCAGGCAGTCAACACCCTGCTGTCGTCTACCATTTCGGGACAAATCAATCAGATGCTGTCGAACGTCATCGGACAAGACAGCAAATGGAACTTCGGAACAGGTCTGTCAACCGGTGAAAAAGGTTGGGACGATCTTGATGTCGAAGGAATCCTGTCGGGACGTCTCTTGAACGATCGCCTGCTCATCAATGGCAACTTCGGTTATCGTGACAATGCACTGACCAATACAGCTAACTTCATCGGCGACTTCGACGTGAAGTGGCGACTGACCGAAAACGGTAACACATTCATCAAGGCATATAATCAGACCAACGATCGATATTTCACAAAGACCACACTCAACACACAGGGAATCGGTATATCCTACCAACGTGACTTCGACTCATGGAAAGCCCTGTTCAGAAAGAAAATGAAAGAAGAAAAAGAAAAGAAAACCAAAAACTGAACGATATGAAGTACGGATTTATCAAGGTAGCAGCAGCAGTGCCCCAAGTAAAGGTGGGCGACTGCCAATGGAATGCAAACCAAATTGAAAGCCTGATAGCACAGGCTGAAGGTAAAGGAGTGGAAATCATCGGTTTCCCCGAACTCTGTATCACCGGATACACATGTGCCGACCTCTTCCTGCAACAACAGTTATTGGAGAGTTGCGAAAATGCACTGTTCCGTCTGCTCGACGTAACCCGTTCGTTGAACATCATCATCATTATCGGGTTACCCATTCGTATCAACTCCATGCTGTTCAATGCTGCAGCAGTTATCCAGAAAGGAAAGATTCTGGGCATCGTGCCCAAATCGTTCATTCCTAATTATAAGGAATTCTACGAAAAGCGATGGTTCACATCAGGCGCAGACATCCATACTACGGTCACGATTTGTGCCCAGACGGTAACCATTGCCCGCAACCAATTGTTCCAAACAAGTAACTGTACGTTTGGTATCGAGATCTGTGAAGACTTGTGGGCACCCATTCCACCAAGTTCCACATTGGCATTGCAAGGAGCCGACATCATCTTCAACCTGTCAGCCAGCGACGAGGTAGTGAGCAAACACACCTATCTCTGTAGCCTGCTGGCTCAGCAATCTGCTCGATGCATCAGCGGCTATGTATATGCATCAAGCGGCTTCGGTGAGTCATCTCAGGACCTTGTCTTTGCCGGCAACGGAATGATTTACGAAAACGGGAAACTGTTAGAGGAAGGAAAGCGGTTTAACCTGAAAGAACAGCTGGTCATCTCCGAAATCGATGTCGAGTATCTGCGTTCAGCACGGCAGGCCAATATCACATTTGCTGACAGTCAGATGACCGCTCCACAGCCAATCATAGCACAGGCCATCTCTTATGAGGAATGGAACGGTGTCCCTACCCTCACCCGAGCTATCGATCCAAGTCCATTCGTACCGAAAGGTGAACTGCTCAACCAGCGCTGCGACGAAATCTTTGCCATTCAGGTGTCAGGCCTTGCAAAACGTATTGTCCACATCAATGCCAAGACCCTCGTCATCGGTATCTCTGGCGGACTTGACTCCACACTTGCCCTCCTCGTGGCCGCAAAGACCATGGACAAGTTAGGTCGTAGTCGTAAGGATATCATCGCCATTACGATGCCCGGATTCGGTACGACCGACCGCACTTACACCAACGCCATCTCGCTGATGCAATCATTGGGTGTGACGCTGAAGGAAATCTCCATCCGCGATGCCTGCATCCAGCACTTCAAAGATATTAACCACGATATCAACGTCCACGACGTGACCTACGAGAACAGTCAGGCTCGCGAACGTACTCAAATTCTGATGGACGTTGCCAATCAGGAAGGTGGCATCGTCGTCGGTACAGGCGACCTCTCAGAACTCGCACTCGGATGGGCCACCTACAATGGAGACCACATGTCCAACTACGGCGTCAATTGTTCCATTCCAAAGACCCTTGTGCGCCATCTCGTCACATGGGTTGCGAACACCAGTGTCGACGAGACTTCAAGGGCTACCTTGCTCGACATCGTTGACACGCCTATCAGCCCAGAACTCATCCCTGCCGACGAGAACGGACAGATCAAACAGAAGACGGAGGACTTGGTCGGTCCGTACGAACTGCATGATTTCTTCCTTTATCACTTCATCCGCAATGCTTTCTCACCCGCCAAGATTTACTTCCTGGCACAACAGGCATTCAAAGGGACTTACGACGAAGAGACCATCCTGAAATGGCTACGCACGTTCTATCGTCGCTTCTTTAGTCAGCAGTTCAAGCGCTCTTGTGTACCCGACGGACCTAAGGTCGGTAGCGTGAGTCTCAGTCCTCGAGGCGATTGGCGCATGCCAAGCGATGCCACATCAACCGAATGGCTCAAGAATCTTGACGAAGCCACATCCTCACTTCCTTTATTTTCTTAACCCAACATCCCACCAACGCTATGGCAACAGTAGACGATAAAAAAATCATCTTCTCGATGGTCGGTGTTTCGAAGACCATTCAGCAGAACCAGAAACAAGTACTCAAGAACATATACCTTTCTTTCTTTTATGGAGCAAAGATCGGTATCATCGGTCTGAATGGTGCCGGTAAGTCCACCTTGATGAAAATCATCGCCGGAATCGACCAACAATATCAAGGCAATGTCGTTTGGAGTCCGGGATACTCCGTCGGTTATCTACCGCAAGACCCACATCTCAATGCCACCAAGACCGTGAAAGAGAATGTGATGGAAGGTGTCCAGCATGTTTATGATGCACTCAAGGAATACGACGATATCAACGTGAAGTTCGGTTTGCCTGAGTATTACGAAGATCCAGACAAGATGGAGCAGCTCATGACCCGTCAGGCAGAGCTACAGGATATCATCGACTCGACCGATGCATGGAACATGGACAGCATCCTCGAACGTGCGATGGATGCCCTCCGCTGCCCGCCTGGTGATTGGTCGGTAGAGAACCTTTCGGGTGGCGAACGTCGTCGTGTGGCCCTGTGCCGTCTGTTGCTTCAGAAACCCGACGTGCTCCTGCTCGACGAGCCTACCAACCACCTCGATGCCGAGAGTATCGACTGGTTGGAACAGCATCTCCAACAATACGAAGGCACCGTCATCGCAGTTACCCACGACCGCTACTTCCTCGATGATGTAAGCGAATGGATCTTGGAACTCGACCGCGGAGAAGGCATCCCTTGGAAGGGAAACTACTCATCATGGCTCGAACAGAAGTCCATCCGTATGGCTCAGGAGGAAAAGACCGAAAGCAAGCGTCGTAAAACCCTTGAGCGTGAGTTGGAATGGGTACGAATGGCTCCCAAGGCACGTCAAGCAAAGGGAAAAGCCCGTTTGAATTCATACGACAAACTGCTTAATGAAGACCAGAAGGAACGTGAACAGAAACTCGAGATATTCATTCCAAACGGCCCACGACTTGGTAACAAAGTCATCGAAGCCGAACATGTAGCCAAAGCATTCGGCGACAAGGTGCTGTTCAGCGACCTCAACTTCAACCTGCCCCCCAACGGCATCGTGGGCGTCATCGGTCCGAACGGAGTAGGCAAGACTACCCTCTTCCGTCTCATCATGGGATTGGAGCAAGCCGATGCAGGCAGTTTCTCTGTAGGCGAGACCGTGAAACTCAGCTATGTAGACCAGCAGCATCAGGACATCATCCCCGACAAGAGCGTCTACCAAGTTGTGAGTCAAGGCAACGAAACCATCCGCATGGGAGGTCGCGACATCAACGTCAGGGCCTACCTCAGCCGTTTTAACTTTAACGGAGCCGATCAGGAGAAACTCTGCGGCGTACTCTCAGGAGGTGAACGCAACCGTCTGCAACTCGCTATCGCATTGAAGCAGGAAGGCAATGTGCTTCTCCTTGACGAGCCCACCAACGATATCGACGTAAACACCCTCCGTGCCCTCGAAGAAGGTCTAGAGTCTTTCGCCGGCTGTGCCGTCATCATCAGCCACGACCGTTGGTTCCTCGACCGTATCTGTACCCACATCCTTGCCTTCGAAGGTAATGGTGAGGTATTCTGGTTCGAAGGCTCTTATACCGACTACGAAGCCAACAAAGCCAAGCGTCTCGGACTTGAAGAGCCCAAACGCATCCGCTATCGTAAACTCATGGAAGACTAACTCATCCCCCATTCGCCCCATGAAACACATCAATCACTCATTCCTTCTGCTACTGATGGCAGTAACCCTCTCGTTGTCGTGTTCCAAAGACAACGACAGCAACGTCATTTTCTCCAATGTTGATCTCGGGAAGTACGAGTCGCGCCTCGAAGTACCTAAACTCACAGGCGGCGACAACCTCTTCATCCAGCATAGTGTGAAGATCGGCAATGACTCCGTCATGACCTATTGCCTCGAGTACAATCCTGCGAAGAACCACTCACGCTGGGTGGCCTTCCGGTTCGACGGAAAGACCCGCGACCTTGGCAGCGGACGTACCAACGCATGGGCCGACGACCCCAAACTGCCAAAGAAATACCAGATAGGTTTCGGTACGTTCAGCCGCTACACCCGCGGCCACCTCTGTGCCTCCTACGACCGTCAATATAACACTGAGGCGAACCGCCAGACGTTCTACATGAGCAACATGTCGCCACAGCAGTACGACTTCAACAGCAACTACTGGACAGCCTTCGAGCAGTACGTGCAAGGCATCGGTCGTGATGCATCATTCGCAGACACCCTTTACGTGGTGAAAGGTGGCACCATCGACCAGACTCAGGGTACCGTGAACAGCAGCGGCGGCAAGTCCGTCGTCATTCCTAAGTACTACTTCATTGCTCTCCTCCGCTTCAAGGCTGGCGACTACAGCGCCATCGGGTTCTGGGTCGAGCACAAAGACTATGGATATACTGGCAACAATTATGCAACTTTGTCTGTCGTCCCGGGCAAAGCCGTTAATATTGACGAACTGGAAAAGAAGACTGGCATCGACTTCTTCCACAACCTGCCCGACCTTAAGGAGAGTGCCATCGAGGCTGAGGACATCGAAACCCTAAAGAAACTTTGGTTCTGACCGCCTATATATAATATAAGGTGTATGGAGTTGAAAATAACAAACTTCCCAACCTGCCTGCCACCGTGCGCCAGTCACTCAGCAAATTGAAGCACGATTGAAGCGCAACTCACGAAAAAAACAAACCCTCTTTATCGTTGATAGAGAGGGTTTGCTGTTGGAGGGAAAATATGTGTCGTTATTTCTTTGCCTCTGACAGGTCCTTGCTGGGAACGGCCGTCATCTCACCGGTGACGTAGAGACGGACAAGGTCTTCGGAGTTTGGCTTTCCGTTGTAGAACACCTGAACGGTCTTCTTCAGCTTGCCAGGAAGTTTGCCTGTTCCGTCATAGGTGACACGTATCTCGCCTGAGCCACCCGGACTGATGTAGTCCTTGGGGTAATCGGCCACAGTACATCCGCATGAGGTGTGGACGTAGGTGATGGCGAGCTTGGCCTTACCCACGTTCTTGAACTTAAATACACATGTCTGCACAGGATTGTCCTGTGAGAAGGTACCAAAGTCAATGGTGGTCTTCTCGAACTTGATAACGGGATATTTCTTGGCTGTGGCGGTCATAGCAAACATGCACGCCAGCACAATCATAAGGGTCTTTACTGTTTTCATGTCTTATTGGGTTTTTAGTTATATCGTTATTCTGTAAATCCGGTCTATTGGTTTCTTCGCCACACGACATCCTCGGTTCGGGCATCAACATTGAGCTTGCGAGCCAGAATGAAGAAGTAGTCGCTCAGGCGGTTGATGTAGGAGGTGACGGCTTCATCCACATCTGTTCCGCATTCGATGAGACGGAACACACAACGTTCGGCTCTGCGACACACGGTGCGGCAAACATGGGCATAGGCTGCAGCACGACTTCCACCTGGGAGGATGAAGAGACGCAGGGGAGGCACGATGGCATCGAGACGGTCGATCTCTGCCTCGACAGCATGTACCATCTCGTCAGTCACGATGTTTCCCTGACCCGATTCGCTATCGGAGTTATCGGTGGCAAGATAACCACCTACGACGAACAGCGCATGTTGCACCTCGGTGAGAAACAGAACATCATGCTCGTCGTCGCAAATGGTGATGAGCACGCCAATGTCTGAATTAAGCTCGTCGATGGTGCCATAGCTCTCGAGCCTGTCGCAGCATTTCGACACGCGCTGACCACCGACCAGTGAGGTCTGACCTCTGTCGCCTTTCCGTGTATAGATCCTACCCATTACCTTTCCGTTTTTTTCAACACTTTTTCACCGGTATGTCGTCGATGCGCGTCTGATGACGTCCTCCTGCAAATTCAGTAGCGAAGTACTCATCGAGACACTCGCGGCAAGTCTCCTCACTGATGAACCGACCAGGGAAGACAATGACGTTGGCGTTGTTGTGCTCGCGGATGAGATGAGCAATTTCGGGCTGCCACACCAGTCCGGCACGGATACCCTGATGCTTGTTGAGCGTCATGCTGATACCTTCACCGCTACCACACATAGCGATACCAGAATAAACTTCGCCACGCTCGATGCCCTCAGCCAATGCATGACCATAAGTGGCATAGTTACAACTCTCCTCGGTGAACGTACCATAATCCTTGTACGCCATACCCTTCTCTTCGAGGTAACGCTTGACAAACTGCTTCAACGGAAACGCAGCATGATCGCTGGCAATTCCTATAGTTTTTATCTCCATAATTATATTTGTACCTAATAATTTGGGAGCAAATATACAAATAATTCATTATTCATGAGTTATAATTCAACATAATTTAGTAATTTTGTCGCAAATTCAACTCAAAACAAAGAAAATAACAAACTTATGAAACGACTTTTAGTATCTATTGTCATCATGGCAACAAGCATTGCAAGCATTTACGCACAGAAGAAACTTGTGCTCTACTATTCCGAGACAGGAACCACGAAGACCGTGGCTGAAGAATTGCAGAAACAACTCAGTGCTGACATTGAGGTCATCGAATGCGTGAAGCCCTATTCGGGCAACTTCAACGAAACGATGCAACGCGGACAGCGTGAGATGCAAAGTGGCGAATGGCCCGAACTGAAGCCTTTGAAGTCGAAGTTAACCAACTACGACGTCATCTTCCTCGGCTATCCCATTTGGTTCGGCACCTATGCCAACCCGATAGCTACGCTCGTGAAGAACAACGACTTTGCCGGCAAGACCATCGTGCCTTTCTGCACTTTTGGTAGCGGTGGTTTGAACACATCGGCCGACGCTCTGAAGAAAGCGCTGCCAAAGGCCACCATCAAGGAAGGATACGGCCTACGTACCGCTCGTGTGGCAGCAGCAGCGAAGGAAATCAAACGATTCTTAGTCGAAAACCACTTCGTTCAAGGCACCATAACACCTCTGCCTGCATTCAGCGCGCAGAAACCCGTGACCGATGCAGAGAAGACTATCTTCAACGATGCATGCTCAAGCTATCAGTTTCCACTCGGCACTCCATCTACGGTGGGCAGCCGCAAGACACCGGACGGAACGGAATATAAGTTCACCGTGAAGAGCAACGGCTTCGGTGGAGGCGGTGGCGAATCCATCATCTACGTTGTCGTAGAAGCTGGTGCAAAGCCAGAGTTCACTCAAGTAGTAAGATAGAATAAAGGCTAACTAAAAAAAAGCGGAGTCGAAAGGCTCCGTTTTTTATTTAGTATTTGATGTTGAGATCTTTGACGATGGCACTGATTTCACCGAAAGTAGTGAGTCGTGCCGGAACCAACGGAAGTCGGAGCTCGTTCTCCAGCAATCCCATGCTGTTCATCATGGCCTTCACACCTGCCGGGTTGCCATCAACAAAGAGCAACTTGAATAACTCAGTAAACTTGTGATGGATGGTCAATGCATCGGAATAGTTACCATTGAGCGCCAGACGAACCATACGTCCGAACTCATTGGGCAAGGCATTACCAATAACGCTGATGACACCCACAGCTCCCAAGGTGATAAGTGGGAAGGTGATGCCGTCATCGCCCGAAATGACCTCAAAGTGTGATGGTTTGTTTTTGATGATATCGTCAATCTGCGCGAAGTTGCCACTTGCCTCCTTGATGGCTACGATGTTCGAGCAATCGTTGGCCAGACGCAAGGTCGTCTCAGCAGTCATGTTGACACCTACTCGACCAGGTACATTGTAGAGTACGACTGGCAAGTTGGTTGCGTTAGCAATAGCTTTGAAATGTTGGTAGAGTCCTTCCTGCGATGGTTTGTTGTAATACGGACAAACGCTGAGGATGCCGTCGATGCCAGTGAAGTCTTCAGTCTGGAGCGTGCGAACAATTTCGGAGGTATTGTTGCCTCCACATCCCATCAGGATAGGAATGGTTCCTTTAACTTTTTCAATAACGATCTCTTTGATTTTCTGTTTCTCCTCGGCTGTCAGACAAGGAGTCTCGCCTGTCGTAGCCAGAATGCAAAGGAAATCAATGCCGTTTCCTAATTGATAATCAAGTATTCGTCGTAAAGAGTCATAGTCAACCGCACCACTCTTTGTGAAAGGAGTAACGAGTGCGATGCCTAATCCTCTAAATTTATTGTGTGCCATGATGTTGTTGTTGTGATGACGTCAAAAAACAAACATACCTTTGCCGC
>CAMYYX010000018.1 GCA_947303695.1 uncultured Prevotellaceae bacterium | reverse complement strand
AGCATAACCTTGAGCATAGATGATCTTGTCGCCATAGCGGTCTTGGAATGCTTTCAGGACTGATGTCTCATGCTGAGGATTCAGCTCAGACGACTGACCTCCATGTGAGAGTACGCGAGTGGCATTATCACCCACAATGAGGATTTTGTTGTACTGATTGGCATTCATCGGGAGCAATGGAGTCTTACTCTTAGCCACAGGGTTGTTCTGAAGCAACACGACACCTTCGCTACCGATAGCCTTCACGATTTCAGAATGACCTGCATAGTCCATCTTGCCAAAACCTTGGCGGTTCATCGCCGTGCGGATGATGAGACGCAGAACACGAGTTGCTTTATCATTGACGAGTTCCATTGGATAGGTGCCATCGCGGAGACCTTTCAAAAAGTCGTTCCCCAGATAGCTCTCATCGAAACGGAAATTGCGTCCGAAGATGCCCTTGTCAGGACGGGTCGAAGTACCCATCTCGATGTCCAAACCGTTATAGGCAGCCTCTTTGGCATTATGTGTTCCGTCCCAGTCAGACATCACCACGCCATCGAATCCCCATTCTCCCTTCAGGATCTTCTGTAGGGTATATTCGTTGTGACAAGCATGTTGTCCACGGATCTTGTTGTACGAACCCATCAAGGCCCACACACCAGCTTCCTGAACAGCTGCACGGAAGGCTGGGAGGTATATCTCACGCAAAGCACGCTCGCTCACCTCTACGTTCACACCCATGCGGTTCGTCTCTTGGTTGTTCACACAGTAGTGCTTCACACAACTGGCTACACCATTCGACTGTACACCTTTGATGTAAGGTACTACGAGTGTTGCAGCAAGGTAAGGATCTTCACCCATATATTCGAAGTTACGGCCGTTGAGAGGGGTGCGGTAGATGTTGACACCAGGTCCCAGCATCACGTTCTTGTTGCGATAGCGGGCCTCTTCACCCACACCTTTGCCATAAGCATAGGCCAACTCTTCGTTCCAAGTGGCAGCCAGACAGGTGAGGGTAGGGAAGGCGGTACAGGAGTCAATCTCCCAGCCCGAATGTCCCCAGTCGGCCCAGTTCATCTCGAAACGAACACCGTGAGGACCGTCGCTCGACCATAGTCCTGGAATGCCCAGACGAGGTACTCCGTTCGAATAGAACTTACCTTGTGCATGGCATAGCTTTACTTTCTCTTCAAGGGTCATGCGGCTGAGCGCATCCTTCACTCTTGCTTCGATGGGTTGCTTCTCATCAAGATAAATGGGTAGGTTTTGTGCTTGCACCGACATGCTCATGAGCATGATGGTCAAAATCGTAAAGATTGTTTTCATGTTTGATTTGATATGAATTGTTTTTTCGTTCTTTTTCCCTTTAAAAATCGATAAGCAGTAAGCTTCTTGCAAATTTACGACTTAATTATGAATTATGCATTATGAATTATGAATTTTCGTTCCTTTACACCTTATTTTATACAAAAGAGCACAGTTTTTTCCCTTTTTTGCAAATAATTATGAATTATGCATTGTGAATTATGAATTAATTCGTACCTTTGCAGCACTTATGAAAATCAGGCAAATTATTGATGCCCTTGAAGACTTTGCGCCTTTGGCCCTGCAAGACGGATATGATAATGCTGGACTGCAGATTGGACTACCTCAGGACGTAGATGCTACAGGGGTATTATTGTGTTTAGATGTGACTGAGGCTGTCGTCGACGAAGCCATCAATCGGGGATGCAACATGGTGGTGAGCCACCATCCGTTGTTGTTTCATCCGTTGAAGTCCATCGCAGGCAGGGACTATGTAGAACGAGTAGTCATCAAGGCCATCAAGCACGACATCACCCTTTATGCGGCTCATACGAATCTTGATAACGCTCCTGGTGGCGTGAACGACAAGATGGCAGAAAAGTTGCAGTTGGGGTTGCTCGAGTGGCTGGAACCCAAAGTAGGACAGGATGGTGGAAGCGGACTGATAGGTGAATTGCCTACTGAGATGACGTCACAGGCGTTTATCCGCTTGGTGAAGGAAACGTTCAAGGTGGAATCCGTTCGTTATAACGAATGGACGGGCCGTCAGGTGCGTCGTGTGGCCGTCTGTGGAGGTGCTGGTGCGTTCCTCGTTCCTAAAGCCATCGAGAAAGGTGCTGATGCCTTCATCACGGGCGAGATTGGCTATCACCGGTTCTTCGGACATGAGGACGAATTGCTGATGATGGAAATTGGACATTATGAGAGTGAGCAGTACACACTCGAGCTGTTCCGTGAAATACTCAATAAGGTTGCGCCCGCCTTGCCCGTTTATGACACCCAGCTGAAGACCAACCCAATCAAGTATTGCTAAATCGTAAATAATTCAATTAAAATAATAGTCAATAGTAAATTGTTAATTAGTAAATAAGAACATGAAAAGGAAATTAACTCCCGCCGAATTATCAGTAGAGGATAAGCTGAAACTCCTTTACCAGTTGCAGACTGTGCTGTCTGAAATCGACCGTATCCGTACTCTTCGTGGTGAACTCCCTCTCGAAGTGGAAGACCTTGAGGACGAGGTTGAAGGACTCAACACCCGTATGGAGCGTACAAGAAACGAGATTGCAGAACTCCGTTCAAGTGTCAACGCCTTGAAAGGCGACATCGAAATCGCCAATGGCAAGATTGCTACCTATAAGGGGCAGTTGGACAATGTGCGCAACAATCGTGAATACGACACCCTGAACAAGGAAATCGAATTCCAGACTCTTGAAGTTGAACTCTGTAACAAAAAGATTCGTGATGCCATCAATGCAGAGAAGCAGAAGGAAGAGCTGCTCGTTTCAAGCCAGACCCAGCTCGATGAACGTCTCCAGGATCTGGAAGTGAAAAAGAACGAGTTGGATGAAATCGTTGCTGAGACAAAGGCCGACGAAGAGAAGCTGCGTGAGAAAGCAAAGAATCTGGAACTTTCTATCGAACCAAACCTCCTGCGTTCATTCAAGCGCATCCGCAAGAGCTGTCGCAACGGATTGGGTATCGTTTATGTACAGCGTGACTCCTGTGGAGGTTGCTTCGCTCAGATTCCACCACAGCGTCAACTCGACGTGCGTATCCACAAGAAAATCATTGTTTGTGAGTATTGCGGACGTATCCTGATCGACCCAGAGTTGGCAGGTGTGAAAATCGAAAAACCAGTAGAGGAACCTAAAAAGCGTACCCGTCGCAGACGTGCAGAGGCAAAGGCTGAAGAAGAGCAGACTGTTGAGCCAATGGATGTGATGGACGACATGGATTTGGAAACTGAGGAATAAAAACAATGAACAATAATCATGTAGTACCAGTCTTGCTGCTCACCGGATATCTCGGTAGTGGCAAGACTACCTTATTAAATCGTATCCTCACCAATCGCCGAGGCATCAAGTTTGCCGTTATCGTCAACGACATTGGCGAAGTGAATATCGATGCCACACTCATCGAGAAAGGTGGGGTAGTGGGGCAGAAGGACGAGAACCTCGTAGCCCTGCAGAACGGCTGTATCTGCTGCACACTCAAGATGGACCTCGTGGAGCAGTTGCACGACCTGGTGAAGATGCACACCTTCGACTACATCGTCATCGAGGCCAGCGGCATCTGCGAGCCTGCTCCCATCGCGCAGACCATCTGTTCCATCCCCTATATGGAGGAGAAATATCGCAAGGACGGCTATCCGGTGCTCGACTGCATCGTGACTGTCGTCGATGCCCTCCGTATGCGTGATGAATTCGGCAGCGGAAACGACCTCATGCGTGAACAGATTGACGAGGAAGACATCGAGAACCTCGTTATCCAGCAGATTGAGTTCTGCAACATCGTGCTGCTCAACAAAGCCGCTGAAGTCGAACCACACGAGCTGGAACGTATCCGTCAGATTGTGCGTGCACTCCAACCCAAAGCCGAGATCATCGACTGCAACTACGGCGATGTAGATCTCGACCGATTGCTCGACACCCATCTCTTCAACTTCAACAAGGTAGCCTCTTCGGCAGCTTGGATTGAGGAGATTGAAGGCCATCACGATGATGACGATGATGACGAAGAAGAGCACGAGCACCATCACCACGATGATGATGACGACGACGATGATGATCATGACGAACACGAGCACCATCACCACCACCATCATCACCACCACGACGATGAAGGTGAGGCTGAGGAATACGGCATTGGCACGTTTGTCTACTACCGCCGTCAGCCGTTCGACCTGATGCTGTTCGACCAGTTCGTAGCTCAGCACTGGCCTCAGAATGTCATTCGCGCTAAGGGTATCTGCTACTTCTGCGACGAACCCGAGATGTGTTACATCTTTGAGCAGGCTGGTCGTCAGATGTCAGTCAGCAAAGCCGGTCAGTGGTACGCCACGATGCCTGAGGAAGAACTCCAGCGGCTCATGGAAGCCGAGCCAGGTATTCGCAAAGATTGGGACGAAACCTATGGCGACCGCATGCAGAAAATCGTCTTCATCGGACAACATCTCGACAAGAAAGCCATCACTCAGGAACTTGATCGATGTATCCGATTGATGAAGGTATAAAAATACAGGTGCAAAACGTTGTTTGCACCTGTTTTTTAAACTTCGCTAACTTCGTTAACTTCGAGTGTAACGATAACTTCTATAATTCTTTATATGATGGTATCTCATCCAGAAACTCATACGTCTGCTGGCGGTAGTTCATGCGACAGCAATAATGCTCCAACCCGTTGCTCACGATGAGGTAATCGACCTGCATCACCAGATTATAGCGGCAGATTTGCGCAAACACCCGTTGGCTGATCTTCACATCCGGGCGCTTGTACTCTACGATGACACGAGGCTTCAGGTTGCGCTGATAGACCACCGTGTCGCATCGCCGGCTCATTCCGTTCAGTTCAATCCGCACCTCGTTCGCCATCAAGGCAGGAGTATACCCCTTCTCGCCGATGAGGTAAGCCACGAAATGCTGACGCACCCATTCCTCAGGAGTCAGCGCCACATACCGGCCACGCAGCGTGTCCCAGATCTTCGTCCGTCCGCCTTCCGTCTTAGTCCGCACCTCCATCGGAGGCAAATTCAGTGGAGTCATCATCGTTTGTTTTATGGTGCCAAAATACATTCTGTTGTTGCTCTGCCTTCGGACATGCGCGCTTTGTTCCGTCAGCTTTGCAGGACTATTTTATGGTACTGCAAAGTTACGAAAATAATCTGACATCACCAAATTTTCAAAAAAAAATTCTGGAAAAAAACGGGAAAACGGGGCAGATGGAGAAACGTAATTTCACGGGCCATCCGCCGTATTTTCAGGTGCCGCGAGCCGCCGCCGCACGGGGCGCGAAGTTACGTCTTCTGAATGGGTAGTTTTTGTAAAGTGAAGATAGCAAAGAGCGTGAGTAAGTGAGTAAGTTGAAAGAGAAAAATACACCTCGGAAGTAAAAATAAATGCTAATTTATTTTGTACTTCGCCCGTTTGTTGCTAAATTTGCAGCGTCAACGAGATTGATTATGGCAAAAACAACTGGACCGACATATCAGGAAATCATCAAGAGGGTAGAGCAGAGGGAGTTTGCTCCTGTGTACCTGTTGATGGGCGAGGAGTCGTATTATATCGATAAGATTTCGGATGCGATTGCTGCGACCGTACTGACGGAGGAGGAACAGGGATTCAATCAGATGGTGATGTATTGTACACGCGAAACAGATGTGACAAATATCATCACGGCTGCGAAACGCTACCCAATGATGGCTGAATTTCAAGTCGTAATTGTTAAAGAGGCGCAGAATTTGTTAAAAATCGACGAACTGACAGATTATGTTTTGAATCCTTTACGTTCCACAATTTTGGTGATATGTCACAAAAATGGAAGTGTCGATAAACGCAAGAAATTGGTCGCTGCTGTCCAAAAAAATGGGGTAGTGTATGAGAGTCAGAAGCTGAAAGACACATCGCTGCCGACTTTCATCAGTGACTATCTGAAGTCGAAACAACTGACCATCGATACGAATGCCAGCATGATGATGGCTGATCATATCGGTGCCGACCTCAACCGTATGGCCAGCGAATTGGATAAACTGATCATTGCGCTGCCGAAAGGGGAGAGCAAAATCACAGTGGACCTGGTAGAGGAGAACATAGGAATCAACAAGGATTTTAATAACTGGGAGTTGAGAAATGCCCTTTTAAATAAGGATGTTTATAAAGCCAACCAGATATTGAACTATTTCAATTCGAATCCGAAAGCGAATCCTGCCATCGGGACTGTACCAATCATATTCAGTTTGTTTGCGACGATGATGCAAGCTTATTATGCTCCCGAAAAATCGGAGTACGGACTGGCGCAACATCTGGGAATTGCTCCATTCCAGGCAAGAGATATTTTGGCTGCGATGAGACTTTATTCGGCAAGAAAAACGATGGATATCATTGCAAAACTCCGAGAAACTGACGCTAAACTGAAAGGAATTGAGAAGGGTAGTGCCACGGATGGGGAGATTATGCAAGAGCTCATTTTCTTTATTCTCCACTGATTTTTGTCTCCAAATCAGAGATATAGGCTATGATTTTTGTACGGGAAAACAGGGCTAAAAATTGTAAAATAGGGCAAATTATCGATTCAAAGGGGCAATTAAACGGATACAAATCGGTTTAATTGTCTCTTTTTCATGTGAAATAGGGTGGTTCTGTATTTTTTAAGAGCAAAATGCTGTACAAAAATATTGTGCCATTTTCGCTGTCTAGGGTATATGTAGTGCCCTTTTCTCCTTCCTGAGAGTAGCGGCGCTTTCAAATTCCACGTCATTGCACGAATACAGAAATATATTTCGCAAAAAACGGGCAAAAGCATTATTTTGTATAAAATATTAAATTTCATACATGAAAACGCGTTTACAATTAATAGGTAATATTTGTAAATAATTTCAGCAATTTATTTACAAGTTCAACACCTTTTCATTTTGTTTATTTGAAAAATATATAGGTATTTTGCATGCTTTCCGATTGTATAGCAGTATTTATGCATCCTTAAAAACAAATATGTAAATGGTTGAAAATCAGTGGTTTATATGTGATTGTATAAAGTGTAAAACGAGGAAAGATACAAAATCTTGTATATAATGTAGGATTTCTGTAAATTGTGTGTGTGTAGGGGTGTTTAATGGGTTGTTTTTCAGTAGGTTATCGTATTTCTTTTAAAATGTAAAGCAAAGTCTGCTATGCCTGTTTGCTGTACAAATGTTTTTTATTGCCGTTGCTCTCAATTTGTGCGATTTACTAAAGGAAAATACAAAAATAATATGTTTTTATGAATTTATTTTAAAAAATATTTGGTGGTTTCAAAATAATTCTCTACTTTTGTAAACGATTTCAAAAGTGAGATTTCGAGATGCTTTTGTAAATTTGTAGTGAAAAGTAAGAATTGATTAAGAAAATAAGTGGGAAAATGGATGATAAAGATAGAATAGAGTTTCTTATTCATGATAAGGGATTGAGTAATGTTGAGTTCTCTGCGATTACGGGTATAGCTCCGGCTACGATTTCACATATCACCAGTGGACGAAGCAAACCTACCCTTCCGATATTAAAAGGAATCCTTAATGGTTTTCCTGATCTGAATCCCGAATGGGTTTTCCTTGGTATCGGTCCCATGTATAAAATAAATAAGGAGGAGGAAGGTCAAGATGCTGCGAATTCGGATGATGCACCAGATCTTTTCTCATCGCTTCCTCGGAACGAGAAACCATACAATGGAGCGAGTCAAAACGGAAAGAACGGTTTTTCTGGCTCAAACATGGTGAACAGTGCTGACTTGAAGGAGGTCATCAGAGACTCAATGGTTGCAGCCATCAGTCAGCGTAAACGACAAATTGTCGAGGTGAGAATTTTCTTCGATGATGGAACTTACGAAGCCTTCAATACGCCAAAGCCAAAGGCCTAAGCCAAGAAGGAATTAAGATGTGAATTGATTGAATGAAATGCCAAAAAGAAATTAAGAAGTGCGCGTGATGCGTACGAGCATTATTAACTCAATTTAAACAATTTTTAACAAAAGTGATGATGAGTTAATTATTAACAATCATCTGCTTTCAACCTGACAAAATCGGAACTAAGATTTTGTCAGGTTTTTTCTATCTCATTTTTTCTCCTGAAAAAAAAGATGTAATTATATTTGGCAGATTCAACGATTGTTCGTAAATTTGCACATCAAAAATAAAGGGAAGTTAAAGAAAAGGAGATAATAAGACGAAGAGGAGTTAACGAAGTTAACGGAGTTAGCGGCCTTACGGCCTCGAAGTTACCGCTTGAGCTACGCTCTTCACTCCGACGATACCAAAGGATGCATTCATCAGCAATCATTTGTCGAGCCAAAGGCGATAACTCCGAACGAAGTGATAACTTCAATAACTTCGAGCGAAGCGATAACTTCTTTGAAAAAAATAACTCCCTAATATCTTCCCCAATATTAAGAACGAAGTGATAACTACGATATATACTAATAACATAAATACTTACGGAAAATGAGGAAAATCTATTTATCTATCTTGGCGTTTGTAGCTGTGCTGCTTGCCGGATGGGCAACGACGAGTGTGTTTCTGCAACAGAATGAGGGTACGGACCTCACAAGTAAAATCACCAATCCGAATCTGGACGACGGCCTGAACGGATGGACTCAGGTGAAGTCAGAAGGTGGAAGTGTGGGTGTGAAAGCTGTCAGTACCGGAAATCCCGTTTACACGTGCTATAAAGGTGTGTTTGAATTCTATCAGGTGATCGAGGATCTGCCTGCTGGTTCGTACACGTTGAAGGTACAGGCTTTTTCACGTCCTACAAGTAATGCAAACTCCATTGAGATGGTTGCAGCAGGCGAGGAGCAGGAGAATTATTGTGTGTTCTACGCCAATGAAGTGGAGAAGAAAGTAGTTGCGCTTACAAGTGAATGGCTCACACAAAGCGGCTCGGGCACATGGTCGAGTCACACGCTGAATGGAACGACTATATACCTTCCGAACAACTCGGATGCTTTCGCTGATGCATTCAAGCGCGGTATGTACGATAACGAATTGGAGGTTGTCGTAGGTACGGAAGGAAAACTGAAGATCGGTATTAAAAATACCGAAGCAACCAGTTCGAAAGGTGAGACTTACACAGGATTTGATAACTTCCGTTTGTACTATAACGGTCCTGTTTCGACGATTACCGACGAGATGGTGACTGCGCTGTTGGAGACTGTTCCGACGGGCATAATGAATGCAACGGTGGAAGAGGCTCTGAATGACGCAGTAACTGCTCTCAAAGCCGATAAATCACAGGCAAACTACACGGCTGTAGTTGATGCGATTGCTGATGCTGTAGCAAGTATTACTGCTTATGCAAACATCAAAGCTGCGCTTGACAAAGCAGAAGAAACAACGCTTTCTGCAGAGTCGAAGGCTACATATACAGCGGCTGTAAAAGACATAAAAGCAGGTTATGAAGCAAAGACCATCGAGGGTGATGGTACTGCAGAGGTGGCTGCCATTGAGGCCGCTCTCGACGCAGCAGTAAAGGCAGATATGGCTGGCAGCGCAGACAAGACAGGTCTCATTAAAAATCCGAACCTGGATGATGGCCTGAACGGATGGACTGTAGCGAAGTCGGAAGGTGGAAGTGTGGGTGTGAAGGCAGCCGATACAGGTAACCCAGTCTATACGTGTTACAATGGTGTGTTCGACATCTATCAAACACTTACCGGTCTTCAGCCTGGTACCTACAAACTGCAAGTACAGGCATTCTCTCGTCCTTGTGATAATGATAAACTCGACGACCTGTTGAAGTCAGGCAAGGAACTTGAGAACTTCTGCTATATCTATGGTAACGATAAGGAAGTACAGCCTGTACAACTCAGCAGTCAGTCGCTCACGTCTGCAGGCTCAGGAACATGGGCAAGTCACTCTATCGATGGAAAGACGGTTTACCTGCCCAACAATTCGAGCGCTTTTGCTGATGCATTCAAGCGTGGTATGTATGACAATGAATTGCTTGTACCTGTTCGTGAGGATGGCACACTCGTTATCGGTATCCGTAACGAGACGGCTGAGGGAAGTCAAGGTATCACTTACACGGGTTTTGACAATTTCCGTCTTACCTACGTCAGTTCGGAGATAACAGAGGATACGGAGCCTGAGGAAACGGTAGATGATATGATTGCCAAAGCAAATGTCATGAAACAGATTGCTTCACAGGCAACCGATCATGCAGCATTCGATGATGTCTATACTGCGACGATGGCTGTGTACAAAGATGCAGCCTCAAGCGAACAGGCTATTGCGAATGCGAAGGAACAGTTGGCAGCTGCCTTCCGTGTTCAGTTGAAGAATGGCGACACAGAGACGGGTATGTTTAACCTGACCACCTTGCTGAAGAACCCGACATTCGACAAGAATGCGGATGGATGGACGATCAGCAACCGCAAATTCAAGCAGAATGGTATCGGAGTGCTGCAAGGAACGAACATCACCGGTGGCGAACAGATGGTTCAGGTGCTTCAGGGTATGCCTGCAGGTAAGTACACGCTGAAGGTGCAGGGATTCTATCAGGCACAGGCTTGGAAGCAAGCATTGTACGACCGTGAACATGGAAAGGAAGAAGGTAAGCTCTCGCTCGTGTTCAACGATGAGAAGAAGCCTATCAAGAGCATCTTTGACGATGCACGCAACACGCTTGCTTCTGCATGTAAGTCACGTGTGGAAGATGTCGGAGCAATGATTGATGGTCGTGGATTCCCGCTGTTGATCGACAAGGTGAGCGATGCACTTGCTCCTGGTGGCTATTGGAACTATATCGAAGCCGAGGTGGCAGCAGATGGCGATATTACCATCGGAGTGAACCTCGATGCCACTACGCAGCAGGACAACTGGGTCATTCTTGACAATTTCCGTCTCTACTATGGTGAGCGTAAGCCGATTATTGTACAGTCGAGTGTGTCAGTGCTTGATGATACACCGGCTGAGGTATTGATCGTGCCAAATACCCCATTTGCTGCTGACACCCTACTTCCGTTCTCTGCTCCTTGTGACATCGACGGAAGTAAGTTCAAGGCCGTCTATGAGATAGGTGCCCTTGACGATGATACAAAGGTGCGTAAGGCAACCCTGTTCCCTGTTGAGAACGTACGAGCTGGTGTCCCGTGCTATGTGGAATTCGCACAGACAACCGATACACTCCGTGTGGGACGAACGGTACTGAAAGCCGAGAAGCCGGATACCTATCAGCTGAACTGGGATGGAGCCGTCATTTTCAGCTACTATCCTTCCTTCAATTGGCGTATGACGACGCTCAAGAAACTGACTCGAGCATGTTCATATTTTACGACTATCGAAAAGCAATCGCTTGATGATTTGAAGATAACGGGTAACATAGAGAACTATCAGGTTCGCATGTTTATGAATGAGAAGTATACCCAGTCTTCGTCTTCTGTTGTGAGCACCTACAATGCTGTTGTACCAGCACGTCGTGACCTTCCACATGCTATCGGAATACCTGTTCCGGCAAGTAAGGCGAAAGATGCTGTATTGAAGTACAGTCTCAGTCCTGACCTCACTTCTGCAACGGCTATTGATGTCATCAACGAGGCTACTGTTTGCTACATCCCGAATCTTATTCCAGGCAATACCTATTACTTTGCTGTCGAATCAGGAGGAAAGGCTGTGGTGAAGGGAGAACTCAATGTTGAAGGTCCAGTCCGTATGTTGTATGCACCAAGTGTGTACAACCTGCGTGACCTTGGCGGATGGACCGTTCAGGACGGACGTACAGTTCGCTACGGATTGCTGTATCGTGGTGGTGAGGTCAATGGTTATCATGCACCAGTGTTTGATGACCTGAAGCGTCTGATGGATCTCGGCATCGGTGCAGAAATCGACCTCCGTTGGCGCGACGACTATGATCAGGACCGCGAAACGAACAAGTCGGGTTATGGATTCACGAAGCCCGATACCTACTACTTTGCAGGAGCGAATGACTATACAGCAGCAAACCTCAGCGAAGCAGCTACCTTGAAACGTTTCAATGAAGAGTTCCAGTTCCTGATGAAGCATATCCGTGAGGGTCGTGGTGTTCACTTCCATTGCGTATTCGGCGCTGACCGTACCGGTCTGTTGGCCGTATTGCTCGAAGGTCTGTTGGGATTCGACCTCAACTCACTCTATCACGATTACGAGTTCACTTCTTTCGCAGCACCGGCAGGCAATCGTAACAAGAGTACCATCCAGGAGCGTATCGCCGTGATTCAGAAAGAGAGTGGGGCAACCCTTCGTGATAAGTTCGAGAACTTCTGGATCGATAAGATCGGTATCACTGCCGATGATGTGAAGGAATTCCGCGACATCATGCTCGTTGACCCGACAACAGGCATTGATGAAGATGAGTTGCAGAAGCGTGATACGACACCGTTGACCATCAAGGCTGTATATAACGCTCAGGGAATACAAGTACCACAAAGTGTTCTTGATGATGCGAAAGGCTTCTATATCATCCGCTACAACAACGGTAGCTCGAAAAAGGTGTTTATCAAATAACGACTTAGATTACCATGAAAAAGAACAATCTACGAATACTAACCTGTTATCACCTATTGGCTTTCATTGGTTTTACCATGATGCTGATAGGTTGTAACACTGTTCCTGAAATCGAGCAACAAGTAAACGACCTCTACAACAAGATGTCGCAGGAAGAACGCATCGCGCAGTTGAGGAGTATGTATATGGATGAACTCTTCGATGTCGATGGTCATCTCGATACGGCGAAGTGTCGCCAATTAATCCCTTATGGCATTGGACATTTCTCTCAGTTCTGTATGCAGCAACCACGTGACCCTAATGAACTTCGCGACCGTGCTGTAGCGATACAGGACTGGCTCATCCACAACACGCCCAATGGTATTCCTGCACTCCTTCATGAAGAGGTGCTGTCGGGTGTTAATACCTTGGGTGCTACGATCTATCCACAGCAAATCGGACAGGCCTGTTCGTTCAATACTGAATTGGCTGAGTTGAAGACGTATCAGACGAGCACAGCTCTCCGTAAGATGGGTGGCGTGCTGGCTCTCTCACCGATGGTCGATGTGTGTCGTGTGCCTTCCTTCAATCGTCTTGAAGAGTCGTATGGCGAAGACGGCTATCTGTCTGCAGCGATGGGTGTGGCCTTCGTGAAGGGGTTACAGCAGGGGAACTTGAAGAAAGGTGTAGGTGCTTGTTCAAAGCACTACCTGGGTTATGGTGGAGGAGGTGATGCTGATGAAAAAGAACTGATGGAAGACATCCTCTTTCCTCATGAAGCGATGATCCGTTTGGCTGGTAGTAAGTGCCTCATGCCAGGTTATCATGCCGTACATGGAACGAATTGTGTCGCCAACAGTGAGATTCTGCAAGATATCCTCCGCGATTATCTGGGTTTCGATGGTATGGTGGTAAGCGACTATACAGCCATCGATCAGATACCCGATTTTGAGACAACCGTAGAAAAGGCAGCAGCAGCCATCAATAACGGCAACGATGTGGATTTTCCGCATGGGGCTAATTATCTGCATTTGCAGGAAGCTATCGACCGGGGTTTGGTAAAACCCGAAGTACTGGAGCGTGCGGTGAAGAATGTGCTTAGGTTTAAGTTCCGTGCTGGACTCTTTGACAAGAATCCATACCTTTATACGACAGATCATATCTTTCTCGACTCGCCAGAGGAACGGAAGACAGCCTATGACATTGCTGTCCAGTCCATTGTTCTCCTCGAAAACAGAACTATTCCAGGTCTCTCCAACGGGGAGGGTTTGTTGCCTCTTACACCGGAAAAACTGGCAAAGTTAACTACACCATCTCACCTTGAAGGAAAACGAGAGGGGACAATCCTCCTCACAGGTCCTAATGCCAATTCCATCTGGGCGATGTGTGGTGACTATTCCTATCCAGCGATGTCTTATTTCTGGAAGAAGGTAGAAGATGTTGCAGACCGCGACAATCCACATATCGTGAAACTGCTGGAGGGTATGACTTCACATAAACCGGAAGGCGTGGACATCGTGTATTCCCGTGGTTGCGATTGGACTGACACCATAGAGACCGATTTCAAGAAAGGTGGCGACATCAGGGCATGGGAGTATGATATCCTGCATCGTAAGGTCGATTCTGGCGAGACTGCTGACAAACAAGAAGCGCTTGCGATGGCTAAGCTGTGTGATGTTATTGTAGCTGCTGTGGGTGAGAACGTGATGCTTTGTGGTGAGAACCGTGACCGTCAAGGTCTCCGTCTGCCAGGACGTCAGGAGCAGTTTGTCGAAGAGCTCATTGCAACAGGCAAACCCGTTGTTCTGGTGATGTTCGGGGGTAGAGCACAGATAGTCTCAGGACTTGCCGAAAAATGTGCTGCTGTCATACAAGCTTGGTATCCTGGTGAGGAGGGAGGTAACGCAGTGGCCGATATCCTATATGGTAAGGTGTCTCCGTCGGCCAAACTCTCTGTCAGTTATCCTAATACCGAAGTTGATGAACCTTTGTGTTACAACAACCCATCACCACTTGCTGTGCATCCTTCACTGAAAGCCGCAGGCCCTATACTTGCAACTCCAAATGTCCAATGGCCTTTTGGTTATGGTCTGAGTTATACAACGTTCAGTTATAGTAACCTGCAGATTGACAAAAAAGCCTCGACATCTGACGAAAGCATCAACCTTTCGTTCGAAGTGAAGAATACTGGTCAGATGGCTGCGGATGAAGTGGTACAGGTTTATCTCTCATCAACGAAAGACAATCAGCCAATTCGTCACATCCAGTTACAAGGCTTTGCTCGTGTTTCATTGCAGCCCAACGAAAAGAAGACCGTTCGAACGAAACTTTATATTGAACAGTTTGGTTACTACAGCAACAAGGGTCAGCGTCAGTGGAACATCAGTCCTGGTTCCTATACCGTGAAGGTCGGTGCTTCATCGGCCCACATCAAATTGTCGGAGAATGTGACACTAAAGGGGGATACTTTCAGCAAACCTTTACGCGAGTTCTATTTCTCAGAAAGCACTGTTGAATAGCTTGCAACCCATAGGAAAAGGAACAAAAATGGGGAAATCTGACATCAAAAATGAAATAATATGCGATTCATCATCTTTAATTCATAATTAATTACTAATTTTGCACGCTAAAACATAAATTAGAACATGAAAAAAGTGATGTTTCTGCTGCTTCCTGCCTTCATGATGTTGGTATCGTGTGGCGAGCAGCGAATAGAAAAACCCGTTGATGGGAATGCGCGTTATGCATTTGCCGATAGTAGTGTTTACGAAGGTGACTGGAAGAATGGTGTCAGATGTGGTAATGGCAAGATGACCTGGACGAACGGTTGTTCATACGAAGGAGAATGGAAGAAGGATAAGCCAAACGGACAGGGAAAATATACTTGGGAGAATGGTAACACCTTCGAGGGAGAGTTTGTTGACAGCGTCCCTTGTGGTTATGGTACTTACACGTGGAGTGATGGTTCGTACTATGAGGGTGAATATCGTAAAGGCCATCCTAATGGAAAAGGTAAGTATCTGGCTAAGGATGGCTCGATGAAGGAGGGTACATTCAAGGATGGTTGGCTCGAAGGTGAAGGAGTAGCTATCAACGAATTTTCGGAGAAGTACACCGGTACATTCAAGAAAGGAAAGCCTGACGGTGAGGGTACGATGGAGTATCCAAACGGTGACAAGTATACGGGTTCATGGGAAAACGGTAAGAGCGAAGGTTTAGGAACCTATATTTATTCGAGCGGCAGCCGCTACAGTGGAAACTTCCATCGTGGAAAAGCCGAAGGATACGGAACCTATACTTGGGAGAACGGAAATAAATACGAAGGAAACTGGAAACACGACATGCGTAACGGATATGGTAAATTGACTACCGTTGACGGTGAAGTGTACGAAGGTGAATGGTATAACGATAATTTCATAGAATAACACCTTCCTCAAAAACGGGCGCTTTCAAGAAGAAAGTGCCTGTTTTTTTGTGATAATACATGGTCTCGGAACAAAAAAACGTGGATTTGTTTTGTGTTTCGCCTGTCTTTTCTTATTTTTGCAGTGTAATTATATGATGCAGGCTTATGATTTACTATCCAAATGCAAAAATAAATATTGGGTTGAACGTGGTGGCAAAACGTCCTGATGGTTACCACGATTTAGAAACAGTGTTCTATCCCATCAATCTGCAGGATGCCATCGAGATGAATGTGATAGAGGACGATATCCCTATGTCAGGCTATCGCCTAAAGGTGACGGGCAACACGCTAGGCGGGACTCCGGAAGATAATCTGGTCATCAAGGCGTATAAGTTGCTGAAGTCAGACTACGACATCCCCGACCTCAGTTTCAATGTGTTCAAACATATCCCAACAGGAGCGGGCTTGGGAGGTGGTTCTGCCGACGCTGCTTTCACCATCAAGGCCATCAATGATAAATTCAATCTGGGCTTGACGGATGCAGATATGGAGAAGTATGCCTCGATTCTTGGTGCCGACTGTCCTTTCTTTATCAAGAACCGTCCGGTGATGGCAACAGGTATAGGCAATGTGTTCCATCCGATCAAACTCTCGTTGGCAGGAAAAGTGTTGCTGCTGATCAAACCAGATATCTATGTATCGACAGCTGATGCTTATCGTAATGTGACCCCAAAACGTCCAAAGGAATCGTTATCGAAATTGCTGACAAAACCGATTGAGACCTGGAAGGATACGGTGAAGAACGACTTCGAGGACAGTGTGTTCTGTAAGTATCCTGAGATTGCTGCCATCAAAGACAAGCTGTATGATATGGGTGCCCTGTATGCTGCGATGTCGGGTAGTGGAAGTAGTGTGTTTGGTATCTTCAATGAAACCGTAGAGTATGTTGACGAGACCTTTGCTGGATATTTCTGTCGTCAGAGAGAATTGGAATGAATGCAAAGGAACAGATAGAAGCACTCCGTCGAGAGTTGCATCAGCATAATTATAACTATTATGTGTTGAACCAGCCGACTATCAGCGACTATGAGTTCGACCAGAAGATGCATGAGCTGGAGGATTTGGAACGTCAGCATCCTGAATATGCCGACCCTAATTCTCCTACCCAGCGTGTGGGTAGCGACTTGAACCAGTCGTTCAAGCAGATACCTCATAAGTATCCCATGCTTTCGTTGGCGAATACCTACAACGAAGGCGAGATACGCGATTTTTATGAACGTGTTCGTAGTGGCCTGGAAGGCGAGGACTTCGAGATTGTGGCCGAGATGAAATACGACGGTCTCAGCATTTCTTTGACCTATGTCGATGGCCAGTTGACCCAAGCCGTAACACGAGGTGACGGAGTCGTTGGCGACGATGTGACGGCCAATGTACGTACCATCCGTAGCATTCCTTTGAAATTGAAAGAGGGGTCGGGCTATCCACATGAGTTTGAGATACGAGGTGAGATCCTGATGCCGTGGACTTCGTTCGAAGCATTGAATGCAGAGCGTGAAGCGAAGGAAGAACCGCTGTTCGCCAATCCCCGTAATGCAGCAAGCGGTACGCTGAAGTCGCAGAAGTCGGAACTCGTGGCTGCTCGCAAACTCGATGCTTTCCTTTATTATCTGATTGTGCCCGAAAGTACATCTGTACAAACGTCGTCTGGTATGGCTGACTTGTTTGGAATGTCCAACGAACCGGCGTTTGTCAATGAATACCATTACGAAGGGCTGATGAAGGCGAAAGAGTGGGGCTTCAAGATTTCGGAAGGAATGAAAAAATGTAAGTCCATCGATGATATCATGGACTTCATCAACTATTGGGATACCGAACGTAAGAATCTGCCAGTTGCGACGGATGGCATCGTGCTGAAAGTCAACTCGCTTCGTCAGCAGCGTCATCTGGGCTATACGGCCAAGTCGCCTCGATGGGCCATCGCCTACAAGTTCAAGGCCGAGCGCGAATGTACTCGTCTGAACGAGGTGACATATCAAGTGGGACGTACAGGAGCCATTACGCCTGTAGCCAATATGGACCCAGTTCAGTTGGCTGGTACGACCGTGAAGCGTGCTTCGTTGCATAATGCGGACGTCATCAACGAACTCGACCTCTACATCGGCGACATGGTGTATGTAGAGAAGGGCGGAGAAATCATTCCGAAAGTCGTTGGAGTAAATAAAGATAAGCGCGAACCTGGCATGCAGAAGGTGGAGTTCATCACCCATTGTCCTGAATGTGGTGCGCCACTTGTCAGGTACGAAGGCGAAGCAGCACATTATTGTCCGAACGAGACAGGGTGTCCTCCTCAGATCAAGGGCCGCATTGAGCATTACATCAGTCGCAAGGCAATGAACATCGATTCATTGGGACCGGAGACGGTTGACGATTTCTATCAGCGAGGATTGATTCACAATGTAGCCGACCTCTATCAACTGACCATCGCACAGGTGGCGGGCTATAATAAGAATCGTGTGGTATCGGCCACGAAAGCTGTCGAAGCCATTCAGAATTCGGTCAAGGTGCCGTTCGAACGTGTGGTGTTCGCCATCGGAATCCGATTCGTGGGTGAGACAACCGCTAAGTTGCTGGCGCGTAAGTTCAAGACGATGGATGCACTCCGACATGCTACGCTGGAGCAGTTGCTCGAAGTCGATGGAGTGGGGCAGGTCATTGCCGAGAGTGTTATCCGCTATTTCGCTGACGAGAAGAATCAATCAATCATCGATCGTTTGGCAGCAGCAGGTGTACAGATGCAACTCTCGGAAGAAGAGTTGGCTGGCCATACCGACAAGCTCGCTGGACTGAGCATCATCATCAGCGGTGTGTTCCAACACCATTCACGCGACGAGTACAAAGCCATCATCGAGAAGAACGGCGGAAAGAACGTAGGAAGCATCTCTGCCAAGACATCCTTTGTTCTTGCAGGTGACAACATGGGACCTGCAAAACTGGAGAAAGCACAGAAACTCGGAGTGAAAATCGTGAATGAAGACGAATTTTTACAGATGCTCGCATAATATGTCATAGATTTTTCGTACCTTTGCGGCTGAAAACTGAAATGGCGGCAAAGGTACGTTTGTTTTTTGACGCCATCACAACAACAACATCATGGCACATAATAAATTCAGAGGATTAGGTATCGCAC
>CAMYYX010000017.1 GCA_947303695.1 uncultured Prevotellaceae bacterium | reverse complement strand
AACTCTTCGAACATGCGGTCAATCGGATTCTTGAACCACATGTCCCAGTCGTCCCAAGGAGCACGCGGACATACATAAACACCCTCAGCAGGCTGGTACAGGTGCTTCTGGTTCTCCCACTGGCTATCGTTGAGTGATGTGGGAGCATTGCCTCCTCCATGCATCGAAATCCACAGACTCCGACCGTCAGCCGGTTTCGCACCGAACACCTGAGCCGTGTATCGCATTTTCAAGTCGCCTTGAGTAACACAGTTGGCTCTGTCTGTTGACAAGAGTTGAGCACTGAGTTGTGCCTTCCAAGATGTGATGATTTGCTGTCTCGTTGAGACTTCTTCTTGTTTTGATAATTGAGTGGATTGGGCATAAGAACTGAACACACTGAACAGACCCAAAGTGCAGGCGAAAACGAATAATCTTAGTTTCATGTTGAACGGATGATTTGCGATTGTTGTACAAAGATACAAAATAACATGTGTCTGTACGTGTTTTTTGTTTAAAAAAAGCTTGATTTAGTGCATTGAAAGGCAATAAATGCCTAAAAACCTCTGCTATTATTAACTTTAATAAGTTAAACACCCTCTATTTCGTTGTTTTTTACTAACTTTGCACGGTTTTTTGTGCAGGAGACAAAAAGGAATAAATAAAAAGTAGTTTTTTTTAAGTTTTTTTAATGCCTGTCACAATAAAAATAGAAAGTTTACGTTTATTAGTATGAATTGCGTAAGGAAATAGGAATGCACTAACGAAATGCATTGACAAAATGACAAGAGAATCGGAATATACAATAAAAGATGGCATGAGTACGTTGGAGAAATCGTTGAAGCGAGTCTTTGATTTTATCGGCTCTGTTTTTGGGCTGATTATCACTTCTCCTATTTTCTTGGCGATTATTATCGCTCAGAAAATTGAAGGTGAGGGACCGGTATTTTATAAACAGGAAAGAATCGGACGTGATGGAAAGACTTTTAAAATCATAAAGTTTAGGACGATGAAGACTACAGCTGAGGAAGAAGGACCTCAATTGGCTCATGAGCAAGACGAACGATTGACAGAAGTGGGTAAGTTCCTTCGACTTCATCATCTGGACGAGTTGCCGCAATTATTCAATGTGTTCATGGGGGATATGTCGTTTGTGGGATACAGACCCGAACGAGCATACTTCATTAATCAGATTCTGGAAATCCGTCCGGATTACGTAAATCTGTATATGAGCCGACCGGGAGTTACGTCGAATGCCACCCTACACAATGGATATACAGATACGATGGATAAGATGATTATCCGACTTGACATGGATTTAGAATACCTGAAGCATCGTAGTTTGTGGGGCGACGCGAAAATCATAGGTGAGACATTGCTTTCGGTCGCTGGTGGAAAGAAATTCTGATGACATACACGATAATCCTCCTTTCGGAGGAATTTGTGTTTTGTAGAAGACCAATCAAAAAATACTAAGCTAAAAATTACTAGAAAAATAATAATGAAGAAATCAATGATAAAGAGACTATCGCTTTTGGTCGTGATGACATTCATCGGCTACATTGCAATTCATGCACAGTCAATGTCTGACAATCAAGTGATTCAGTATGTGCTAGAGCAGCAGCAGGCTGGTAAGAATCAAGCAGATATAGTTCAGAATCTGTTAAAGAAAGGTGTGACACTTGAGCAACTACAGAAAATCAGAAAAAAGATTTCTGCTCAAAAAGAGCAATTGGGAGCCGTCTCACTTGAAGGTACAGGTGTGAAAGTATCCGATAGTAGGATGCGTACAGACAAACAACTGGAAGGAGAGCCGTATCAGAAAAAGAACAACTACATGGTACGAAGTCAGGCGCGCGGAGTTGCAGGGAAAGATAATTACACAGAAGAGGAACAGGAGCGTTTGATGAACGAAGCAGTAGACTTTTTCGATCTTGACTCCTTGGCATATTATAGGAATCTGGAGGAGACCTCGGAAGACCAGGTCTTTGGACGTAACTTGTTTAAGACGAATAATGAGCTGACATTTCAACCGAATCTGAATATTGCTACTCCAGCGAACTACCGATTGGGAGCTGGAGATGTCGTCATCATCGATGTATGGGGTGCATCTCAAGAAACTTTTGAGGGAACAATCTCGCCAGATGGAACCGTTACGATTACTGGGATAGGTCCAATCAAATTAGCCGGGCTTACCGTTGCTCAAGCAAAAGGAGCGCTGAAATCGCGGATGGGAAAATACTATCAGGGATCGTCAATTGATTTGGCATTAGGAGAAACACGTTCAATCATTGTTCAGGTGATGGGAGAAGTGAAGAAGCCTGGTACTTACACGCTCAGTTCACTCTCCACAGCATTCAATGCACTTTATGCAGCAGGCGGCATCAGCGATATCGGTACGTTACGTGACATTAAAGTGTATCGTACTGGTAGGCAGATTGCTTCTATTGACGTTTACGACTATATCTTGAATGGAAATTCAAGCGGAGATATCAGGTTACAGGATAACGATATCATTGTTGTCGGTTCGTATGATTGCTTGGTAAGAATCAAAGGAAAGGTGAAACGTCCGATGTTCTACGAAATGAAGAGTTCGGAAAGTGTATCGACCATCCTCAGTTATGCAGGTGGCTTTACAGGTGATGCTTATAAGAAGAATGTGCGGTTGATTCGTAAGAGTGGGGCAGAGTATTCAATCCATACAATCGGTGAATTCGATATGAATGGTTTCAATCTCAATGATGGAGACTCGATTTATGTTGATTCTGTAGTAGAACGTTATTCGAATATGGTTGAAATCCGAGGTGCTGTTTATCATCCTGGTATGTATCAGATGGGTGGTGGAATTAGTGGAGTCCGTGATTTGATTACGGCAGCAGAAGGTGTTCGTGATGATGCATTCTTGAACAGAGCCGTTATGCATCGTCAGCGTGAAGATATGACCTTGGAAGTAATTCCTGTTGATGTGAAAGGATTGCTTGAAGGTAATGTACCAGATATCCCTCTCAAGAAGAATGATGTCCTGTATATCCATAGTCGGAAAGAAGATGTGACGAACAAGACTGTTTCCATTTCAGGAGAAGTGATGTACCCGGGTACTTATCAGTATGCTGACAATACGACATTGGAGGATATCGTTCTTCAGGCAGGAGGTTTGACAGATGCAGCCTCGTTGTCTAAGGTAGATGTGTTCCGCCGTCATTTCGATCCGAAATCTTTGGAATATATTGATGAAACATCCGAAACCTATTCATTTGCCCTCCGTGATGGTTTTGTCGTAGATGGAGAGCAGGGATTTGTGCTTCAACCATATGACGTAGTTGTGGTACGTAAAAGTCCTACATATTCACCAATGGAGACCGTAACAGTGACTGGTTGTGTGAATTTTGAAGGTAATTACTTGATTACAAATAGAGATTATAAGTTGAGTGACTTGATAAAGGCTGCAGGAGGATTGTCAAAGATTGCCTATGCCAAAGGAGCTCACATCGAACGTACCTTGACAGACGAAGAACGCCAGCAACAGGAAGCATCTCTCCGTGCATCTCAGATAGAACTTTATGAAGAGTCAATGAAAGACAATAAGCAGAATATCAGTCTTGAACAAGGGGAAGAATTGCTTAATATGAAGATGAATTTGAAGGGTATTGGCTCTATCCCTATTGATTTGGAGGCTGCAATTAAGGATCCTGGTTGTGATGAGGATATTTTATTACGCCCTGGAGATAAATTGGTGGTACCAGAATATTCTGCTTCAGTGAAAATTATCGGTGATGTAATGTTCCCTGTGACCATTAGTTATAAGAAAGGCGAATCTTTGAATTATTATATCAAACGTGCCGGAGGCTATGGCGATAATGCACGCAAGAATCGTGTCTATGCAATTTATATGAATGGTTCTGCTCAGTTGTTGTCACATCATTCTTCTTCTTCGATTCAACCTGGTTGTCAGATTGTCGTGCCGTCAAAGAAGAACAAGAATAAATTGTCAACAGCAGAGATTCTCAGTATAGGTTCTTCATCAGCTTCTATTGCAGCAGTTGTTGCTACAATTGCAAATCTCTTAAAATAAAAAGAACATGAAAGATGTCAAACTGTCTTCAGTCATAGATTTGGAACAAATATTTAGAGTCTTATGGCAAAAAAAGAAGTATTATCTTTATATCTTGCCAATCGTATTTGTTTTGTCATGTTTAATTATATTCCCACAGCCACGATATTATGACTGTGATGTGGCATTGGCCCCAGAGTCTTCATCAGAGTCAATGATGGGTAACTTGTCTTCGATAGCATCTTCTATCGGATTGAACTTTGGTGAAATGGGCGCTTCCGATGCGATTTATCCTTTATTGTATCCAGATCTGTTGTCTTCTCCAGAGTTTTTGGTAGGGTTGTTCGATGTCAAAGTCAAGACATTGGATGGTGAGATAGAAACGGATTATTATACGTATCTGAAAGATCATCAGAAGAAAAACATATTGATGACGCCATTCCAAAAGTTCAGCGACTATCTGAAATCCTTATTTGACACAGGCAAAAACGACGGAAGATCAACTGGTGAATCAAAACGAAATCCTTTCATGTTGTCTGAAAATGACTATAATTTGATGGAGACCATAAAGGGAAAGATTACTTGTTCGGTTGACAAAATGACCAATGTCATCTCAATCAGTGTAAGAGATCAGGATGCATTGGTATGTGCGACAATGGCCGATTCTGTCAAAGCTCATCTACAGGATTTTATTATTCAATATCGAACTAGCAAAGCTCGTCAGGATTGTGCCTACTATCAAGGTCTGACAGACAGCGCTAGGATTGAATACCAGAAAGCACTTCATCGATATTCCGAATATTCCGATACTCATAAGGATGTAATCTTGCAGGCTTATATTTCCGAGAGAGATATGTTAGAGAACGACATGTCGGAGAAGTACAATACGTATAGTGTCATGAATACCCAGTTGCAGGCGATGAGGGCAAAAGTACAGGAACGTACTCCTTCGTTTACGACACTGAAGAGTGCTACTGTTCCGATTAAGCCTACAGGTCCAAAACGCATGTTCTTTGTTATAGGTATGATGGCACTTGCTTTCTTGGTAATGAGTCTATGGTTTGCTCGTAATGTGTTATTGGGAAAAGAAACGAACGAACAATAAGCATGCAGCTCCTGAAGATAGACCTAAAAAAGTTGTCTGTAATACCGGCATTGATGATGTTCGTGTTTGCAGCCTATATCTCAATATCGTTCAATGCAATAGAAATGCGCTCTGCTTCTTATTTGCTCTTAGGGATGATGTTGTTGACTTTTTTAGGCACATGCTATCTTTTGATTCGCGAAAGGACGATTCCCTTGATGGGAGCCATTTTTTTTACGTTTATTGTAATGGTGGGGCTCATGTCCGTCATTACAGATATGGAATGGAAGGAATGGACTTACAGTTCTGTTAGTGTTCTGATGCTTCTGACACTGTTTCATTATTATCGAGATGATATCCGCCCTTTGATTATTGGAGCAGCAATCGGATTCAGTATTGCTGTTTATATGCAATTGTATCAGTGTGTTACTCACCCAGAATTATGGTTAGTATCTGATAGCAAATTAAATTCCGGATATGTTCTGGGAGATAATTATAATGGTATTGGGTGTCGAGTGATTTGTGCATTTGTTGCAAATGCTTTGTGTTTGAAGATTACCAAATGGTGGTGGATGAATATAATTCCGTTGGTTGTCAGTTCTTTTGCTATCTTATTTATGGTGCAATCGATGACAGCATTGTCAAGTATGTTTATCTTGGTACTTTTGTGCTTGATACCTCATACACTTTTACAACGTCTGAGTGCTTTCGGCGTATTTATAGCTTCGGTATTGTTCGAAGTGCTTGTGTGTTTTCAAGGGAAGGGTATCGAAAATAATGATACAGCGCGTTGGTTTATTATTGAGGTATTAGGGAAAGATGTCACTTTTTCTTTAAGAACAGAAAAATGGGATGCGGCTTTTAGGCTTTTTACAGAATCTCCGATTTGGGGATATGGTTACCCTACAGATAAGTGGTACTATGCTTATTTGTCTTCTCATGCAATGGGTCCTCATAATTTCTTATTAGGTTTAATGCTGTTTGGAGGAGTCATCGGTGTGGGATTGTTCTTTTGGGCTGTTTATTTGGCATATAAAAGATTACTGAGTTATCATGATGTTTTTTCTAACGTTGTATTGGCTACGTCTGCAGTGTTTTGCGTGATGATGTTAATGGAATGTTATTCGATTCAATATCCTATTATGATAGTTGTGTTGGCATATTACTATGGCGAATTCGAAAAAGTAACGAGGAAGAACGTTGAGAGTCCGGAACTCGATCCACTGGAAGAGTAATATGATAAAAGAAAAGATATGGCGATAAGAATTCTATATATATTGAATTGTACATCTAGGTCTAGTGGTGCCAATAAAGCATTCTTTTCTTTGTTGAAAGGAATGCAGAGTTCAGACTATGAGTTGGCAGTTGTCGTTCCTGACGCAATGGACGTTTATTCCGATCTTCAAAGGATGGGTATCAAGACTTATGTGCTAGACTTTGTGTTTAATATATATCCGGTTATTTATCGTCCAAAAACTTTATTGGCTTTTGTTCCAAGGCTTTTTTCTACAATTATAAAGAATTCAAAAGCGAAGAAGCGTTTGGCTCAAATCGTAGATGAGTTCCAACCAGACATCATCCATTCAAACTCAAGTGTGATTGGGGTGGGGTTTGATGTCGCAAAGAAAAAGGGAATCCCTCACATTTATCATTTCCGTGAATATGCGGATAAAATACCCGTACATTTCCTTCCTTCTCAAGCATCATTCCTGAAGAAAATTCAAACTGATAATTCCTTTATTATATGTATTGTAAAGGATATGATTGACCACTATCATCTAACAGCGAATAAGAATGCAATTGCTGTTTATGATGGTGTATCCTACAAACGATCCTTCACCGAATCTGCAACAAATGGATCGTATTTCCTCTTTGTCGGTCGAATTGAACCGATAAAAGGTCTGTTGGAGTTGATGAAAGCATATAAGGGGTATGTGGATAGAGCCCCTGAACACGTAATCCCTTTGTGGGTGGTTGGCCAAGAATCTCATTTGGCTTATACGGCAAAAGTAAAGTCATATATCAGGGATAATGGTTTGGAAGAATATGTTGTGTTCTTAGGCGAACGAAACGATATGGATGTATTGTACCAATCGGCACTTGCCATGATTATCTCTTCGTTGTACGAGGGATTTGGACTGTGTATGCCGGAGGCAATGTTTAATTCTTGTTTATGTATAGGCCGTAATGTTGCGGGAACAAAAGAGCAGTTTGATAATGGAGTGGCGTTATCTGGCAGCGAAATCGGATTACGTTTCGAAACCGAGGAAGAGTTAAGCGCCATACTATACGATGTGTCAACTCATCCTGAAGGCTATTATGAAATGCGCAAGAGAGCTTTGTCCGTTGTCAATCAATTGTACTCTATCGAGTCTTATGCCCATAACGTGAAACGCCTCTATCAAACAATAATCGACAATAAGAAATAAGACGATGGAAATTGCTGCAATATTTACGTGTTATAACAGGAAGCAAAAGACAATCTCGTGCCTTCAGAGTCTTTTCGATGCATCAGATTTGTATAATGCAGATAAAGATGATAACGATAAGGTGTCGATATCTGTATACATGACAGACGATGCTTGTACTGATGGTACTGCTGATGCTGTACGAGAGAAGTTTGCAGAACGTCCGATTACGATTGTTTTAGGCAACGGGTTTTGTTATTGGGCAGGTGGAATGCGATTAGCATGGAGAGACGCGATAAATAGTGGAAACCGATATGCTTTCTATCTGCTTCTGAATGATGATACTGAACTGATGGATAACGTGTTTTCTGAGTTGTTTTTCTGCCACCAGTATGCGTTACAGCATTACGGAAAGCCTGGCATATATTCTGGAATCGTTTGCCAGCCAGGGCATCCTGAGATTGTGACCTATAGCGGCGATGTGTTCACGTCGAATTCCAAAAGTAAGTTCCGTCGTTTGGGGCCGTCAGACAATCCTCAGATGGTAGATCAGACCAATGCTAATATTCTCATGGTGTCACAAGAAGTAGTGACGGCTGTTGGAATTTTCTACGATGGGTATATTCACGGAATGGCCGACTATGATTTCTGTATGTCTGTCCGACGAGCAGGTTTTCCTGCTTTAATTACCAGAAGTGTATGTGGAGCTTGTGAATATGACCATCTTTCCCAAAAACATGTTTTGGAAAAGTTGATGAACATGACGCTGGCAGAGAGGAAGCAATATGTCTATGCTCCGACTCATTCAGACAAAGATTATCTGCTTTTTGTGCGAAGGAATATCCCGCAGAAATACATGGCGAGTTGGTGCTTACGTAAGTTACGTCTTTATTGTCCGGGTGTATATTATCGCATTTGTAAATACCGTGGGTTAGAAGAGTATCAATAAATATCGTACGATGAAGGAAATAGTATTTATACTGACAACATTAGATGCACATGCAACTCATCGTGTGAACGATTTTGTTGCACATGGATTTCATGTGCAGGTCAACACTTTCGTACGAGTGAATGCCAGACAGCTTCTCGAAACGAAGTGGCCCGTAAATGTGATAGGAGAATTCCCCAATGCTTTACCATATCGGCAGCGAATCAAGATCATTGTACAGGGCATCCGTCAGGTAGCACGCCAGTATAAGGGAAGAAAAGATGTGGTGTTTTATTACCTTGGACTGGATATTGCGATGTTCGCCACAGGGCTTATCCATCAGCCTTATATCTTTGAGGAGTGCGACTTGAATCATACCTATATTGGCAACAAAGTGGTACGTGCAGTGATGGAGCGAATTGATTGCCGCATCATCCGTCGTTCTCTTCAGACCATTTTTACATCGGAAGGTTTCTTCACTTATCATCAGCTGAAGAATACAGATAACATCACGTTGATTGCCAATAAGCTGCCGCGTTCTATCTACGATGTACCAGCTCTTTCGAAACGTCCTACAGATACCCAACATCTCTCATTTGGTTTTGCCGGTGATGTACGTTATGAGACCATCGTGAATTTTGCTTCGGTCCTAGTACGGCGTTTCCCAATGCATGAGTTCCATTTTTTTGGAACCATACAAGAGCGTGTAAAGCAATCTGTTACAGAATTAGAGCAATTCCCGAATTGTCATTTCCATGGTCGCTTCCGTAGTCCTGATGACTTGCCAAAAATCTATTCTCAAATTGATTTCACATTGGCCACCTACGACACTCGCTTTGAAAACGTTCGATATGCAGAGCCTAACAAAATCTACGAGGCCGTGTATTTCCGTACACCGATTATTGTGTCTAAGGGAACATTCCTTCAAACGAAATGCGAGAAGTTAGGAATCGGTTGTGCTGTCGATGCTATGAGCGAAGATGATGTGGTCCGTTTGGTAAGTGGGTTGACTCAGGAACGAGTGGATAAAATGTATGCAGACATTCAACTGCTTCCGCAAGCATATGCAATAGATAATAATGATGCCTTTTTTGAAAAACTGAAAACTATATGAAGAGAATACTGCTTGTATTTGGTACTCGTCCCGAAGCCATTAAGATGGCGCCTTTGGTGAAAGCGTTACAAAACGCGAGCGATTCATTCGAAGTTCTGGTGTGTGTTACGGGTCAGCATCGGGAAATGCTGGACCAAGTACTTCGTATATTTGACATAACACCTGATTATGATCTTGATATAATGCATCAAGGACAAGACCTTTTTGACATTACGACAAGGGTGATGATGGGTATGCGGGAGGTCCTAAATCAGTGCAAGCCAGATGTTGTTTTGGTTCATGGTGATACGACCACATCTATGTCAGCAGCTCTTGCTGCTTTCTATCTTCAGATACCCGTAGGGCATGTGGAAGCAGGGCTAAGGACATACAACATTTATTCTCCATGGCCCGAAGAAATGAATCGTCAGTTGACCGGCCGAATTGCTTCTTTCCATTTTGCTCCGACTCAGCTATCTGCCCGCAATTTGAAGGAAGAAAAGGCACAGGGCAAGATTATAGTGACTGGAAACACTGTGATAGACGCACTCCATATGGTGGTGAAACGTTTAGCAGATGATACGGAACTTGCTCAAGCGCAACAGAAAGTATTGGCGGAGGCGGGCTATGATTCGACTCGTATTAATGAAAATCGGCGACTTGTTCTTATAACAGGTCATCGTCGTGAGAACTTCGGCGAGGGATTCATGAATATGCTTACAGCTATCAAAGATCTTGCGATAAAGTATCCTGATGTCGATTTTGTCTATCCAATGCATCTAAATCCGAATGTCCGTAAACCAATTACTGAGGTGTTTGGTGCTGAGGTCGTCTGTCATTCTTCTTCTGTTGCATCAATGGGATGGGGCGAAGCGAACAATTTGTTTTTTATCGAACCGCTTCAATACCTTGAGTTCGTCTATCTTATGGAGAAGTCAACATTGTTGTTAACAGACTCAGGCGGTATCCAAGAGGAAGCTCCAGGACTAGGAAAACCTGTGTTGGTGATGCGTGATACGACGGAGCGTCCTGAGGCGTTGGAAAGTGGAACTGTTCATCTTGTGGGAACGGATTATGGCAAAATAATGACCGAGGTCAGTACATTGCTTGACGATGAAGCTGCATACAATACGATGGCTCATGCAGTAAATCCGTATGGGGATGGTAAGGCATGCCAACGCATCGTCGATTTTTTGAAACTTGCCTAAGCTAAAACAATCTGTATTTTTTGCGTAAGATATTTGGCGGTTTCGGAAATAATTTGTACCTTTGTCCGCATTAAATTGATAAGATGAAGGAAAATCATAAGCCTCTTGTCTCGATTATTATGCCGATGTATAATAGTGAGGCATATATTAGGGATGCGATTAAGTCAGTGATTGCCCAGACTTATAAGAACTGGGAACTACTTGTTGTTGACGATGGAAGTACCGATGGAAGTCGTGGAATAGTGGAGAAGTTCATGGTATGGGATTCTCGTATCCACCTGTTACAGAATCCATGTCCGATTGGTATGCCTAGTGAGCCACGTAACTATGGAATTCAGGCGGCTCATGGACGTTATATTGCATTTCTAGATAGTGATGACATGTGGCTTCCGTCAAAGTTGGCTCAGCAATTACCGATATTTCAAGACAATCGTACGGCGGTTGTATATAGCGACTATGAAAAAATAGATGAGAGTGGAAAACGTTCTGCACGTGTTGTGATGGCTCCTCCACAGGTTGATTACCAGAAAATGTTGTATTCCAACTATATAGGTAATCTGACAGGAATATTTGATGTTCAAAAAGTTGGAAAAAACTATTTTCAGCAGATACGACATGAGGATTATGCTTTTTGGCTGTCTGTCTTGAAGAGTGGGTATATTGCTCGTTCAACACAGACAATCACAGCTCTTTATCGTGTGCGATCTTCTTCTCTTTCTGCAAATAAGCTGCGTTTGCTTTCATGGCAGTGGAACATTTTGAGAAATGTAGAACAGATAAGTATTCCACGTGCCATCAAGTATTATGTGACTTATGCGTATAATGCTTTAATAAAGAACATGATATGATGCGATTTCTGTTTTTCCTGGTTTTTTTGTTATGTGGCCTTACAGCTTGCACTCAGCAAATTTCCCAACGTGATGGGCAGTATGAACTGCTGTGGCAGGAAGATTTCAATGGCAGGGCTATTGATGAAACTTCATGGACCAAAATCGCCAGAGTTCCATATGCATGGGGACGTTATATGTCTGCGAATTCTCGTTTATATCGTGTCCGTAATGGGTACTTGCGACTATATGCACGTAGAAACAAAGGAATTGAACCAACAGATACTGCATCATATTTAACGGGTGGAGTAAGTACTCAGGGACATATTAATATTACTTATGGCAAGGTTGAAGTAAAAGCAAGAATCAAAGGTGCTCAGGGGACATGGCCAGCTATTTGGCTATTGGTAAACAAGCCAGTCAGTACTGAAGATGAACGATATAGTGAAATTGACATCATCGAGTATATAAATCGTGATGATTATGTTTATCAAACGGTTCACTCCTCATATACACTTCATCGAAATAACGATGACAAGCACTCTGTGACAGCGAAAATCAATTTTGAAAAGTGGAATACATACGCAGCTGAAATCCTTCTCAATGAAGTGATATTAAGCGTTAATGGGATTGAGACGTTCCGTTATCCACGACAAGAAGGCCAGAAAGGACAATTCCCATATGGCATTGAATCCTATCTGATGCTTGACATGCAAGTGGGAGGCGCTTGGGTAAAAACAGTTAATCCCAAAACTTTTCCTGCCTATATGGACATTGACTGGGTAAAGATATATAAATTAAAATAATTAATATGAAACGGATATCGGTATTATTTCTATTGTTAGGCCTTTTTACTATGGCCAACGCTCAAGTGTTCAAGGGCAGTTTCTTGAACGATGAGTACAAGATTCAGATGGAGCTGAATTTGTATAACGATTCAATTTCGGTTCCTGGTATTGACGATGAGAAATGTTATGGCTATCTGCGTGGTAATACCAATGGGACGTGGGTCATTCTGAAGGTCATCTCTGTAGAACCAGAAAAGGCGGTATTCCGTGCATCGTGTGACAACGGCAGTGATGCTCAAAATGTAGAGTTGACAGTAGGTGAGGGTGGAAAGTTAGTGATGCGTCAACTGAAGGATGCCTTTATTAAGACAATCGCAGGAAAGAAGTACGCAAAGCTGCCGAAGACGGTAGAATTCCATAAATAGGTATGGATGCAGAATTGATGCAATCGTTCAATGAACCACAACGTGCCGCTATCGAATATTGTGATGGGGCTTCGTTGGTTGTGGCTGGTGCAGGATCGGGCAAGACCCGTGTCCTCACCTATAAGATTGCATATCTGTTAGAGCAAGGCTATGAGCCTTGGAGCATTCTGGCACTTACATTTACCAACAAGGCTGCGAACGAGATGAAGACACGAATCGCCCAAATTGTCGGTGCGGAACGTGCCCGCTATCTATGGATGGGTACGTTTCATAGTGTTTTCCTCCGTATCCTCCGTGTAGAGTTCGACAAGATTGGATTTCCCTCCTCTAACTTTACCATCTACGATGCTGCAGATAGCAAGAGTCTGGTGAAGGCTATCATCAAGGAGATGAATCTCGACGACAAGGCCTATAAGCCAGGAACAGTGCTAGGACGTATCAGCGAGGCAAAGAATGCGCTGAAAACATCGGTTGATTATGCTCGTGACAGTTACTGTGTGCAGCGCGATATGAATGCGCGAATACCTGCCGTAAGTCAGATTTATAAAAGGTATTGCGAGCGCTGCCGTCAAGCAGAGGCGATGGATTTTGATGACATCTTAATGTACACCTATCAATTGTTTGCTCAACATCCTGATGTGCTGCATAAGTATGAGGAGCGCTTCCGTTATGTGCTAGTTGACGAGTATCAGGATACGAATTATGCGCAGCATCAGATTGTGCTACAACTTACACGTCAGAATCAGCATATTTGTGTAGTAGGTGACGATGCGCAGAGCATCTATTCTTTCCGCGGAGCTAACATTGATAACATTCTGAGGTTTCAAGAACTTTATTCGAATACCAAACTATTCAAGCTTGAGCAGAATTATCGCTCCACGCAAACTATCGTAAATGCTGCCAATAGTTTGATTCATAAGAATCGTGACCAAATTCACAAAAATGTATTCTCGAAGAAAGAAGTTGGGGAACGTCTGCCCATCATTGAAGCCTATTCCGATGTGGAGGAGGCACAGATTGTGGTGCGTAAGATTCAGGAGTTGCGGACTCGCGAACATTTGGAGTATGCCGACTTTGCTGTTCTTTATCGTACCAACGCCCAGAGTCGTTTGTTCGAGGAACACTTGCGTAAGAACGGTATGCCTTACCGCATCTATGGCGGTCTGTCGTTCTATCAACGTAAAGAGATAAAGGACATTATCGCCTATTTCCGTCTAGCGGTCAATCCGAACGACGAGGAAGCATTGAAACGAATCATCAACTATCCCGCACGAGGTATTGGCGATACGACCATAGCTAAGATTATTGCAGTAGCAACTTCAAACAATGTTAGCTTATGGAACGTGCTTCTTGAGCCTGGTCGTTATCAGCTCAACGTGTCGAAAGCTACATATACCAAGTTGGCTGACTTTGTTCAGTTGATTCAGACTTTCATTACCAAGGCAGAAGAGACGAACGCTGATGTTGCTGGTGAGTTTATTATCAAGGGTAGCGGTATCCTGACGGATATCTATCAGGATACTACACCAGAGAATCTGTCACGTCAGGAGAATGTTGAGGAATTGGTCAATGGTTTACAAGACTTTTGTGCCTCGCGACTTGAGGAGGGTAATGAGCATGTCAACATCAGTGACTATCTATCCGAAGTGTCTCTTCTGAGTGATGTCGATACCGATAAGTCGGCTGACGAATCAAAGGTGACTCTTATGACCATTCATTCGGCCAAAGGATTGGAATTTCCTATGGTCTTTGTCGTCGGTTTGGAAGAAAACTTGTTTCCTAGCCAAATGTCAAATGGTAATCAGCGCGAGATAGAGGAGGAACGTCGTTTGTTCTATGTGGCTATCACTCGTGCACAACAACATTGCATCATTACCTATGCAAAGAGCCGTTTTCACTATGGCAAGATGGAATTTGCCAACCCTAGTAGATTCCTCAGCGACATAGATTCGCAGTTCGTCTATTTCTCGGGTAGCTCATCATCACGCCGTAGTAGTAGCGATGAGGTCGAATTGCCGTGGATAAAGAAGAAAACTCTTGGGGATATATGGCGAAAATCGATAATTCAACCATCTCGTCCTGTCTATCAGCCAAAGCCTGTTGTTCAGCAGCCACCATCTGGATTCTCTCGTGTCAGGACATCAACTTCTGCGACATCTTTGCCAAATCATTCTCTTAAACCTGGTCAGCACATTCAGCATGAACGATTTGGCGAGGGAGAAGTGTTGAAAGTTGAAGGTCAGGGCGATAATATGAAGGCTACTGTCCGATTTATTAACGCAGGTACCAAGCAACTCCTATTGAAGTTTGCACGTTTTACAGTGATTTCATAGACCATGATGAAACGTCTTTGTTGGATATGGCTATTGTGTTGTCCTCTTATCGTTGTGGCACAAGATTCCTTAGAGGTTGGCACTCGTCTACTCGACGAGGTGGTGGTCAGTAGCGATGCGGCTCGTCAACGTGTAAGTGCTGTACAGATTGGTGCGGAACAAATAGTGGTAGAACATCTCACATCGATGCCTGTCCTTTTGGGCGAAGCTGACCTGATGCGTTCATTACAACTACTGCCAGGAGTTAAGGCTGAGAGTGATGCGTCAAGTAACTTTCAGGTACGAGGTGGTACATCGGCTCAAAATTCAATTCTCTATGATGATGTGCCTGTATACAACGTGGGACATTTGGCAGGACTATTCTCTGCTTTTAATGCTGATGCATTGGCTACTGCAACTCTTTATAAGGGTTTTGTTCCGGCTCAATTTGGTGGGGCTTCATCGGCAGTTCTGGATGTTGTGGGACGTGTGGCTCGTCGTGAAAATCATGGAAGCCTGAGCGTAGGGTTGTTGTCAACGAAGGTATCATTAGATGTGCCTGCTGCTCAAGGGAAGTTGGGGGTGTTGCTGAATGCTCGCCGTTCCTATGCTGATTTGTTTTTGAAGTTGAGTGACGACTTTCGTGGCAATTCTCTTTATTTCTATGATACGAACTTGAAGGTGGACTTCAGGGCCGACGAACGAAATGAACTGAACATGTCTCTTTTTTTGAGTCACGACAAGACGGGAGTGAAGGACTTGGTGGATATGCGATGGACAAACACAGCAGGCAGTTTGGCGTGGTTGCATCGTCTAGGCGGACGTTCTACATCACAGACAACACTACTTGCATCATCCTACGAAACAGACAATGGTGTTGACTTGTTGGGTATGAATATTTCATATAAAGGGCATATCCGTCACATGGGTTTACAACAGAACTTCCGCTTCTTTGCTAATCGTCAAGAATTCAATATAGGTGCTCAGACGATGCTGACGGATGTGAAATCTGCGGAATGGACGCGTGTCGCCCGTCATGAAAAAGAGCAACGAAAGGCTTGGGATAACGCAGCATGGGTAAATTGGCAGACCGAGTTTTCTTCTTCGCTGGCATTTTCGGTTGGTATGCGTTTCACTGCGTTTTCGGCTTTGGGTGGTCCCTATTATTATGAAATTGATGAACGAGGTAACATCACCTGGCTGTATCGTCGCAAGAAAAACAGACCCGTGAAAACGTACTTGACTGTGGAACCACGTATTAGTATGGTGTGGAAAGCATCTGAGTTGTTAAGCCTGAAAGCTGGTTATAGCCGCACATCACAGAACATACATGCATTACGCAATCAAAGTACATCGACCCCGTTTGACCGTTATGCTATCAGCAGTAATATAATCAAGCCAGAACTTGCCGATCATATGAGTATGGGTGTGTTCTATATGGTGCCATCTGGAATGTATGATTTCTCTGTAGAGGGCTATTATCGTCATGTCAACAATGTGCTGGATTATCGTGATGGTATCAGCTTCGGCTCGGCCATCGAGATTGAGCGGTTGGTACTTGCAGGTGAAGGACGTGGTTACGGTCTTGAACTTTCGATTCACAAAAACAATGGACGGTTGAAAGGATGGTTATCCTATACGCTGGCATGGAGTCATACTCGCATTGACGGAATCAACCGAGGACGATGGTACGATGCCAATAATGACCGACGACATGATATCAACGTGGTTATAAATTATCGCCTTACACCATCGTGGATGTTGAACGGCGTGTGGGTGTTCAATTCCGGACAGGCATTTACGGCTCCAAGTGCAAAATACGAGATAATCGACAATTATATTTATTATTATGCCGAGCGGAATGGTTATCGTGCTCCCGACTATCATCGATTGGATGTGAGTGCTACGTGGACTAAACGTACAACCAAGGGAAGAACACGCGAATGGGTGTTCGGTATCTATAATATGTATAATCGCTACAACCCATACCTCATACGGTTTGAGGATAGCACAAGTGGAAGGCGCACGAAGGCTACACAGTATAGCCTGTTTGGTATCGTGCCTTCTGTTTCGTTTAACTATAAATGGTAAGAGGCATGAAGAAATATTCCATATTCTATATCTTCGTGATGTTGGTGATGACAGCCTGCGAAAAAGAGATCGACCTTGATTATCGTAGTGTTGATGCAATCTATGTGGCAGAGGGGTGTATGACACAGGAAAAAACTACTGTGCGCCTGACAACTACACAGGATATGACTGATAACCAGACCAATGCTCATAATGTGGAAGGAGCAGTTGTTGTTATCAGTGATGAAGATATGGTGCTTGATACGTTGCGTTATGCAGGGCGAGGACTTTATACATCAAATTGCAAAGGAATCTATTCTTTTACCTATACTCTTGACATCTATGTGAATGGCCGCCATTTTTCATCGACATCGACAATGCAACAGGCTCCGCAGGTCAACTCTTTCCGATTTGTGTGGAAAAAAGTCTTGACGGAACGCATGCTCTTTGCCGAACTGAAACTGCATGACATCCCCGGCGAAAACAACTTTTACTTTATGCATCTCTATCGCAATGGTATTGGCTATAGATGGGCTGTGATGAATGATGCCAATAATCCTGGGGAGGAATTGCAGCAATTGTTCAATTGCACAACAGAACGTGAACTTGATAAGAATAAAGCAGATGCGCTTCATGATGGCGACCGCATTCAACTCGAGATACGTTCTATCGATCGTCGAACCTACGACTATTTCTATTCAATGCAAGTAATGGATAATATGGGAAGTAATCCTGTGGTGAACTTCTCTGGTGGTTGTCTTGGTTATTTTTCTGCCTTCCACGTGCAGACACTCAATTATGTTTTTAAGCGTGACGAAATCGAGGAAGAAGACTAAACTTTTTCCAGCATTACCAATGCAGTGATGCTTTGGCCGTTGAAGTCAAACGAGTAATCGGCTGTCAGCGTCTGTGACGAGAAACTGATGATTCTCCATAGCATCTGACGCGTTTCCTCGCCATTTGTCTTTCCTTCAATGCGGATGACCGCATTGCCTGCTTGATAGGTTCCTTCTAATGAACCACCAGGGTACGTAATGCTGACCGTTCCGTCAGTTCTGAAAATGACATGGTCATATTCAAATGTCAATCCGGTTTCTTCCTCACTTTGCAATTCATACGAGAAGGCCCACGTTCCTAGCAGGATGTCGCATATCACATCGGCATCGCCATCTTCCAGTTTGTCACATCCCCATAACAGACAACACAGGAACAGCATCGGAAGTAGCTTCTTTTTCATTTGTCCCCGGTTATCCTTTTTGATCAAAGAAAGAGAAAAGGCCGAAGAGACGTGCATCAATCTGATTGGTGATTGATTGGAAATCCTGTGGATTGTTCTCGAAGTCGATTTCGTCGGCATCGATGATCAACAATTCTCCTTTGTAACCCGCAATCCATTCTTCGTATCTGTCGTTAAGACCTTTGAGGTAGTCAATCTGAATCGTTTGTTCGTATTCTCGTCCTCGTTTCTGTATTTTGCCGATGAGGTGGGGGATTGAGCTGCGAAGGTAAATCATGAGGTCTGGCTCATGGACAAGTGACATCATGAGTGCAAACAAATCCTGATAAGTCTTGAAATCGCGGTCACTCATGTTGCCCATCGCATGAATATTTGGTGCAAAGATACATGCGTCTTCATAGATGGTGCGGTCCTGCACAATGGTTTCCTTGCTCTTTGATATCTCAACGACGTCCTTGAAGCGGGTGTTGAGGAAGTAAATTTGAAGGTTGAACGACCATCGTTTCATGTCGGCATAGAAGTCTTCAAGATAGGGATTGACGTCAACGGATTCGAACTTCGGAATCCATCCGTACCGCTTGGCAAGCATGCGGGTGAGCGTGGTTTTGCCGCAGCCTATATTTCCTGCGATTGCTATGTGCATAGTTATGAGGTTTATTGAAATAATCCGAAGAGGAGGCTATCGATGCGGTTGGTGATTGACTCGAAATCAGCGGGTCGATGCAGGAAGTCAAGATTGTCAACTTCAATCGTCAGCACTCTTCCTTTATAATGGTGATAGATAAAGTCATCGTATCGTTCGTTCAGTCCCTGTAGGTAGTCGAGCGAGATGCTCTGCTCATAGTCCCTGCCTCGCATTTGTATGTGCGAAACGAGATGAGGAACAGAAGCACGGAGATAGATCATGAGATCGGGTTCCTTTGTAAATGACATCATTAAGTGGAAAAGATCCATGTAGGTTTTAAAGTCTATCTCCGACATGTTTCCCTGTTCCTTATTGTTGTAAGCAAACACGTAAACACCTTCGAAGATGCTACGGTCTTGAATGATATCCTCATCACTCTTTTTGAGTTCCAGCATATCCTTAAACCGCTCTTTGAGGAAATAAATTTCAAGATTATAATAATAA
>CAMYYX010000016.1 GCA_947303695.1 uncultured Prevotellaceae bacterium | reverse complement strand
GGACATGGCATACAATATGAGCAAGTGGTACAAGGAATGTTTGGGAATCCCGACATCTGGTCGGCAATCTCAGCAAGGAGATGGTTTTCTGCATCGGTACAAGGATCGAGTGGTGAGAAGGTTTTGACATTCTCCTCTAGGTGATCCATGCGGTTCATACCGCTCAACGTTGTAAGGATATTGGTATGAGAGCCAACCCAACGGAATGCCCAACGTGCTGAACTGTCATCAGGATGCACAGCTTTCAGCTTGTCGGTGAACTCCTGAGCCATACGTCCGAAAGTACCACCACGAAGTGGTTCCATCACCACACATTGTATGCCCAATTTATCACACTTATTATAAAGGTACTCAGCATCAGCATCACTACGACGACCTCCTCGCATAGAAGCATGACGCCAATCAAGGAAGTTCATTTGTATCTGTACGAAGTCCCAATGATACTCATCATTATGATCTAGCAACCAGTCGAAGTCACGTACATCTCCATGATAGGAGAATCCAAGATGCTTGATACGACCAGCCTTACGCTCTGCCACCAGGAAGTCAAGCACTCCGTTATCAAGGAAACGGCCCTTCAAAGTGTTCATACCGCCACCGATGCCATGTAGCAAATAATAATCGATGACATCCACTTTCAGCTTCTGACGTGATGTCTCATACATACGCTTCGAAGCCTCAAGAGACCACTGGTTCTGACTCATGTTCGACATCTTCGTTGCCACGTAATACTTGTTGCGAGGATGGCGTGAGAGGGCATTACCCATTAACACCTCCGACTGGCCTCCCATATACATCGGAGCCGTGTCGAAGTAGTTCACACCGTGCTCGATGGCATAATCAACCAACTTATTTACTTCTTCTTGGTTGTTTGGCAGACGCATCATACCAAATCCCAACAAAGAAATCTGTTCTCCACTACCATGCTGTACACGGTAGGTCATACGGTTTTCAACAGGTTTTAATGGTTTTTCCTTGGCAATAACATTCAACGGCTCCAACGCCATGATGGCCATAGCAGAACCCGCTCCAACACCCATTCGACGCAGAAACTCGCGACGACTCATGTTTTTGTTTTCGTCCATAATTTATTCTTTTTTGGTTAGTCGCCACAAAGATACGAACAATTTTTAGAATACACATCAAAATTTCCCTATTTTTTATCAACCCCCTTAAATTTCCACACTCTTCCCCCACCGATTTCCAACCAAAAAAGTGCAATTCTAAGGCATTTTGAATAGAAAACGTAAAAAAATCAAACTTTTTATGAAAAAAATGTGGGGAAAAGTGGTGGAGTGTGGAGAAAAATGTTTATATTTGCAATCGAATTCAAAAACAAAGGTTTGATGCGATTTATAGGTGACTATTCAGCTAAAGCAGATGCGAAAGGCAGAGTGTTCTTGCCCGCACCTTTCAGGAAAGTTCTCGACGCAGAAAAAGAGACACGACTCATTCTGCGGGCAGACCTTTTCCAGAAGTGCCTTGTGCTTTATCCTGAAGGTCTCTGGAACAACATGCTGGACACGCTTCAAGCGAAGTTGAACAGGTGGAACGGACAGCATCAACACCTGCTTCGCCAGTTCTTAGAAGATGCAGAAGTGGTAGAGTTGGACAGGAACGGACGTTTTTTGATAAACAAACGTAAGTTGAAATTTGCCGGGATAGCCCAAGACGTGAGATTCCTTGCCGTTGATGACCACATTGAGGTGTGGGATAAGAGTCAATTTGAATCCGTACTGAGTGAACCTTCGAACCTCGGTGCTGATCTGCAAGACATCATGGCGGAATTACCTCCAAACTTAATCTGACATAGCGAAAAATACCTACTTGTAGGTTCGCGTCACTTTTTATGAGTCTCGCGCGCGTACCTTATTAAGGAAGATAAATGCTCCGAACGAGCAGTTTTTTCATTTTCAAACTTACCCTACATGCACAAAGAAGAAGTCACATATCACCAGCCCGTTTTACTCACCCAGAGTATTGACGGAATGAACATCCATAAGGGTGGGATTTACGTGGATGTGACCTTCGGAGGTGGCGGACATAGCAAGGAGATATTGAGACGGCTCGAGGGAGATGCACACCTGTATAGTTTTGATCAGGATGCCGATGCCGAACAGAACATCGTTAACGACCAACGATTTACGTTCGTCAGGAGCAACTTCAGATACTTGAAAAACTTCCTGAAATACTATGGAGAGGACGCAGGAATCGACGGCATCATTGCAGACCTTGGCGTTTCATCGCACCACTTCGACGATGCAGAACGCGGATTCTCGTTCCGATTCGATGCTCCGCTCGACATGAGGATGAACCAACGGGCAGAGGCAACCGCTGCAACGATTGTCAACAACTACAGCGAGCGTTCACTGGCCGAAATCCTTTACTGTTACGGAGAATTGAAGAACAGTCGACAGATTGCTGCTGCTATTGTCAAGGAGCGGAGCCAAAAACCGATTGAGACAACTGGTGAATTACTCAACATCGTGCAACCGTTCTTCGTAAGAGACAGGGAGAAGAAAGAGCTGGCGAAAGTGTTTCAAGCCTTACGCATTGAGGTAAACCATGAAATGGATGCCTTGAAAGAGATGCTGACCGCAAGCACAGAATGTCTGAAACCCGGAGGAAGACTGGTGGTCATCACCTACCACTCCCTTGAAGACAGGATGGTCAAGAACATCATGAAGACGGGCAGCATTGAAGGAAATGAAAGGAAAGATTTCTTTGGCAACGTATCATCACCCTTCAAACTGATCACACGGAAACCAATCGTGCCAGATGCAAAAGAGCAAGAGAGCAACCCTCGATCAAGAAGTGCCAAACTGAGGATTGCAGAGAAAATTGAAAATTAAGAGTTTAAATTGAGTTAATAATGGACGAGGAGAACAAGACGAACATTGAGGAGCAAGAAACAGAACTGACGCAAGATGAGGTGCAAGAGATAGAAGAGCGGCAGAAAGCGATTGAAGCCATCAAGAAGTTCACCGAGGAAGATGAGGAAGAAGACGAAGACAGTCTTGGGGAGATTTCCCTGAAATCCATCATCGGAGGTGACATCTTGCAAAGTCGCTTCATGCTACATCAAGTTGTCTTCTTTATGTTCTTAGTTGTTCTGGCTATTATCTACACAGGTAACAGATATGCAAGTCAGCAAGACGTCTTGCTCATAGACAGCCTGAAGGTAGAATTGCAAGAAGAGAAAAACAAAGTGCTGACCATTGAAAGCGACCTGCTCAACGCCAGTCGCCAATCGGAAATCATCAAACGACTTAAAGCAAACGGAGACTCACTACTACTCAACCCAACGAAACCACCATTCATCATCAAAGAAGAAGACGACAACCAATAGAAAGAAAGAAAAATGAAGTTCGACAAGAAATACATATCAGGTCAATTCACATTAGTGATTATACTGGCATTGCTTTTCTGTGTTGGTATTGTGGTCTTTATGGTCAAGACCATGACGGTCGATAAGAAGAAATGGGAGGAAGTGAGGAAAGAGAACTTCGAGAAGGACAGCCTGATTGTTGAACCAAAACGAGGGAACATCCTATCAGCAGATGGGCAATTGATGGCAAGCGATTTGCCTGACTACAAAGTTTATATCGACTTCAAATCCGGTCTTTCAAAAAAAGCGACCAAGAACAACGAATTCTCTCACGATGATTCTGTCCTCTTCAACAGAAAGGATTCGCTATTCTTAGGGAAAGGAGAGCAATATGCCAAGACCCTTGACTCTATCTGTGAAGGATTAAGTAAGATCTGTCCACCGAAGACCCCAACAGAATACCGCACACACTTGGCGGAAGGATGGAAGTCGCAGAGCCGATACTATGAGATATGCAAGCACAAAACCCTGAACTACATCCAATACAAAGAGTTGATGGCTTTGCCGTTCTTTAGGGATTACGATATGCATAAGTTCTTTGTGGGACTGAACATCGTTCCTCGTAACAATCGCAAAAAACCATTCGGTTCGTTGGCACGCCGTACACTCGGCGATATGTTCGGCGATAAAGATAACAAAGAGAACAAATCGGCAAAGTCCGGTCTCGAACTCGCCTACGATTCTCTCCTTCGTGGTGTTCCTGGGATCATGCACAGACGTAAGATACTGAACAAATACGTAGACCTTATCGATATCAAACCCCAGAACGGATACGATATCGTGTCCACGATAGACGTAACGATGCAAGACATCAGCGAGAATGCCTTACGTGAAGAGTTCAACGTCATCAAATCGACGGGAGGTTTGGCCGATATGGGAGTTGTGGTACTGATGGAAAGAAAAACGGGTGACGTGAAGGCAATCGTCAATCTGTCATTATATGATGACAACGAATACTACGAAGCCCGTAACTTTGCATTAGCAGCCCTTATGGAGCCAGGTTCCACATTCAAGACCGCGTCAATACTCGTAGGATTGGACGATGGCACATTGGACGTGAACGAAACCACGAATGGTAATGGAGGTGTATACAACATGTATGGTTCCTCCATGAAAGACCACAACTGGAATCGAGGAGGATATGGTGAGATGGATGTTGCACATACACTCATGTACTCATCAAACATCGGAGTCAGCCGTTTGATAGACAAGCACTATCACAACCAACCCGAGAAGTTTGTCGAGGGTTTGCACCGGATTGGTATCGGAGCAGACTTGAAACTACCATTTGTGGGCGCAGCCGTTCCTGTAATCCGTATGCCGAAGGCCGACAGAAGTAATTGGTCGAAAACAGCGTTAGCATGGATGTCAATTGGATACGAGACACAAATCCCACCAATTTCGACTGTCACATTCTACAACGCAATTGCAAACGATGGAAAGATGGTACGTCCACGATTCGTGAAAGCAGCCCTTAAAGACGGACAAGTCGTTCAGGAAATGCCTGTAGAGGTCATCAAAGAACAAATCGCTCGTCCTCAAGCCATCAAGCAGATTCAGGACATGCTTAAAAGAGTTGTGAGCGAAGGTGTTGGAAAACGAGCCGGTAGCAAGTATTTCGCTGTTGCAGGCAAGACAGGAACTGCTCAGATTGGAGGTAAAGGCGGATACAAAGGTGGCGGACACCTCGTCAGCTTCTGCGGTTACTTCCCTGCAGAAGATCCACAATATACATGTATCGTAGCCATCCGATTAGTACATGGATTGGCCTCTGGTGGCGGACAAGCAGGTCCTGTGTTCAAGAAGATTGCTGAGAGCATCTATGCAAATGCCGTAACAAGCGACCTTTCAAAAGCAAAGGATTCTCTGGCAGTAATGGTTCCACAGGTCAAGAAAGGCTATGCAGGTGCCACTAAGACCGTGCTTGAGAAACTGAACCTGAAAGCAAAGGCATCGGGTGTTCAGAACGACGAAATGGTTACCATCAACACAACTGGGAAGACTATCAGCTTTGAAGCGTTCGACTACGACTTCGACCATTTGCCCGACCTGAAAGGAATGGGATTAAGAGATGCCGTTTACGAGATAGAACGTCGAGGGATGAAGGCAAAAGTGAAAGGTGTGGGAAAGGTCGTGCAACAAAGTATGCATCCTGGCTCAAAGAACCAAGAAGGTCAGATTGTTGAAATCGAATTACATCAAGACTGACCTATCGATTTAGAGACTATAAACAAAAGACAAACAATATATGCTGTTACAGAAGATATTAGGAACGATAACGACAGAAGCGATTCAAGGAGAATTAAACAGAGAGATCTCTGGAATTCAAATTGATTCTCGGCAGGTGGCGAAAGGACAAGCATTCGTCGCTGTACGTGGTTCTCAGAATGACGGACACAAATACATCGAGAAAGCCATCGAGCTAGGTGCCTCTGCAATTATCTGCGAAGAGTTTCCTACAGAAACTAATCCAAGCGTCACCTATGTGACGGTACGCAACTCAGAACATATCGTTGGTAACCTCGCCACCACATTCTACGGCAATCCATCAACAAAATTCAAGTTGGTAGGAGTGACTGGAACAAATGGCAAGACCACCATTGCAACGACACTTTACAACATGTTCCGTAGCATGGGGCACAAAGCAGGACTACTCTCGACTGTCGTGAATTACATCGACGGAGAAGCCATCCCTACCGAACACACGACTCCAGACCCGATAACCCTCAACAAACTGCTTGCTCAGATGGCTGATGCCGGTTGTGAATATGTGTTCATGGAAGTCAGTTCCCATTCAATCGTACAGAATCGTATTGGTGGATTGACTTTTGCAGGAGGGTTGTTTACCAACATCACTCGTGACCATTTGGATTACCACAAGACGTTCGAGAATTACATCAAAGCAAAGAAGTTGTTCTTCGACAATCTCCCTTCCGATGCGTTTGCCATCACCAACATAGACGACAAGAACGGAATGGTGATGGTTCAGAACACAAAGGCAACCATCAAGACCTATTCCGTACAACAGGCAGCCGACTTTAAGGCAAAAATCATTGAATGCCATTTTGAAGGAATGTATTTGGACATCAACGGAAAAGAGGTTGGTGTGCAGTTCATCGGAAAGTTCAACGTCTATAACCTACTCGCCATCTATGGTGCAGCTATCATGTTGGGCAAGGAGCCTCAGGAATGTCTGGTTGCGATGAGTAGCATGAAACCTGTCAGCGGCCGATTGGAAGCCATCAACGCTCCCAACGGATTTACCGCTATCGTGGACTATGCACACACTCCCGATGCCTTGGAAAACGTGTTGAATGCCATTCATGGAGTCCTGGAAGGTAAAGGACGACTCATTACCGTTTGTGGAGCAGGAGGCAACCGCGATAAGGGGAAACGTCCACTCATGGCTCAAGAAGCTGCACGTCAGAGCGACAGGGTTATCATTACTAGCGACAACCCTCGTTTTGAAGAGCCGCAAGACATCATCAATGACATGGTTGCAGGATTGGAGAAAGAGCAAATGCAGAAAGTGCTGACCATCGTCGACCGTCGTGAAGCCATAAAAACAGCCTGCATGATGGCAGAAAAGGGAGATGTGATACTCATCGCCGGAAAGGGACACGAAGACTATCAGGAGGTGAAGGGCGTGAAACATCACTTCGATGACCGCGAAGAAGTACGCAAATGCGTGGGATTAGCAGATTAATAGCAAACAGTTAAATAGTAAATAACACGATGTTATACTTTTTATCACAATATCTCGACCAATTGAATCTTCCAGGAGCAGGAATGTGGACATACGTTTCATTCCGCTCACTATTGGCATTGATGCTTTCACTCATCATTTCGATGGTGGCAGGTAAACGTTTCATTACATTCATGAAACGGAAACGTCACATTGAAAGTGCACGCGATGCAGAAATCGATCCCTATGGTGTCCAGAAGAAAGGAACTCCTTCGATGGGAGGCGTGATTATCGTTGGTGCAGTTGTGATTCCTGCTCTGTTACTTGGCCGCTTAGACAATGTGTATATCAATCTGTTGATTGTGACCATTCTTTGGTTCGGATTGCTTGGATTCATTGACGACTATATCAAATTGAAAGGCAACAAAGACGGCATGAAGCCTCGCTACAAACTCCTTGGGCAGTTGGCATTAGGTTGCCTGGTAGGAGTTGTCCTTTGGCTATCTCCACAAGCAGTAGTACGCGAAAATGTGACAATTGAGAAGGACGGCCAATCTTCAATGGTATATCATAAAAGTGAAGCCCGTAAATCAACCGTAACGACAGTACCGTTCCTCAAGAACAACAACCTGGACTACTACGAGGTATTCAGTTGGATAAAAGACGGAAAGGTGAAACGTGCATGTGGATGGATTCTGTTCATCTTGGTCACGACGTTTGTGATTACCGCAGTATCGAATGGTGCGAACCTGAATGACGGTATGGACGGAATGTGTGCTGGCAATTCTGCCATCATCGGCACAGCATTGGGAATCCTGGCATATGTCTCCGGTCATATTCGATTTGCGAGCTATCTGAATGTGATGTATATCCCTGGCTCCGAGGAAATCGTGGTGTATATCTGCGCCTTCGTTGGTGCGTTGATCGGCTTCCTTTGGTATAACACTTACCCAGCAAAGGTATTTATGGGTGATACCGGAAGTCTGTCCATCGGTGGAGTGATTGCAGTCACAGCAGTCATCATTCACAAAGAGTTGTTGATTCCTATCCTCTGCGGCATCTTCCTCGTCGAGAGCATATCTGTCATGATTCAGATTTGGTACGCAAAGAAGGGAAACAAACGAGGCGTCAAACAACGTGTATTCAAACGCACCCCGATTCACGACCATTTCCGTGTGCAGCAAAACCAATTATTGACCGATTGTAAGTACATCTGCAAGTTCCCGACAACGGTACTGCACGAAAACATGATCACCATCCGATTTTGGATTATCACCATATTATTAGCAGCAATAACAATCATAACATTAAAGATAAGATGAAAAGAGTCGTTGTTCTTGGAGCAGCTGAAAGCGGCGCTGGAGCCGCTGTGTTGGCGAAGGTTAAAGGATTTGATGTGTTTGTATCAGACATGTCAGCCATCAAAGATAAATACAAGAGGCAACTCGATGAATACCACATCGAGTGGGAAGAGGGGCAGCATACCGAAGAATTGATTCTCAATGCCGATGAAGTCATCAAGAGTCCTGGCATTCCTGAGAAAGCTCCGATGATCCAGAAAATCAAAGCGGCAGGCATTCCTATCATTTCCGAGATAGAGTTTGCTGGCAGATATACGAACGCCAAGATGATTTGTATCACGGGTTCGAATGGTAAGACCACAACTACATCGCTCACCTATCACATCCTCAAAAACGCTGGCTATAACGTTGGATTAGCAGGAAACATCGGAAGCAGTTTGGCCTTACAGGTTGCGACAGAGAATTACGACTATTACGTGATTGAGCTCAGTAGTTTCCAACTCGACAACATGTACGAGTTCAAGGCCGATATCGCGATTCTCATGAACATCACACCCGACCACCTTGACCGCTACGACTTCAAGATGCAGAACTATGTGGATGCAAAGATGCGAATCACACAGAACCAGACAGAAGACGATGCGTTCATCTTCTGGAACGACGACCCAATCGTGAAGGAGGAGATGAAGAAATACAACCTCAAAGCCCAGTTGTTCCCATTCTCCGAATTCAAAGGAAACGGAGCCATCGCCTACGCAGAAAAGGGGCAATACGTGATTGAGGTTCCTACCCCATTCAACATGGAGTTGGAGGAATTGGCTCTCACGGGTAAACACAACCTCTACAATTCGCTGGCTGCAGGTATCACCGCAAATATCGCAGGTGTAGATGACAAAACGTTACGAGAGTGCCTATCAAACTTCGCAGGTGTGGAGCATCGATTGGAGAAGGCTGGACGTGTTCGCGGTATCGATTTCGTCAACGATTCGAAAGCCACCAACGTCAATGCTTGCTGGTATGCCCTTGAGAGCATGAAACTACCTACCGTCTTGATTCTTGGCGGAATCGACAAAGGAAACGACTATTCAGAGATCTATGACCTCGTCCGTGAGAAATGTGTGGGATTGGTATTCCTTGGGGTTGACAACAAAAAGCTGCACGAGAACTTCGATTCGTTCGGCTTACCAATCGTAGACGTACAAAGCATGAAAGACTGTGTAGATGCTTGTTATAAAATGGCTCACGATGGCGATTGTGTGCTTCTCAGTCCTTGCTGCGCCAGCTTCGACTTGTTCAAAAATATGGAAGATCGTGGCGAACAGTTCAAACAGTATGTGAGGGAACTATAAAAGTATAGCCCCCAGCCCCTCTCCAACTCCCCCGATGGGGAAAGAACCATGGAGGGAAAATGGTAAATAGTAAATGGTTAAATAGTAAATGGTTAAATAGTAAATGGTTAAATAGTAAATAATACGATGTTAAAAATTATCAGTAATAACCTATTCAAAGGAGACAAAGTTGTTTGGATGATCTACTTCTTTCTGTGCATGATTTCTCTCGTAGAAATATATAGTGCTTCCAGTTCCTTGACCTATTCTCATGGGAACCACCTTGAACCGATGATACGTCAAGCAGGATTCCTGTTTATAGGATTGATCATCATCCTCATCGTACATAGAATACCTTGCAAGTACTTCAAGTTATTCCCCATCTTCCTGCTACCTGCATCCGTCATGTTGCTGTTGTACGTCCTGTTGTTCGGAGGTACCATCAATGGAGGTAACCGATGGATCAATCTAGGATTCCTTTCGTTCCAACCATCTGAGGTAGCAAAAGCTGCTCTCATCATGTCGCTGGCTGCAATACTCTCGAAAACACAGAACGAAGAATCCGTGAATGGAAGGAACGGCAGAAAGACGGTTGTGATGGCAACGAAGGGTGGATACAATAAGCCATTCAAGATCTGCAGCATTCTCGTTTGTGTCATCTGCGGATTGATTGTGTCTGAGAACTTCTCAACGGCAGCCATCCTGTTCACGGTTGCCATCATCATGATGTACATTGGCAACATCCCACGTAAACTGATGCTTAAGGGATTGATTTGTATCGGGTTTGCTGGTGCACTTTTTGTAGGAACACTTCTTCTTATACCCGACTCCTTTGCTAAAGCGATGGGTGGACGTGTAGCTACATGGAAACATCGTATTGAAAACAAAATAGGAATCAACAAGAATACAGATAATCTCGTAGAGGTTGATGGAAACGAATACGACTTGGCCGAGAACTGGCAAGTAGGAAACTCGAACATAGCTATTGCTAATTCCAACCTCATCGGTTTGGGACCGGGCAACTCTGTTCAACGTGACTTCCTTTCACATGCAGAGTCCGATTTCATCTATTCCATCATCATCGAGGAGACAGGCATCGCTGGTGCTGTATTCGTCATATTCCTGTACTTTGCACTTTTGATAAGAGTCAATAGGATAGCGAAGAAATGCGACAAGTTCTTCCCTGCGTTTCTTGTCACGGGATTTGGTATCATACTGGTTCTGCAAGCCCTCATCAACATGGGTGTAGCAGTAGGTCTATTACCTGTTACCGGTCAGCCCTTACCGCTCATCAGTAAAGGTGGTACATCCATCATCATCACCTGCTTCTATTTTGGTGTGATTCTCAGCATCAGCCGCTACGCAGAAAAAGTGAGCGAAACCCCACTTGCTCCCGCAGAGCCCGTCAGCGCTACTGAGACCGATGAGTACTATAGTGGAGCAGGGATAGAATAGAGTTAAATGTTCAATGGTCAATGTTCAATGGTCAATAATATGTCGGAACAATTGAAAGTCATCATCAGCGGAGGAGGTACAGGAGGTCATATATTTCCTGCGATATCGATTGCGAATGCGATAAAAGCAATCGAGCCCAATGCCGACATCCTGTTTGTGGGTGCTGAGGGACGCATGGAGATGCAGCGAGTTCCTGATGCAGGATACTCCATCATCGGATTGCCCATCGAAGGATTCAGCCGTAAGAATCCCTTTAAAAACATCCGGGTATTATGGAAAATCCTCAAATGTCAGTCGAAAGCCCGCAAAATCATACGCGACTTCAAGCCACAGGCTGTTGTAGGTGTAGGAGGATATGCAAGTGGACCCACCCTGAAGACAGCTGCTCAAATGGGGATTCCAACCTTGATTCAGGAGCAGAATTCCTATGCTGGTGTGACCAACAAACTCCTAGCGAAATCAGCCAGCAAGATATGTGTGGCCTACGAAGGAATGGAACGATTCTTCCCTGCCGACAAAATCATCATGACGGGAAATCCTGTTCGCCAGCAGCTGCTCAACGCAACGGTAACCCGCGAGGAAGCAATCGCACAGTTTGGGTTGAACCCATCTTTGCCCACCATCCTGATTATTGGTGGAAGTCTGGGTGCACGAACCATCAACGAAAGTGTTCTTGGTGCGCTTGACAGCATTCAAAGCTCAGGCATTCAAATCATCTGGCAGACAGGTAAGTTCTATAGTCAGCATATCGCTGAAGAGTTGGCCAAACACGCAAAGATTGACAACTTGTTTGTCAGCGATTTCATCTCGAACATGGATGTAGCTTATACGGCAGCCGACCTCGTCATTTCCAGAGCGGGAGCAAGCAGCATCAGCGAATTGTGTATGCTGGGTAAACCTTGCATCTTAGTTCCGTCTCCGAATGTGGCTGAAGACCATCAAACCAAGAATGCGATGGCACTCGTGCAGAAAGATGCTGCGTTGATGGTGAAAGATGCGGACGCACAAAGTCAACTCATCCAGCTGGCGATGAAAGTGGTTCAAGACGCACAGCAGTTGACATCGCTGAGTACACACATCAAGGAGTTGGCTCTCCCCGACTCAGCCAACATCATCGCCCAAGAGGTCATCAAATTAAGCGTGAAGAATAAAAATTAAATGGTAAATGGTTAAATGATTAAATGGTAAATAATAAGATGGTTAAGTCAGTATATTTCATCGGTGCAGGAGGCATAGGCATGAGTGCCCTACTCCGTTATTTTCTCACCAAAGGATACAACGTGGGCGGCTACGACCGTACACCAAGTGAGTTGACGGAGAAACTGATCAGCGAAGGAGCACAGATTCATTACGAGGAGAACGTTGATGCCATTCCCGCCTGCTTCAAACAGAAGGACAGCACGTTGGTTGTCTACACACCAGCCATTCCTGCTGAACACAAGGAATTGGTGTACTTCCGCGAAAACGGGTTCGACTTGCAGAAACGGGCACAGGTGCTGGGATTCCTTACGCAAGCACACAAGGGGCTTTGCGTAGCTGGAACACACGGAAAGACCACCACATCTACGATGACGGCCCATCTGCTCCATCAGTCACATATCGACTGTAACGCATTCCTGGGAGGCATTTCCAAGAACTACGGAACCAACTACATCCTTTCCGACAAAAGCGATTACGTCGTGATTGAAGCCGACGAATTCGACCGTTCGTTCCATTGGCTGCGTCCCTACATGACGGTCATTACTGCTACCGACCCCGATCATCTCGACATCTACGGCACCAAAGAAGCCTACCTCGAGAGTTTCCGCCACTATACGACACTCATCCAAAAAGGTGGTGCTCTGATCATCCACAAGGGACTTGAGATGAAGCCCGATGTGCAGGAAGGAGTTCGTGTCTATGAATATGCCCGTACAGAAGGAGACTTCCATGCAGAGAATATCCGGATTGGCAACGGAGAGATCGTTTTCGATTTCGTGACCCCCACAACCATCATCCGCGACATACAGTTGGGAGTACCTGTCAGCATCAACATCGAAAACGGTATTGCTGCGATGGCACTTGCCTGGTTGAATGGAGTCACCGAAGACGAGATACGCAGCGGAATGAAGTCGTTCGGAGGAGTCGACCGTCGTTTCGATTTCAAGATCAAGACCGACCACATGGTGTTCCTCAGCGACTACGCACACCACCCCAACGAGATTGAACAAAGCGTCAAATCCATCCGTGAGCTCTATCAGGACAAACGGATTGCTGCTGTGTTCCAGCCACATCTCTACACGCGCACGCGTGATTTCTATAAGGAGTTTGCCAACAGCCTGTCTCTCTTGGACAAAGTGTACCTCTGCGACATCTATCCAGCACGTGAGGCGCCGATACCGGGAGTGACCAGCAAGCTCATTTTCGACAATCTGCGTCCAGGTATCGAGAAACAACTCATCCATAAGGAAGACGTCGTGGAGAGTGTCAGCAAAAAGGATTTCGACGTCCTCATCCTGCTTGGAGCAGGCGACATTGAGAATTATGTTCAAGCAATAACAGAAGTACTCGTATGATGCAACTGAAGAAAGGCATATCAATCCTGATCGGAGCAATACTGGTTTTAGGTGTTGCGGCATACGCCGTATATGCCGTCATCGTTGCGTCCAAACCATCCCCTGAGGATAAGTGTACACATATCGAACTCAATATCGAGCAGAACCAGCACTCAGGGTTCATCACAAACAAAATCATTGAGGACGAACTTCACAAGGCCAACATCTATCCGAAAGACCGACTGCTGGCCGACATCCGGACTCGCGACATCGAAAAGACTCTCGCAAAGAACGAGTTCGTAGAACGGGTGGAATGCTACAAGACCGCCAACAATGCTGTCGTCATCAACATCAAACAGCGGACACCCGTCATCTATGTGCTGCCAAACAACGGACAAGGCTATTACATCGACAAGTTCGGGAAAACCATCACAAAGACCAACTACCCCGTCAACCTGCCTGTAGCCACTGGAAACATATCAGAGAAATATGCCAGGAAATGCCTGTCGCAGTTGGGGGCATACATCGTGAACGACGAATTCTGGAACAACCAGATCGAGCAAATCTACGTCAAGGTCAATGCCGACAAGGAATACGTCATCGACCTTATCCCAAGGGTTGGCAACCACGTCATCCACTTGGGCCACGTCAACAATTTCGAGAAGAAACTCCATCGACTGATGGTGTTCTACAAGAAAGGACTCTCAGAAGTCGGATGGAACAAATACTCGGCCATCGACCTTACTTACGAAGGACAAATCATTTGTAGAAAATAACAAAAACAATAGATATCTATGGTAGAACAAGAAGCAATCATCGTTGCCATCGAACTGGGCTCATCAAAGATTTCGGGCATCGCCGGAAAGATGAAGGACGGGACCATGCAGATTTTGGCCTATGCAGAAGACAGGACTACTGACTGCGTCAAGCGTGGAGTGGTCTACAACATCGAGAAAACGACACTCAGCATCAAGACAATCATCAGCAAACTTGAAGCTGCCCTTAAAATGCAGATTACCAGCACTTACATCGGTCTGGGAGGTCAATCTGTACGTTCAGTCAAGAGTGTGGTTCAGAAAAACATGCTGACCCCCACCTACATCACTCAGGCACACATCGACCTCATCACCGATGAGAGTCATGCAGTACCTTACGAAGACAACGAACTGATCGGTTTCTTCACTCAGGAATTTGTGGTCGACACCAACGTGGCAGCCGACCCCGTAGGCATCATGGGTACAAACATCGAAGGCAAGTTCCTCAATGTCATCGCCAATAGCCGCATTCGCAACAACATCAAGACCACATTCGAAAACATCGGCATCGATATTGCCGACTATCGGCTCTCAGCCTTCGACCTGGCCAACAACATCCTCACCGATGCTGAGAAGCGTTCGGGTACGGCTTTGATTGACTTCGGTGCAGGCACAACGACCATTTCCGTCCTGAAGAACAACATCGTTCGACAGATCATCACCCTGCCGCTCGGCATCAACAACATCACCCAAGACCTCTGCGACCTGCAGATCGAGCCCAGCGAGGCCGAACAGTTGATGCTGACCTACGCAGATGCCGTAGCTGAGACAGCAGATGGTGGCGAGAACGGACAGGAACCCGTCTACACCACATCCGACGGACGAACCATCCCGATACGCGAAATCCGTCACATCATCGAAGCACGTCTGCAGGAAATCCTCATGAATGTAGGCAATCAGCTGCACAACTCCGACTATGCCGACAAACTCTTGGGCGGTATCGTCATCACAGGTGGCGGAGCCAACATCCCCAACATCGAGAAAGCCTGCACCAACACCCTGAAGGTCGACAAGGTGCGAGTTGCCAAGAAACTCATTCCGCAGCTCATCAAGAACAGCGACATCACATCGCTCTCGCTCGAAAGTCCCACAACCTGCACCATCGTTTCCCTGCTGCTTTCAGGCACCGAGAACTGTGTAGGCGAGGAATACAGCGGACCCGACATCTTCACCAACGATGAGAAGAACCGTGAGATAGCAGCCGTTAAAGAGGCATCAGCCAAGTTGCAGCAAGAAGAAAACGAAGCACTCGAATACATCGAGCAGACAAAGAACCAGCTCCGTCAAACCATCCTCAAACTGCAGCAGACCAGCGAAGCCATCACCAACGACGAATCCAACAAGAAACTCATTAAGGCAGCCGAGGCGTTCATCGACGAAGCACACGACATCGTGAGCGAAGACTACAGCCGTTACAAAGACCTGCTCGTCGGAAAGGACAAGTACAAGCAGTCCATCCGCGAAGCCGACATCCTCATCACCAAGTGCGACGAGGAAATCGACAACCTGCAGCAACAGATCAAGGAAGTTGGCAAGAAAAACAGCCTCTTCGGCAAGCTGAACAAATGGGTTGAAGACATCCTGAAAGAATAAAGAGCCTAAGGAGTTAACGGAGTTAGCGAAGTTAGCGGCCTTTCGGCCTCGAAGTTAACGACAATAGTTCGCATGTGCAAACAACAGCAGTCATTCGTCGAACGAAGTGATAACTTCGATAACTTCTTGAATTATGAATTATAAATTATAAATTATGAATTAATATGATGGACAATATAGAATTCGGTTTTCCACAAGGGCAAACCAGTATCATCAAAGTCATCGGAGTTGGAGGCGGAGGATGTAATGCCGTCAACAACATGTTCAACAAAGGCATTCACGACGTAGCCTTCGTGGTGTGCAACACCGACAACAAAGCACTCAACGACTCAGTCGTACCAGCCAAACTCCAGCTGGGTAAGGACGGCCTCGGAGCAGGTAACGACCCCGCAGCAGGCAAGCGAGCAGCCGAAGAATCGCTCGACCAAGTCAAGGACATGCTGAGCGACGGCACCAAGATGGTGTTCATCACAGCCGGCATGGGAGGCGGAACCGGAACAGGAGCCGCACCTGTTGTTGCCAAGACAGCCAAGGAGATGGGCATCCTCACCGTGGGCATCGTCACCATCCCCTTCCGCTGGGAAGGCATCAAGAAAATCGACCAGGCACTCGACGGAGTTGAAGAGATGAGCAAGAATGTCGATGCTCTCCTCGTCATCAACAACGAACGCCTGCGCGAAATCTATCCCGAACTCACCGTCCTCGACGCCTTTGCCAAAGCCGACGACACTCTCTGCAACGCAGCACGAAGCATTGCCGAGATCATCACCATGCACGGCATCATCAACCTCGACTTCAAGGACGTGAAGACCGTGCTCCAGAACGGAGGCGTAGCCATCATGAGTACCGGTTACGGAAGTGGCGACGGACGAATCTCCAAAGCCATCGAAGACGCTCTCCATTCACCGCTGCTCAACAACAACGACATCTACAACTCAAAGAAGATACTCCTCCACATCTCCTTCTGCGGCGACGAATCCGACGGAACGCCAAGCCTCATGATGGAAGAGATGGGCGAAATCCATGAGTTCATGGAGAAGATGCAGACAGCCGATATCGTCGAAACCAAGTGGGGACTCTCAGTCGATGCCTCACTCAAGGAGAAAGTCAAGGTCACCATCCTCGCAACCGGATTCGGTGTACAGAACATCAACTCCATCGAGATGAACGACCGCATCAACCAGCGCAACGAAGAGCAGCAACGCCGCATGGCCGAACGTACCGAGAAAGACATCGAGAACGACATCCGTCGCAACCAGGTCTATGGCCCCGATCAGAAGGGCGGTTCGATACGCAAACTCACGTTCAACTACATCTTCAAGGACGAAGACCTCGACAACGACGACGTCATCAGCATGGTCGAGACCATCCCTACCTATCGTCGCAAGCGCGAGGACATCCGACTCATCAACGACCGTTCCAACATCCTTGGAGCAGCCGCCCCAACAGCCGGCTCAGTCATCAGCTTCACCTAAGCACATTTCAATAATCTATAAAGAACAACAGGAGCGATTAACGCTCCTGTTTCTGTTTCAAGTTTCCAGTTTCTGGTCTATAACCTTTAACCTATAACCTATAACCTTTATCTTAAACCCCTTGGAACCTTTGAAACTCTTGAAACCTTTGGAACTTCTTGAACCTCTTGTATGTCACTCACCTGTCGCCGTGGCACCGACATTTCCTGCTTGCTAATATTTATGTTTTTATATCCTGTATCAGTTTCTCCTCTTCCACATCAAACTTGTCGCTAGGATAAGTATTTCCTCCTTGTGCCCACGTGTTAATAATGTAACAGCCATTTCCATCGTGATATACATCATAATATCGTTCGATGCGTGGTATTGGCTGTAAGGGCTTCGGATTCATTTTGGTAAACAAGTTGAAACTATCAATTATCTCTCCAATAGGTTTACCTACACAAAAGGCGGTTTTGCATTTAGACTTTTTAATGGCTTCATGCAAAGGCTCAATTACTTCATTGTAAACATCATTTCCGCAAATTCCTCCCTTTTTCATCTTATCGTTCAAAGTACCTGGCCATGTATCTGTATGCCATGCAAACAGTTCCATCGCAAAAGGACAGCAACAATCAGGAATCGGGGCAAGAGGAATATTGAATTCTTTCAGAATATGCTTAATCCATCTTTCCTTGCTCTTCCACCATTTTCTTCCAGGACAGTTATCCCAATCAGTTAATTTTACTGCTGCACCATCTCGTAAATAAGGGAAATCCTTGACTGCCTTACTATACCCGTATGTTTTTACTTTATGAATCAATGTGCCGCGGATATTTTGTTTTTTTAAACAGCTATGACATGTTCCTGCTCCTGGGTTTAGGTTAACGATGACGAACGAGCAGTTATCTGGGTCGCCCATAAATGGTTCTGGGATAAAATCCGTTTGAACGCTAACACCCCAATAATTAGCAGCTGGAGATTTCACGAACAAACCTGCTATGGTTTTATCCCAATACTTTATATAATTTGATAAAGTCATATTCTTTCTATTTTTGAAAGGATTATTGGGCAAGGCGGAAGCCATTTAACGATAACTCTGGTTTCGTACTGGAACGGTAGTCTACTGTCATAACAAAAGCGGGGTAAATATAAGAACCTCCGCGAACCACGCGTCCTTCACCAAAATCTGGCCCTGTAGGATTACTAACTGATTCAAAAGAATATTTTCCTTTCCAGTCCTGACACCATTCATAAACATTTCCTGACATATCGTAGATTCCCAATTCATTTGGAGCTTTCTCGGCAGCCACATGAAGTTTATTGTTACTATTACCAGAGTACCAAGCTACCTCTTCAAGGTTATCACTACCACTGTATTTATATCCTTTGCTTTGGTTACCTCCTCGTGCCGCATACTCCCATTCTGCCTCAGTAGGTAGACGGAACTGTTGGCCCGTCAGTTGGTTCAGTTTCTGAATAAACGTCTGGCAATCGTTCCAACTCAAACGCTCCATTGGCAATTTAGCTCCTTTTATACGACTTGGATTATTTCCCATCACTGCTGTCCATAAATCCTGAGTAACCTCGGTCTGACCAATTGCGAAACCATTTAACGTTACTTCATGGGCAGGACGTGAGTTATATTCTTCCTCATTACCCATTTTGAAGGTTCCTCCTTCTACTGCTACCATTGCAAACTTCACATCTTTCACTTCGTAGACCTTTCCTCCATCGGCTTCAAGTTTGGCTATTCTTTCTATCTCGCGCTTACTTTGCTCCTCCGCCTCGCGACTTGCTTTTTCATAATATGCCTTAGCTTCTTCCTCACGCCTACTCTGTTCATTTTCTTGTCGTTTCTTATAATCATTCCTTGCTTTTATCAGTTTATCTAGTCCGGTTTGAGAGACCATACCTTCTGTTTTGTTTCCACGCTGCCAAATCATAATATCCTTGTCTAACCTTAACAATTTATATGATCCAACCGAACCACTAGTTAACCCACTCATCCTATTACCTATCAACTTTAGTTTCTCGTCCATATCATATTTTTCTCTCGCAGACATTTTATTCAATTGGTTTTGATTTGAACATTTCACAGATATTTGAGCAGAATTTCTGCGTATTGTAAGAACATCTCTGGTCTTTTGCCAGCCCATTGGTACAATTCCTTGTATATCTATCTTCTTGATATTTTGATAATCAACATCCATTGTTGTGTTCTCTATAAAAGAACAAGTACCCCCCGCCTTAAATTGCCATTTTCCTTTGTCTACTCTCATCATTTTCTTCCCGTTTTCCGTATAATAATCAAAATTGTACCAAACACCAGGTGTCGTTATAATGGTACTTGGAGCTTCAAAGGCTACATCCATTGTCTTTTCACTATATGTAGCTAAATCTCCTACTACGTTGTCACTATCGAAAAAATAGAACCCATCTGTATCCTCAAGTTGAGCTACAGAACTTAATGCAAAAAATACTACACTTGCTAAAACAAATAATCTCTTCATAATTCAATTGGTTTTGATTGTTAAGATATAGGTTTGATTAATGTACAATAAAAAAACGTGGACAAATTACTTCGTCTACGTTCTTGAGGTATTGGGGATAACCTTGCACACATTAACGAGTAAAAGCCCACGCATTCAGCGTGAGCATCAACTTTTACTCTTGTGTGCTCTTTCTAATTCCCCAATTATCAAGA
>CAMYYX010000015.1 GCA_947303695.1 uncultured Prevotellaceae bacterium | reverse complement strand
ATTGGGAAATCGTCACGTATGCTCTTATTCATTTTCATGGCAAAGGTACGAAATATTTTGCTTCGCACAAAATGCTACGCCTCAATAAATACAATTTTTCTTGATTTATATTCGGCTTAAACGCATTTTTGTCCATTTAACGATTTGCCATTTGCCATTTTTCTTCATTTTTACATTATATAATTTTTCCATTTTTGCATTTTTCATTAACTTTGCACCATCAATTAAAACTATTAAGAAGTGATATGAATACATTAGAAACTATTTTTGCTGCGAAATTGCTTGATGTGAAAGCCATCAAGTTACAACCCGATAATCCGTTTACTTGGGCATCTGGATGGAAATCACCATTCTATTGTGATAATCGTAAAACCCTCTCGTTTCCTGCGCTTCGTACATTTGTGAAGACGGAGCTGACTCGTTTGGTGATGGAGAACTTCCCAGAAGCTGATGCTGTGGCTGGAGTCGCAACAGGAGCTATCGCACAAGGTGCCTTAGTGGCCGATGAGTTAGGAATGCCTTTTGCTTATGTGCGTTCAAAACCAAAGGATCACGGATTGGCCAACCTGATTGAAGGAGAATTACCAGTAGGTGCGAAGGTAGTAGTGGTGGAAGACTTGATTTCCACAGGTGGAAGCAGCTTGAAAGCTGTTGAGGCGCTCCGTAATGCAGGATTTGAAGTGGTTGGTATGGTCGCTTCATACACTTATGGATTCGATGTGGCCAAGCAGGCATTCGAGGATGCAAAAGTACAATTGCTGACATTAACCAACTATGAAGCTGTCTTGGAGGTTGCTTTACAGACAGGTTATATTTCAAAGGAACAGATTCCTACTCTGAACGAGTGGAGAAGCAACCCAAGCGAATGGAGGCAATAATATGAAACACGAGAGCGATGTAAAAGTGATCGGTTATCCTCAGGAAACCGTATATGCGAAAATTGCCGACCTGAACAACTTGGCAGTCGTTAAAGAAAGATTCAACGACCCTGAAGTTCAGGCCAAGATGACTGGTAATATCCCACCAGAGAAGGTAGAGCAGGTCCGAAAGACCCTTGAAACCATGGAGGTCAGCACAGATTCTGTTAGCGTTCAGGTCGATCCTGTGGGTCGGCTTGCGATTCAAATTATCGAACGTGACGAACCCAAATGCATCAAGTTCGGCTCTGTCATGTCGCCCGTGAAATTCAATCTGTGGGTGCAGTTACTACCTATCACAGCCGATAGTTGTAAGATGAAGGTAACGGTTGATGCCGACATCCCCGTATTCCTTGCAGGTATGATTGGGAAACCTTTCAAGGATGGTATTGAGAGAATTGCTGATATGCTAGCTTCATTGCCTTATGAATAAAGATAAACTGTGGACGAAGAACGTCCAAATGACCGATGAAATCGAACGTTTTACGGTCGGAAAAGACCGTGAGATGGACCTCTATCTGGCCAAATACGATGTGTTGGGCTCTATGGCACATATCACCATGTTGGAATCCATAGGTCTGCTGAGTAAGGACGAGCTGACCCAACTGTTGGCTGCTCTTAAAGCCATTTATGCCGATGCGGTTTCAGGAAAGTTTGTGATAGAAGAGGGAGTGGAGGATGTCCACTCGCAGGTGGAACTAATGCTGACTCGTCAATTGGGCGATATCGGCAAGAAGATTCACTCAGGACGTTCACGTAACGACCAGGTATTGGTTGACCTCAAGCTTTTTATCCGTGACCAAATCAAGGAAATCGTTCAACTGACAGAGGTTCTTTTCCATGAACTCATCGCCAAAAGTAATGAGTATAAGGATGTGCTCATGCCTGGTTATACCCATCTGCAAGTAGCGATGCCTTCATCGTTTGGTCTGTGGTTTGGGGCCTATGCTGAGAGTCTGGTCGATGATATGCAATACCTATTGGCTGCTTGGCGCATCACTAATCGCAATCCGTTAGGCTCGGCTGCAGGGTATGGCAGTTCGTTCCCCTTGAATCGTCAGATGACGACCGACTTGTTGGGCTTCGATTCCTTGGACTACAATGTAGTCTATGCTCAGATGGGACGTGGTAAGACTGAACGTAATGTGGCCTTCTCAATGGCAAGCGTGGCTGGTACGTTAGCCAAATTGGCATTCGATGCCTGTATGTTCAACAGTCAGAACTTCGGCTTTGTAAAACTGCCTGACGAGTGTACCACAGGTTCAAGCATCATGCCTCATAAGAAAAATCCTGATGTGTTCGAGTTGACACGTGCCAAATGCAACAAGATACAAGCATTACCTCAGACCGTGATGCTGATGATGAACAACCTGCCAAGTGGCTACTTCCGCGATTTGCAGATCATCAAGGAAGTGTTCCTCCCATCGTTCGACGAACTGAAGGACTGCTTGCGAATGGCTGCTTATATCATCAATCGGATGAAGGTGAACGAACATATCCTCGACAATCCTATCTACGACAATATGTTCAGTGTGGAGGAAGTCAATCGACTGGCAACAGGTGGTATGCCTTTCCGTGATGCTTACAAGAAAGTGGGATTGGATATCGAAGCAGGCAAATTCACGCCTGATAAGCAGATTCATCACACACACCAAGGTAGTATTGGCAATCTCTGTAACGACCAAATCGAGGCTTTGATGCAGAAGACTCTCGATGAATTCGACTTCGGTAAGGTGGAAAACGCCATCCAGCAACTGGTTTGATTCATACGTCATGAAACGACTGCTGACAATCATAATGATGCTATGCTGTCTGGTCTCTTGTAAAGACGAGATAAGCGGTACTTATTCCACGAAATACCCTGTTCGTTTCTATTTTGATGTGGCACAAAGTGCGGAACTCTTCAACGCAATCGGCAATCCTGGGCAGTTTGTGACGATTCGTAAGATCGAGGGAAAGGTAAGGATTACGAATATGGTGGGTCAGAGCCACGATTATGCTTTATCGCAGATAGGTGCAAAGGAGTTTGAGTTTGGACTGGGTGGACTCATAGTAGGTACCAGCTCAACTCCGAATATGTCAAATGGTTTGGATATCCTTGCATACGATCTTTCATGTCCCAGTTGCGACCGTCAGTCCTATCGGCTGACTGTGAAAGACAATGGGACGGCACTCTGTTCCCATTGTGGCAATTCCTACGACCTGAACAACTACGGATGGATCCTTACTGCGACCGATGCTACGAAAGAGCAACGAGGACTCTATCGATACCGGGTCTTCTATAATGGCACATCCATTAATGTGAATAACAAATAGGACTAGACCCTCTCTTATCCCCCTAAGGGGGAGGATAAAATAGTTAAATGGTAAATAGTTAAATGGTTAAATAGTAAATGTTCTATGGCCAACACCCCATCCTTAAAAGAGAAAACAGCGAAAGGCTTGCTTTGGGGAGCGATGAACAGCTCTCTGATGCAGGTGCTGAATGCTGTGATTGGGGTGGTGTTGCTTTGGTTTCTCGACCCCAGCGATTACGGCATGATAGCCGTTCTGGCCATCTATTCGGCCATTGCTGCAAATTTGCAGGATAGCGGCTTCATCTCAGCGCTCATCAACAAACGCGATGCAACCCATCAGGACTTGAATGCTGTGTTCTGGTTCAACATTTTGGTGAGTGCTCTGATCTATATCATCCTTTGGTTCTGTGCCCCTCTCATAGCCGATTATAACAAGGAGCCGCAATTGGTGGCACTCTCACGATATGCTTTTTTAGGCTTCTTCTGTGCCAGTTTCTCCATCACTCCACGCACCATCTTGATGAAGGAGCTGAGGGTGAAGGAACAAGCCATCTGCAACATCGTAGCCCTGATTATCTCAGGTGCTGTAGCCATCATCATGGCAGCCAACAAGATGGCCTTTTGGAGTATAGCCACCCAGAGCATCGTCTATGTCAGCATCGTATCGATCGGCAGTTGGTATTTCTCCAAATGGCGTCCTTCTTTGCATATCACGTTCCGACCCATCAAGGAGATGTTCGGCTTCAGTTGCAAGATACTCATCACAGGCATCTTCAACAACATCAATAAGTTTGCCTTCGAGAGTACGATGGGTTCGTTCTATGTCAAAGATAACATCGGAGCCTATTCACAAGCCAATAAATGGAACCAGATGGGTAGTCAGACCATCCTCGGAATGGTGCAAAGTGTAGCCCAGCCGATGTTTGTTCAGGTGGGCGACGATCGTGAGCGTCAGCAACGTGTATTCCGGAAAATGCTCCGTTTTACCGCATTTGTCGCTTTCCCCCTGATGTTTGGATTCAGTCTCATTTCGGCCGAATTCATCGGAATTATTGCACCAGCCAAGTGGCTCACAGCCATTCCTTACTTGCAGGTGCTTTGCATCGGAGGAGCCTTTCTCCCTTTGGCAGCACTCTATTCCAATTTCATCATCAGTCGGGGAAAGTCCGATGTCTATATGTGGAACACCATCGCCCAGAGTGTTGTGATTCTCGCCAACCTGTTTGCCGTTCAGTACTTCCATCTCAATTGGTTCGGCTATAGCGGCATTCTGCTGATGGCTGTCAATTATGTCGTCATCATTGCCCTGTGGATGTTTGTATGGCATTATTTCGTATGGCGCGAGATACGTCTCCCGCTCCTTTCTGCCCTGCTCGACGTCCTTCCTTTCTGCTTGGTAGCCCTCTTCGCGATGGTAGCTACCTACTTTGCCACATCAGCCATTTCCAACAACTATCTGCTGCTCGTTTCCCGCATCCTGATGGCTGCAGCCATCTACATTGGAGTGCTGTGGATATCGAAAGCCAGCATATTGCGTGAGTGCATAGGGTATATTCGAAAGAAACATGACTGAGCGTAACCATACCTTCGATTTTCTTTGCGGCCTTTGCATCATTCGCATGATGTGTAACCACGCTATTGCGATGTGTGGACTTCGTTGGCAGCATATCGGAGGCATCTCATGGTACGACCTCATGAGCTGGACCTTCTTCTTCATGTGTTTCTTCTTCTTCAAGGCAGGCTATTTCAACAAGACCGTGAGCGGTAATTCTGTTGCTTATTGCAAAGATCGGGTGAAACGTCTGCTGGTACCCTACATCACATGGAGCATCATCGGAGCCATCGTCTATTTCGGCATGATAGCCATCTTCCCCTATATCTTCGTGAAAGGCAAGATGCCATCGTTCGAGTGGTCGCACCTCTGGATGACCAGTCACAGCTACGGAAACGGCCCTTGCTGGTTCCTCATGTCCTTCTTCACGGCCTATATCGCCATCCATTTCATCGAGAAAGTACGCTATTTACATTGGGTCATCCTCCTCTTCCCCTTCATCTCCTATTGGCTCTACACCATCGATAGCCCCCTGTGGCTCAGCCTCGATAACGTGTTCATGGGCATCTTCTTTTTCTTCCTAGGACGAGTGTGGAAGGTGGTGATGCAGAAGCTCCGTCGTACACGCACCATCGTCCTCTCCCTCATCCTCATAGCTACCTTTGTGGTGGGCAACATCTGGTTTCATGGCGAATACACCATGAGCACCAACACCTGGGATGGCAACATGTGGGGCATCCTCGTCAACACCGTCTGCATCCTCTGCGGCCTTTCGGGTTTGCTGCTGGCCCTCCCTCTGCCACGCATTCCCGTCATCAACTACATCGGTCAGCACAGCATGGTCTATTTCGTGGCCCATTATCCCCTCATTTATTTCTATATCTTCACCCACCGAGCAGCCCATAGCGCTTATAAATACAATTGGGGTGAATGCATCCTCCTCATCCTCTTCCTCTTCGTCGTTTGTACCTGGTTGGTTCCTTATGTCGAGAAGATACCATGGATGAGTGGACGTTGGAAAAAGAAAGTAAAGTCATTTACCATTTAACTATTTACCATTTACCATTTTTACTATTTTTTCTCAAACTTTCAACTTTTTTTTGACTTTAACCTTTAACCCTTAACCTTTAACCGTTATTTTTCACTATCTTTGCAGCACCAAACAAAGAATGTATCACAAATTAACTATTTTTTCAACCATGAGAGCTATTTACACCATTTTAATGATGATGGTCAGCATGACGATGCTGGCTCAGTCTTCTTTTGTTCCAAACAGCTGGTCGACGTCGACTGACGCGAACGGCACAGTTTACCGTCAGGGTGACGGACTCACTTTGTATAAGCACGAAAAGAGCAGCGCTCACTTCGATGTTTATTACGGCACAGGTTATGGAAAGACTCCTCCTGATAAGTTGGCCAGTTCGAACGCCTTGTATGTGGACGTGACGGACTTGCTCGAGAAGGCAGAGACGTTCTTCGACTTGTACATCAATCAGCTGAAATTTGCCGACTTGAGTTCTACCACGAAGTTGAACAAGTACAAGATGATTATCTGTCTGCTGCACGATACGGGTTGGACGGCAACCGGTTCGGGCTATGACAACCAGATAGGTGCCCTGTGGGTCACTCCCAGCACCTGTCACCCGGTAGGGCAGACCATCGCTCACGAGATAGGTCACTCGTTCCAGTATCAGGTCTATTGCGACCTGGGAGGCTATACGGGTTTTCGTCAGTCGGTAGGTAACGGTTCTACGTTCTGGGAACAGACGGCTCAATGGCAGTCCGTGCAGGCTTATCCCGAACTGATGATTTCGCAGAGCCTCGGTCTGTGGCAACCCAACCACAACTATGCCTTCACCCATGAGTGGCAACGCTATCAGAGCTATTGGCTGCATTACTATTGGACCGACAAGTGGGGACTTGATGCGATTGGCCGTATATGGCGAGGCGGAACGGTGTCGGGCGAAGACCCCTGTCAGGTCTATATGCGCGTGTTCGGCGTGTCCGTGAAAGACTTCTACCGTGAGATTTACGACTATGCCAGCAAGATGGTGACCTACGACCTCGATGCCATCCGTTCGTATGGAAAGAGTTCAATCGGCAAGTACACCTATAATTATGTGGATACAGGCGACGGAGCCATACAGGTGGCCTATTCCAGCTGCCCACAGAGCACAGGCTTCAATGTCGTTCCGTTGGAGGTACCAGCTGCAGGAACCGAGATCAAGACCATCTTTACCGCTCTGCCTGCAGGTTCAGCCTTGGCTGCAAACGATCCTGCCCAGTATAACAATGGCGACAAGTATGTAGCAGCCGACGTAACGAAATACAACACGTTCTCCGAGAAGAACCGTCGCGGCTTCCGTCATGGATATGTGGCGCTGTTGAAGGACGGCACACGCGTCTATGAGTCCATCGATTCCGTCTATGCAAAGGGACACTCCACCTCATCCGTGACCGATACGACCACCTTCACCGTTCCCGAGAACACCGAACGTCTGTGGTTCGTGGTCAGTCCTGCACCCACCACCTACATCGTACATAAATGGGACGAGAACATCACGAACGACGATCAATGGCCCTATCAGCTGAGATTCGAGAATACCGATGTCGTAGGTCATATTCCCTATGTCGACCTGAGCGATACCTCCATCAAGCCCAGCGATGTCACATTCGACATCTATGTAGGATTCGATGCCTCCAGTTCCGTGTATCCCGGAACCACCTATACCCTTACGACAACCCAACTCGCAGAAATCGGACGTGCATTGCGCATTCAGCCTACCGACATCAGTAAGAAACTGACTACCTATAGTGCCAGCCAGGCCAAGAACACCATCCATTTCGTGGCCCTCAACCCCACGACCAAAGCAGTAGTCAGCAGCGGCTCTACAGCCAACGGATACGGACATTGGTTCTCGAAGACTGGAACTGTATGCTCATGGGGCAACGATTCGTATGTCTATTCCGAACTCGATGCAGGCACCCTCACCTTCACCATCGGACAGTATCCCAACCATTGCAAGAACGGCGATGTCTATCAGTTGGGCCAAGGACTCCGCTATAAGGACGCCGATGGGAACGTAGCGACAGCCAAACTCATCTTCCATATCTATATAGGAGGCGTTCCGGCAGGAGTGGAAGACCTCACCCCAACAGATTCAGGTTCCAGGTTTCAAGCTTCAGGTGTAATTTACGACCTACAAGGGAAAATGGTAAATGGTAAATGGTCAAATGGTCAATTGCCTCGGGGTTTGAATATCATTGATGGCAAAAAGATTTGGGTAAAGTGAGTGAAAAACCTATCTTTACATAGTAAAGATAGAATATTTATAAGGTGATTGAGAGCAAGTCTAGGACAACACTGGGACAACACTAGACCAAGTCTAGACCAACTCTAGGGTACCGCCAAGGTACCGCCGAGATACCGCCAAGGTACCAAGGGCGTACCAAGGGGGAACAGAGGAGGTAATAAGGAGGTATTACGGAGAGGAGCGTTATATATTAGATTGGAGTTTTATTGGAGGTAAAGACTCGGTAAGCATGAGGTGAAGTAGATGTAAATAAAACAAAAACAAATATGGCAAAGGAAAAAAACGGTCATTTAAGTGGCAAGGTAGGTGATAAAATCCACAGTACTTGGAATGGGCGTCCTTATGTGCGCAGGATGCCAGAGTCGGTAGCGAATCCACGAACGGAGGCTCAGCAGAGTCACCGAAGGGCCTTTGCTGCGGTTGCATCCCTTTCGAACACGATGAAATGGGGGCATAAGATAGGTCTTCATGCGTTGGCTCAAAAAGAGATGCTCGATACCTCCAGTATATTCAAGCGAATCAACAAAGACTGCTATGGTCCTGACGGTATCGACTATGCTCGTGTCATCATCAGTTACGGTTCGGTCACATCAGCCTTTGTGACTTCTGCTGAGATCAATGCTCAAGGAGGTATTCATGTGACGTTCCAGAGTAATGTCACCCCTGCGAATAAAGACGATGAGTTCTATCTCTTTGTCTGCTGCCCAGATGAACGTGAGGGACTCTGTGTTGAACCCGTGGCACGTACCATTGGAGAAGTCCGTGCCACAATTCGACCGAATTGGGGCGGTCATCCCTTGCATTTCTATGCTTTTATGAAAGGTAAGAAAGGGCGTACATCCAATTCGCAATATGTGGGGCAGTTCCAAGTCTGAATCCTGATAATTTCACACATTTCGACTTTTTTGCTCGTATTATTCGGTTGTTTCAAATAAAGTGTTTATATTTGCAGCGTCAAAGATTGAATTGATATGAGTACAAAGGCTATGACAAAGATAATTGCAAATTACTTCAAGACACAACCAGTCTTGAAGGCATGGCTTTTTGGCTCATTTGCCCGTGGAGAGGAAACAGCTGATAGTGATGTGGATTTGCTTGTTCAGTTTGACCACAGTTCTCCTATTGGTTTATTTACATATGCACGTATGCATAGAGAGTTGGAAAGCCGTTTGGGGTGCAAAGTTGATCTCGTCGAGGAAGGAACATTGCGTCCTATGGCTGACCGTACGGCTTCGAAAGATAAAATTATCATTTATGAGAGAGCGTATTAGAGACAATAATAAGTGAGAGCTTCGGCTCTCCTTTTTCTTTTTTTAGAACAAAGTGTGTCTTTTCTTTGATTGAAGGTATTTCTCGTTTCCTTTTTACATTTTTCCCTGTTTTATTTGGAAGTTTCGTAGAAATACTTTATTTTTGCCGAGCGTTAGCATTTTGCACGAAGTAAAATAATCAGGAATAGACCTTCCGTTCGTACAACTTGCTGTGAGTCAGCTCTTTGCAGAATGAACAAATAGACTTGAAGTGTTTGGTGGTTTCCTATATTCGTCGTAACTTTGCCGTCGGATTAGAAACGCAAATTAATCATCAAATTTATCATTGAAAATATGGGAAAGAAAAATGCGAATTTTCTGTTTTGGTCTGTTTTCCTGTCTGCATTAGGCTGTACTTTTTTGATGTACGGGCTGCATGCATTTCAAAGCGTCTACTTGCCGTCGATGGTTTGTAGCGCTTTATTCTTCTGGCTTACTTGGGCTTGGCTGAAGCATGCCAGACCAGTGTGGCTCATAGTTGCCGCTATTATCTTGGGCCGTATCATTTTGGAATTGCCGCTACGAATTCTTGATTTCCAATCTACGAGTGCCAGTTTGCTGGAGCCTGTCTGCTCCATTGTCGCCATACTTTTGGCTGTCGTTTGCTATAGGCGGAGAACGCTAAGGGCGAGTATCATCTCATTCGTTGTGCTCTTGTTGCTGAATACCATAGGACACTATCTGTGGATTGCGTCAATTGACGAATATCTGTTTTCGTGTACAGCGACTGCTGTTTGTGTGGGGCTTACGTGGCTTTGTCTATTGAAAGCCCAAAGGCCGTGGATGGTGGCAGGCGCCTTGTGTCTCGGTATTCTTTTGGTTGCTCTACCTTTCCTTATCATTGCTTTCACACGCACCATCTACTGGATGCCTCTAATCCTTTGTGCGTTGTCCGCCATCGTGCTGACAACCCTGTGCTATCGCGAACGAAGCAGAGTGGTATGGCTATTGTCGTTCACCGTCCTAGTGCTGCTCAACTCGTTCGTCCAATATGTTTGGATACATACCTCACTTTATTTCGCCCATTAATCCCTGTCGGTCATGAAAAGCTTTCTCCCTTATATCATCATACTCTTCATGCTCTGTTCGTGCGATGTTTACGAGCAAAGCAGCGAGCGGCTGAATCAGTTGCAACAGCAGGAGCAGACTGCCGAAGTGGTGCAGCAGGAGGCGTACTTTAGCATGACGAAAGACTTGCTCATCATGCTCTTCTTCTGCCTGATGATAGTCGGCGTTGTCGTCATAGTCTGCTATCTTTTCTTCAGTTGGCACTCTGCGAAGATGCAACAGAAAATCGACGAAGAACGCCATGAGCGAACCCAACTTCAAGCCGATTACGAGCAGATTTCAGCACGCATTAAGGATCGTGAGGCTTCGCTCGCCATCATGAACGATTACATCTACAACCACCTCTCCATTGCCTCCCGACTCTTGAGCATCGATGATAATACCCGCACCATACACATGACGGAACGCGATTGGCTTGAACTCGAAGTATATCTCAACACGACGCAAAACCATTTTGTGGACGATTTCCGCCAGTACCATCCCGAAGCACCACAGGAAGTCCTTCGATTCTGTATACTCCTCCGACTGGAACTCTCCAACCGCCAAATGGCCGTCATCTATCACATCGCCGAGAAGTCCGTCAAACAGAAAGCCTATCTCTACAAAGAACAATTAGCCGGCATCCCTGCCGACATGTCGTTGCGAGCGTATGTCACCTCTCAGCGTTTTAGAGGCTAATTAAAGAAAAATAGTAAAAATATCATTTATTTTTGTTACATTTGCATGGTTCTTACGTTATAATAGATGAAGAGCAGATTATCATGCAGTATACTGATAACGACTGTGACTTATATTATACTAATGTGCAAAAAATGGGTAGTGAAAAGTGAAAAATGGGGTGAATTGTGGGAAAAATAGGCCAAAACCGCAAAAAAACTGTAAATGGTAAATGGTTAAATGGTAAATAATTACTATCTTTGCACCGTGAAATCATGAAGGAGGGGCTGAAAAGTTCCTCCTTCTTAATTAGACTGGACTGGACCCTCTGGAGGGTGGAAGGATAACAACAGGAGTTAACGGAGTTAACGAAGTTAGCGGCCTAACGGCCTCGAAGTTAACGACGATAGTTCGCAGGTGTACACATCAGCAGTCATTTGTCGAGCGTAGCGAAAAATGCGATTAAGCCGAAAAATGCGATTAAGTGAGTGCAGAGTCAAGCTTGCTTAAACTATGCCGAGCGGAAGCATTTTGCACAAAAGTGAATATAATATCAAGCTCGTTTGTATATTATTGAGGCGGAGCATTTTGCACGAAGTGATAACTTCGATAACTTCAATAACTTCGAACGAAGTGATAACTTCTTAAGATATGAATTGTCAATTATGATTGATAGTAAGAAAATTAAAGCATTGGTTGACGAATGGCTTGACGGAAAGGATTATTTTTTCGTTGATGCTACCGTAGACAAAGAGAACAGAATCGTTGTTGAGATTGACCACAAGGAAGGTGTATGGATTGAGGACTGTTGTGACTTGAGCCGTTTCATCGAAGCGCACCTGAATCGTGACGAAGAGGACTTCGAACTGGAAGTGGGCTCGGCTGGTATCGGTCAGCCGCTGAAGGTGGTGCAGCAGTATCAGAACAACATCGGTAACGAGGTGGAAGTGCTGCCTCTTGACGGCAAGAAGCTGCAGGGTACGCTGACCGATGCAAACGAAGCTGGTTTCACACTCTGCTATCAAGAGAAGCAGAAGGTGGAAGGCAAGAAGCGCCCAGTTGCTGTCGAGGTGACCAAGGAATTCAAGTATGATGAAGTGAAGTGGGTGAAGGCGGTAATAAAGTGGTAGAAGAAGACCCTCTGGAGGGTGGGAGTTAAATAGAAAGTAAATAAGGGAGTAAAGCCTGCAAGCAGGCAGGGAGTTATGCGCTGAAGCGCAGGACGAAAGACTGCTGATGATTAGCAAAGTAACGTCCACGACCGAGCGTAATAGTAGCTCGGTTTGCGACGACGGAAGGTTTATCTTCCCCAAGGAGGACTCGAAGAGTCTTACAGCTCATTAACTTCTACGAACAAAGTGAGTTAACTTCTTAAAAAAGAATATTCAATAAAAAACAATATAATGGCAAAGAAAAACGAAGAACAGATTAGTCTCATAGACACCTTCAAGGAGTTTAAGGAGACAAAGCACATTGACCGTACAACTCTGGTCAGTGTGATTGAGGATTCATTCCACAATGTGTTACAGAAGCAGTATGGTACGGATGAGAATTTCGACGTTATCGTAAACCCAGAGAACGGTGACTTCGAAATCTATCGTAACAGAGTGGTTGTTGCTGATGATGAGGTGGAGGATACCAACACTCAGATCAGTTTGAGCGAAGCTCAGAAGATTGACGAGGACTATGAAATCGGTGAGGATGTGGCTGAGAAAATCAACTTCAGCGACTTTGGACGCCGTTCAATCCTGAACCTGCGCCAGACGATGGCTTCGAAGATTCTGGAACTGGAACACGACAACTTGTACAACAAGTACATCGATAAGGTGGGTACCATCGTAACAGCTGAGGTTTATCAGATATGGAAACGCGAAACCTTGTTGCTCGACGACGAAGGAAACGAATTGCTGTTGCCTAAGACGGAGCAGATTCCTACCGATTTCTTCCGTAAGGGTGAGACGGCTCGTGCCGTTGTGCTCCGTGTGGACAACCAGAACAACAACCCGAAGATTATCTTGAGCCGTACAGCTCCTGAGTTCCTGCAGCGACTGTTGGAACAGGAAGTGCCTGAAATCAACGATGGATTGATCACCATTCATCAGATTGCTCGTATCCCAGGTGAGAGAGCTAAGATTGCTGTTGAGAGCTACAACGACCGTATCGACCCTGTTGGTGCTTGTGTGGGTGTGAAGGGCGCTCGTATTCATGGTATTGTACGTGAATTGCATAATGAGAATATCGATGTGATCAACTATACCGCAAATGATAAGTTGCTGATTCAGCGCGCTTTGGCTCCTGCACGTGTGAATTCAATCACCCTGAATGAGGCTGAACGCAAAGCAGAAGTCTATCTGAATCCGGATCAGGTATCATTGGCAATCGGTAAGAACGGTATGAACATCAAGTTGGCAAGTATGCTGACAAACTACACGATCGATGTATTCCGTGAACTTGATGACAACGAGAAGAACATGGATGATATCTATCTTGATGAGTTCAAGGACGAGATTGAAGAATGGGTTATCGAAGCCATCAAGAAGATTGGTCTTGACACAGCAAGAGCCGTTCTGGATGCACCACGTGACTTACTCATAGAGAAAGCTGACCTCGAAGAGGATACTGTTGATGAAGTACTGAGAATTCTTCGTGCAGAGTTCGAAGACTAGGAGACCCCCTCTGGAGGGTGGGAGGATGACAAGAGGAGTTAACGGAGTTAACGAAGTTAGCGGCCTAACGGCCTCGAAGTTAACGACGATAGTTCGCAGGTGTACACATCAGCAGTCATTCGTCGAGCGTAGCGCTAACTCCGAACAAAGTGATAACTTCAATAACTTCGAGCGTAGCGATAAATACAATAAGAAAATAATAGTAAATCGTTAAATAGAAAATAAGACTGTGCCAAGATTAAATAAAGCATTAAAAGAGCTAAATGTCGGAATCAACACGGTTGCTGAATTCCTGCAGAAAAAGGGTAAGCCCCTTGAGGATGCAAGTATCAATGCCAAGATAACAGATGAGCAGTATGACATATTGCTCAAGGAGTTTGGTAGTGATAAACAAAAGAAACAGGAAACGAGCCTTGATATTCAGAAGAGGAAAGAAAGGGAACAGGCAGAGAAGGCTGAACGCAAAGCAAAAGAATTGCAGGAACAACTGAGACGTGAAGCTGAACTGAAAAAGCAAAAGGAACAACAGGAAGTGTTCCGTCTGGAAAGTGAGCGGAAGTCAGAAGTGAAGGTGTTGGGCAAACTGAAGGAAGAGAAGGCTCCAGTCGTGGAAGAAGAACCTGTGGCTGAACCAGAACCCGAAACTCCTGAAGTTGAGGAAACTCCTAAAGTTGAGGAAACTCCTAAAGTACCGGAGCAGAAGCCAGAACCTGTGTCTGAGCCTGAAGACGACGATGAAGTCGAGGTAGAGGATGACGAAGAGGTGGAATACGACGAAGAGGATGAAATGGAGGAAGAGGTCGCTCAACCTAAAAAGGGAAAGTCGTCTAAGAACAAAACCGTGCTGGAGGAGACCGAAGACGGAGTGTACCATGTTGTTACCCCTGAAGCAGGACTGAACTTCAAGAAAGTCGGTTTTATTGATTTGAACAACATCAATTCGAAGACTCGACCTGACAAGAAATCGAAGGCAGAGCGCAAGAAGGAAAGAGAGGAGAAGGAACGTGCTCGTCAGGAAGCGAAGAACAAGTACAAAGAGTCTGTGATGCAGGAAATCGGCGAGGGAAAAGACGGAGATGACGGAAAGAAGAAGAAACGTAAACGTATCAATAAGGGTAAAGTGGATATCAATGCTGTCGCAAGTCAGCAGAAGACCAACCCTAAGATTGAGAAGAGCGGACCGTCGCAAGGTGGTAAGAACAACCAGCGTCCGAATATGCAGAACATGCCTCAACAGGGTAAAAAGAACAAGAAGAAGAATAAAGATGTTAAGGCAGAACTGACAGACGAGGAAGTTGCAAAGCAGGTCAAGGAAACATTGGCTCGTCTAACCACCAAGTCGGTGAAGAGCAGCGTGAAGAACCGTAAGGAAAAGCGCGAGCGCCATCGTATGGAAATGGAAATGGAGGAAGGCGCAGACAACAAAGTGCTGCAACTGACCGAATTTGTGACCGTAAACGAATTGGCCACCATGATGGACGTACCTGTGACGAAAGTAATCGGTACATGTATGTCAATCGGTATGATGGTAAGTATCAACCAACGTCTGGATGCAGAGACCATCAATATCGTAGCTGAGGAGTTCGGATTCACGACAAGCTATGTAAGTGGTGAGGTAAGTAATGCCATCGTGGAGGAAGAAGATAAGGAGGAAGACCTCGAGTCACGCGCTCCAATCATTACGGTGATGGGTCACGTCGATCATGGTAAGACCTCATTGCTCGACTATATCCGCAAGACCAATGTGATTGCCGGCGAGGCCGGAGGTATCACCCAGCATATCGGTGCTTATAACGTGAAGATGAAGGACGGACGTCATATCACCTTCCTTGATACTCCAGGACACGAAGCGTTCACAGCTATGCGTGCCCGTGGTGCTCAGGTGACCGATATCGCTATCATCATCATCGCAGCCGATGATGCGATCATGCCTCAGACGAAGGAAGCTATCGCACATGCTCAGGCAGCAGGTGTTCCGATGGTGTTCGCTATCAATAAGATTGATAAACCAGGTGCTAATCCTGAGAAGATCAAGGAGCAGTTGGCGAATATGAACCTCTTGGTCGAAGACTGGGGAGGTAAGTACCAGAGTCAGGAAATCAGCGCGAAGAAAGGTATCGGAGTGGATGAGTTGATGGACAAGGTGTTGTTGGAAGCCGAGTTGCTTGACTTGCGTGCCAATCCAAACCGAAAGGCAACAGGTTCAGTTATTGAATCCACATTGGATAAGGGACGTGGATATGTAGCTACTGTATTGTGTCAGAACGGTACACTTCATCAAGGTGATATCGTGCTTGCAGGAACCCATTTCGGACGTGTGAGAGCGATGTTTAACGAACGTGGACAGCGTATTGAGAAAGCGTTGCCTGCAGAACCAGCTGTGATTCTGGGTCTGAATGGTGCACCAACCGCAGGTGATACGTTCCATGTGATGGAGACTGAGCAGGAAGCACGTGACATCTGTAACAAACGTGAGCAGTTGAAGCGTGAGCAAGGTCTGCGTACGATGAAGCGCGTCGACCTCAACGAGTTGGGCCGTCGTATCGCATTGGGCGACTTCAAGGAACTCAATATTGTTGTCAAGGGTGACGTGGATGGTTCAATCGAGGCATTGAGCGACTCACTCATCAAACTCTCAACAGAGAAGATTCAGGTGAATGTGATCCACAAGGCTGTGGGACAAATCAGCGAGAGCGATGTAACCCTTGCAGCAGCCTCTGATGCCATTATCGTCGGTTTCCAGGTACGTCCTTCAAAGGCCGCTCGTGCATTAGCCGATCAGGAAGGTGTAGATATCCGTCTGTACTCAGTCATCTATGACACGATTGAGGAGATCAAGAGTGCAATGGAAGGTATGCTTGCTCCTGAGACGAAGGAAGAAGTGACTGCCAACCTCGAAGTACGTCAGGTTTACCACATCACCAAGGTGGGAACTGTTGCAGGTGCGTTCGTCACAAGTGGAAAGGTGCAGCGTAGCAATAAGGTACGTGTCATTCGTGACGGTATCGTTATCTATACAGGTCAGATCAACGCGCTGAAACGTTTCAAGGACGATGTGAAGGAAGTAGGTGTGAACTTCGAATGCGGTATCTCTATTGTGAACTACGACAATATCCACGAGGGAGATATCTTGGAGACCTTCACAGAGATAGAAGTGAAGCAGAAACTATGATAATGCATAATTTATAATTCATAATGCATAATTGACTTCGTCGAACATACGTTTCATAATTAGATGAGTGAAAACAAGAATGCGTATGTCAGGGAGGTAGCCAACGAACAATACAAATATGGCTTCACAACTGACATACACACGGAAATCATAGAGAAAGGACTGAACGAAGATGTAGTACGCCTCATCTCTCAAAAGAAAGGAGAGCCTGACTGGCTGCTTGACTTCCGACTCAACGCCTTTCGTCATTGGACTTCAATGGAACAACCCAACTGGGGTCATTTGATATTGCCTGAGATTGATTATCAGGCAATATCTTACTATGCAGACCCTACAAGCAAATCCAAGAGCGATGACGGAAAGCCGAAGGAGATAGATCCTGAATTGATCAAGACATTCGACAAGCTCGGTATTCCCCTTGAGGAACGGATGGCATTGAGTGGTACTGCAGTCGATGCAGTCATGGATTCTGTATCCTTAAAGACTACCCATTCGAAAGCACTTGAGGAGAAAGGTATCATTTTCTGCTCTATCAGCGAAGCCGTGAAGCGATTTCCGGAGTTAGTTCGTCAATACTTAGGTAGTGTTGTCCCTTATCGCGATAACTATTTTGCCGCTCTCAACAGTGCTGTGTTTAGTGATGGCTCGTTTGTGTATATTCCTAAAAACACACGTTGTCCGATGGAGCTCTCTACGTATTTCCGCATTAATGCTCGCAATATAGGTCAGTTTGAACGTACGCTGATTGTGTGTGACGATAACTCCTATGTGTCTTATCTGGAAGGTTGTACAGCACCGATGCGTGATGAGAATCAGCTTCATGCCGCTATTGTGGAGATTGTGGTGATGGAGAATGCGGAAGTGAAATACAGTACCGTTCAGAACTGGTATCCAGGTGATTCGGAAGGGAAAGGTGGTGTGTTGAATCTCGTCACCAAACGAGGACATCTGCGGGGTAACAACAGTAAGCTGTCGTGGACCCAGGTGGAGACCGGTTCGGCTATTACTTGGAAATATCCCAGCTGTGTGCTGAGTGGTGATAATTCGCAAGCCGAGTTCTATTCTGTAGCTGTCACAAACAACTTCCAGCAAGCCGATACAGGAACTAAGATGATTCATATTGGTAAGAACACCAAGAGTACAATCATCAGCAAGGGTATTTCGGCAGGAAGAAGTCAGAATTCATATCGTGGATTGGTCAAGATAGGAGCGAAAGCAGAGGGCGCTCGCAACTATAGTTCGTGTGACTCGCTGTTACTCGGAAGCAGTTGTGGTGCTCACACGTTCCCCTATATTGACTGTCATAACAACTCCGCCATAGTGGAACATGAGGCCACTACGTCGAAAATCAGTGAAGATCAGTTGTTCTATTGTAACCAACGTGGAATCCCTACGGAAGAAGCGGTAGGACTGATTGTGAATGGATATGCAAAAGATGTAATCAATAAACTTCCGATGGAGTTTGCTGTAGAGGCACAGAAACTGCTTTCAGTATCCTTGGAAGGAAGTGTGGGATAAAGATATGTTAGAAATCAAGAACTTACATGCCCGGGTTGAAGGCAAAGAGATACTGAAAGGAGTGGATCTCACGATTCGTGATGGTGAGATACATGCTTTGATGGGTACCAATGGTGCAGGAAAAAGTACACTAAGTAATGTCATCGTAGGCAATCCTAAGTATGAGGTGACGGAAGGCAGCATTACCTTCAACGGAAAAGATCTGTTGGCGATGACGCCTGAACAACGTTCGCACGAAGGTGTGTTTATGTCGTTTCAGCTACCTGTAGAGATTCCTGGAGTGAGTATGACAAATTTCATGCGTGCAGCTGTGAATGCTCGTCGTGAAGCATTGGGACAAGAACCGTTGAAATCGACTGATTTCCTGAAGCTGATGCGTGATACCCAGAAACTGGTTGATATTGACAAGAAGCTCGTGTCGCGTTCTGTCAACGAAGGCTTCTCGGGGGGCGAGAAGAAACGTAACGAGATATTCCAGATGGCCATGCTGCAACCAACATTCTGCATCCTTGATGAAACGGATAGCGGCCTTGATGTTGATGCGCTGAGAGTTGTGGCAGAAGGTTTCAACCGTTTGCGTACCACCCAGACAAGTGCATTGGTCATTACACACTATCAGCGTCTTCTCGACTACATTCGTCCTGACTTCATCCATGTGTTGCTTGAAGGCCGGATTGTGAAGACTGCAGGAGCCGAACTGGCAAAGGAAATTGAAGACAGAGGATTTGATTGGATAAAAGAATGAGTCCTGAACAACCATACGTAAATCTTTATCAGGCTAATCGTGACAGCTTGATAGCTGTGTCGCCCAAGGTGATGAATACCCTGCGCGATGAGGCTATCAATGTGTTTGCACAGAAGGGTTTCCCAAGTCGTAAAGTAGAAGCCTACCGATATATTGATGTCCCACAGGCTTTCGAAGGTAAAGATAGCTATGCGATGCCTCAGCCTACGCTTCCATTGTCTGCGGCTCAACAAGGAGTGATTACGTTGAACGATGAAGTCTTGCTGAACAAATATTACGCTAAGGCTGCAGATAACGAAGATGCGATTACAGCGCTCAACACCGCTTTCTCTCACGAATGTATTTGTATCCATTTAGGTAAGAACCAGGTGCTCGATCGTCCGATAGAGTTGACTGATATGTTTGCATCCGAAGAGGACCAGATGGAGCATAAGCGGATACTGATTGTGTTGGAGGAAGGAGCTTCGGCAAGCATCATGCTTCGATATGCAGCAAATAATAAGACACACATCCTTACTACGCAGGTAGTTGAGGTGTTTGTTGGCGATAATGCTCGTCTGGAGTTGTACGAGTTGGAAGAAACGCATACTTCCTTCACTCGATTTAATAATGTGTATCTGCAACTGGGACGATATGCGAACGTGAAGCATAACAACATCACCCTGTTCAATGGACTCACGCGCAACACCATCAAAGCTACGCTTGCAGGCGAATTCAGTGAGGTTACACTCAATGGGTGTGTGATGGCTGATAAGAGTCAGGTTGTCGACAACAACACGCTCATCCGTCACGAAGTGCCAAACTGCACGAGTCATGAACTCTATAAATATGTGGTTGATGAACAATCTGTTGGAGCGTTTGCCGGCAAGGTATATGTGGCAGAAGGGGCGCAGAAGACAGTAAGTGAAGAAGTGAATCAGAACATCTGTGCCAGCGATGATGCCCGGATGTACACCCAGCCGATGCTTGAGATTTATGCTGACGATGTGAAGTGTTCACATGGTAGTACAGTCGGCAAACTCGACGATATGGCGCTCTTCTACATGCGTCAACGAGGCATCCCTCTTGCTGAAGCACGCATGTTGCTGATGCAGGCATTCGTGGGACAAGTCATCGATGAGATACCGATTGCTCCCCTTCGTGATCGTCTGCATATCATGATTGAACAGCGTCTGAAAGGTGAGCTGGATAAATGTGTAGGCTGTGCTCGATGCAAGTAGCAATCAATAAGTTTGTTTTTATAGACAAAACGACGATGAAAAAAATATTCATACTATTCGCTCTGACATGCATTTTGGTTGCTTGCAATCAACAGCAACAGAATAAGATGGACAGTGTTCTGCGTCCAGAAGAGCATGCTAAGGAAGTCTTGAAAAAGACTGCTGAGGCTGTGAATGCATCATGTCCAGCACCTGCAGGCGATAAATATACGTTGG
>CAMYYX010000014.1 GCA_947303695.1 uncultured Prevotellaceae bacterium | reverse complement strand
ATGGGGCTTGTGGAAGATATCCTGGAGGTGACAGCGATGTTGCTGCAGGAGGTACCCAAGCGGTATGTGAAAAACGTGAAAGCATTGGTAGATAATGTGTTGCAGCAGACCAGAGATAGGGTAGGGATACCTATCTACATATCGAGCGGGTATCGGTGCAAGGAGGTGAACCGCATCAATCACGGGGCAACGACCTCACAGCATATGCGTGGAGAAGCAGCGGATATCTTCATCGACCCTGTATGTTCACTCGGTTGGACACTGTGGGATGTGCTGAAGCTCATCGTGCAGTTCACGGACTTCGACCAGATTATCTGGGAAACACGACCCAATGGCTCGAAATGGATTCACGTCAGCTATGTGACGTATCGAAAGAACCGTCATTCGATGCTCCGTTGTGCTGATGGGAAGACGTATAAGGAGTTGGAAATATAAAAGACCCTCTCAGGAGGACGATAACGATGACGATAACTAATAGTTAAGGTTAGCGTTAAGGTTAACGTTAAAGGGGGTTTCAAAGGTTCAAGAAGTTTCACTTCGTGCAAAATGCTACGCCTCAATAATGTTCAAACAAGTTTGGCATTATATTCGGCTCAATCGCATTTTTAAGAAGTTTAATGGTTTAATATCCCCAATGTCGCATGCGACGTGCCCATGGGGGCACACTCCGCCGTCTTGGCGGCTTGCTTTTATTTACAAATAATAACCCACCCTTATTGCCCAATAACCCTGCCTTATTACCCGATAACGCAGGGTTATCCAACGATAACGCATGGTTAGCTCCCTACAACCACTGAAGGATGTCGGAGAACTGCTGGGCATGGAGCACATGGGGGTGCTGGTATTCTTCGATATGATCGTACTGCCATGTGCGTTTGTAAGGGATGTGTACGCCCCAACCGCCGAGGGTGACGATGGGGTGGATGTCGGCCTTGAATGAGTTGCCAATGGACAGTATCTGTTCGGGTTTGACATCATAATAGACGCACAATCGGCGGAATTCCCATTCCTGCTTGTCGGATGTTACGATGATGTTACTGAACAGTTCGCTGATTCCTGATTTGAAGAATTTGTCTTCCTGTTCTTTAGCATCGCCTTTGGTGAAGCACACGAGGTAGTACTTCTGGCTTTTGTATAGTTGTTCCATCGTTTCCAGCACTCCTGGGAGTAGTTTTACGGGCTGGTTCATGATGGCATAGCCGATTTTCAGTATCTCTTGTATCTTCTCTGCGGGTATCTTGTTGTCGGTTATCTCTATTGCATTCTCTACCAAAGATAGTGTGAAGGCTTTGGTTCCGTATCCTGTGAGCGGCATGTTGCGGCACTCGACCTTGTAGAGGCTGTCGCGCACGGTCTGTTCGTCAGCCCATGGGCGGAGGAGCTTGCAGTAGAGGTGCTGAGCGGCTTCGAAGTTCACCTGATTCTCCCACAGGGTATCATCGGCATCAATGGTCAGGAGTTTGATATGTTCCAGCTTATTGTTTGTCATCCTTATGGCTGTTTTTGGAAGTCGATGAGGGTTTGGATGATTTCTTCGTTGCTGTCGGTGAGTGTGAGCAACAGGTTCTTGTATTTTCCTTTCTTCACCAGATGCTTGAGCAGCGGGTAGATGGGCATGTCGTAGCTCCAGAACTGGGTGCCGAGGAATATCATGGGGCTGGCCATACCGTAGGAGAGGTAGTGGTTCTGCACAGCATCCTGGAAGATTTCCTGCATGGTGCCTGCACTGCCTGGCGAGTAGATGATGCCTCCGAAGGCAAGGGTGAGGATGTTGTCCTCGCGGATGGCGTTCTCGAAGTATTTGGCGATGTGTGTGGCGAAGGGTGTTGAGGGTTCGTGTCCGTAGAGCCATGTGGGAAGTCCGAGGCTGCGGTAGCGTGTCTGCGGATAGTCGCGGATGACTTTGAACGCACTTGAGAGCCATTCTTCGTCGCGGAACGTTGGTGCCACACTGAGTCGATGGATGACTGCCTCGACATCAGCTGCCGAATAGCCTCCCATCCATGCTCCGAGGTGGGTGGCCTCCATGGCTCCCGGACCTCCACCGCTGATCATGAGGAAGCCTTCTTCGGTGAGGCGCTTGCTGACCAACACTATCTCACGATACATGGGGTCGGTACGCAGCAGGCCGTGTCCGCCCATGATGCCCACGATGCGTTTCAGGTCGTAACCTTCGAGGAAGGCACTAAGGCTGCGATTGATGCCAAAATCGTGAAGACTGCGTGCCAGCGATTCTTTGGCACTGAAAGCATGCTTGCCTGTCTTCATGTAGTATTCGTACACATGAGAATCGTAGCAGTCAGCTATAGTCTCAGGATGTTTGGGGTCATATCCTGCGTAGAGAGTTTCCGCAGTGTACAGGTCTTTTTTTGTTACATCGTATGGCACATATTCAAAATAATCTGCTAATGCGATGAATTGTTCACGAGTAATGTCTTTTGTAATCATCTGACTTCTATTTGTTTAAGCATTGATGCACCTGTTCCTACAGTTCCTGTGTGTTGAAGCATAAAGCCTGTCCCAAGTTTATTTGAAGCAATCCTACAACTGAGGGTTTGCTTCTTTGAGCCGTGCTGTATGAATGCAGTCAACACGCCAGAACTGATTGTAACTCTGATTTTACACTCTGTGAGGTAGAGTTCGCATTTTTCTCCTTTCGTTAATGCTTTCGTCTCACCGTTTTGGTATTCTATGATGGAGGCAACAACTGCGTGGTCGTAATCGGGAGTTCGTTCTAAACGAAGACCATATCCTGAGAGAGTTTGATTGTCCATTGCAACGCAGATATCCATATATTGCCCCGTAGCACTTCCGAAACCTTGTCCTGCTGACTTACATGGGGCAATAATAAGTCTGGCGCTTGTGATATTATTGATTTTCGGTTTTTCGGGAGTAATACGAATGCGTGCTCCACGTTGTGCTTGTACCAAGCCTTGATGTCCTTCTGCTCCATCAGGGGCTGTTCCCCAATACCATGCTTCGCGAGAGGGGTCGGGCTGCCATGAATACTTGTTTGTGTCAAATGGTTTATAGGCATCAAATTCATACACGTAACCATCTTCGACCTTTTTGCTACCAACGATCTCATGAATCTGAGGAATCGGAGTATATGGAGTACTGTCAATCTGAACAGATTTGCCGTTGAGTGTAATGTTTTCTGCTGAGCATAGTTCTGGATGATTCTCCTTACACCATGCTAACAGAATCTTGTGGTTGCAATGGAAGCGTACGTTCTTTAAGTGAATTGGACCAGGGACTTTGGTGAAATACTGTTTGCCTTGTGTCATGATTTCGATATCACAATCATCGAAGGTGGCCCCACGTGAAGTGGAGTAGAATGGCTTGCTGCTGTAGAATGTGAGGTGACACTGATGATATAGTCCCTCAGAGAGAGCATCATCTGTACACTCGAGATGACAATTTTCGAACACAGCATTGCGTGCTCCTGAGAAATTACAAAGATTCAAACGACTGATAAAACGGCAGTTCTTTGCCACCACGCTGTCTGTTCCTGCACAGACGGCAAGTTGGGCTTGCACGATGGCTTCAGCTCGCTTCTTTCTTGATAGGGATGGATTGCGTTTGTAGTCAAGATCTACGTTACAATAATTACCATATGTAATGTTCTCCGTATAGATGCTTTTGCATCTGAACAAGAACATGGTGAAATTGCCAATGGCACCATGTGTCTGTCCCCGATTAACAGCAAGAACGGTATTTTCTGCATTTGGGTCGGTTCCTGTAATGCGGATGTTTCTGCAATGAATTGTTTGGGCAAAGGGAGTTCCTCCGTTTGATGTCCGTTCTGTCGGGTCATCAGGATCGTCCAACCAATATACACCAGGTTGAATGATTAGTGCATAGTCATCATCGGGGCTTGCATTCATCGTCTTGATGGCTGCAAGTAGTTCCTCTTGTGTGCTGATCTGAATGTTTTTTTGAGCATACGTCAGCATGGTCAAGAGCAGAACGCTAAAGGTTAAGATGATTTGCTTCATAAATGATGGAGGCTATATTTTCACTAAGATCAGTCATGGAGTGGAAAAGGAGGTTGGCTCCTTGGTCAAGAAGAACGGAGTCGGGTAGGGGACCAGTATTGACTGCGATGACAAAACATCCGGCAGCTACACCTGCCTCGACTCCCAAGGGTGCATTTTCTACCACCATTGTCTGGCGGGGTGTTAATCCTCCAGCTTTCTGCATACCCATGAGGTATGGTTCGGGATTTGGCTTTCCGAACTTGACATCTCGGGCTGCAACCATCCATTCGTGGCAGAAGAGGTTAGGGTAGTTCTGCTCGATGCGTCCGAGGAGACTGGCTGTGCCTGAGCCTGTCACGATGGTAGGAGTGACTCCCGCTTCCTTCACGGCTTTCACCGTTTCGTAGGCTCCTGTCATGCGTTCGGCAGTAGGGTATTGGTTGAAGAACTCGCTCTTCTTCTTATATATCTTGTCGCACTCAGCTTGGTCGGCACTTCGTCCGAACTGACGTTGGGTGACGATGTTGATGGTGCCGAATCCTGTGCGCCCTTCGTGCATATAGGCTTCGTCTTCAGGGAGGTCGAGCCCATAGAAAGCCATCGCGCGGTGCCAAGCACGTGCATGATTGGGCATGGAGTTGAACAGCACGCCATCCATGTCGAACATGATGGTCTTGAGCTCAAAGCCTGGATAGCCGTGGGCTTGGCAATATGTACTTAATTGGGGAAACATCTTTAAACTCTTCACTTTTCACTCTTCACTTATAACTTATAATGTTACTCCAGTCTTGAAGATGGCTATTTCCTGATAGTCTTTTCGTTCGTTCCAGGTGAGCTCACCTGATGCGATGGCGATGACCTTACGGCGGAAGTCATCGAACACGGTGTCCATTGATACGTTCTCGACAAGCAGCCCTGCATTGAAGTCAATCCATGTGGGTTTGTTGTGTGCCAACTGGGAGTTGGTGCTAATCTTCATGGTGGGAACGAAGGTGCCGAACGGTGTGCCTCGTCCTGTCGTGAAGAGTACGATGTGGCATCCTGCAGCAGCAAGCGCTGTACTGGCGACGAGGTCGTTGCCTGGTGCACTGAGGAGGTTCAGACCACGTGTGGTGAGCCGTTCGCCGTAGTCGATGACGCCACAGACAGCACTTTTGCCACACTTCTGCGTACATCCCAGTGCCTTCTCCTCGAGGGTGCTGATGCCGCCTGCCTTGTTGCCCGGACTTGGGTTCTCGCCCACGGGTTCACCATGACTGAGGAAGTAGGTTTTGAAGTTATTGATGAGCTTCACCGTCTGGTCGAACAGTTCACGTGTCTTGCAACGGTTCATCAGGATGGTCTCGGCTCCGAACATCTCGGGCACTTCGGTCAGCACGGTAGTGCCTCCTTGGCTGACGATGTAGTCGCTGAACACACCCAGCAGCGGGTTGGCGGTGATGCCAGAGAATCCGTCGCTTCCTCCACATTTCAGTCCTACCTTCAGCTCGCTCAATGGAATGGCTGTGCGGGTGTCGTGACGCATGATCTCGTGGAGTTCGTGGAGGATACGCATCCCTTCCTCGATTTCGTCGCCCTGGACTTGCTGAGTCACCATGAAACGGATGCGCTCATGGTCGTAGTCGCCCAGCAATGCCTCGAACTTATCGGGTTGGTTGTTCTCACATCCCAAGCCCACCACGAGCACAGCTCCTGCATTGGGATGCAACACCAAGTCGCGCAGCACCTTGCGTGTGTTCTCGTGATCGTCGCTCAACTGACTGCAACCATAGTTGTGGGGAAAAGCCACCACGCGGATGTCCGTCACCTCGCTACGCATGCGTTCCTTGAGCTGCTGACATACTCCATTGACGCACCCTACGGTCGGAACAATCCAGAGTTCGTTGCGGATACCTACCTCTCCGTTCTTACGACGATAACCCATGAAAGTGTCCTGTGACATGCCTTTGGGGGCGTTCTCATCGATGGTGATGGGGTTGTAGGAATAGTCGAGCAATCCGGACAGATTGGTCGAGATATGTTGGTCGCAAACGAAATCGCCTGCTTGGTGGTCTTCGTTCAGGTGGCCGATGGGGTAGCCGTATTTCACTACATCCTGACCTTGACGGAGGTCGGTCAGCAGGAACTTATGTCCGGCAGGCACATCGTTGTTGAGGGTGATGAGTTGCCCGTCGATGGTGACTTGCTCTCCTTGTCGGAGTGGCTCTATGGCTACTGCTACGTTGTCGGCAGGATTGATCTTGATGGTCTTCATACTCAAGGAGTCTGATTTGTATTTACAATTTAACAATTTACAATTTACTATTTAAGTACAATTTAGCCATTTGGTCATTTACATAATCCTTATTCTCGCGTCTCAACCATCCCCTATTCGGGGGAGTCGGAGGGGGCTGCTAACTATGAATTGCGGAACTCGCGAGGAGTCATACCCGTGTGCTGTTTGAAATACTTGGCAAAAAGTGACTGATTGGCAAAGTTAAGGATGGAACAGATCTCCTTGATGGTGTTGTTGCTTGACCGTAACAAGGCTTTTGCGTCCATGATGACATACTCGTCAATCCATTGTGTGGCATATTTCCCACTATAGTCGTGGATGACAGATGAGAGGTACTTGGGGCTGATGCAAAGCTTGTCGGCATAGAAGATGACTTGTCGGTTCTCACGATAATGATTCTGAACCATGTCTATGAACTTTGCAAAGAGGTCGTCTTTACGTGTCCGTACATTGTGCTCCTTAACCATCATGCTCCTCTCGTAGAACGACTGGAAGCCATTGTAGCGGAAGAGGTCGAGGTATGCTTTTGCTACCTGCTCGCGATATTGGAAGTTCTTGTCGAGCAGTTTGCGTTTCATCATGTGATAGATTTCCTCCGTTTCTTTCATGTGCTTCTCATTGAACTTATACAGCGGTACGTCTGCTGCATGACGATAAACCGCTAAAGACGTCTTTATATCCTCGCTGAGATTGATAAAGTCGGGTGCAACGGCCAGAACAGCTCCCTTGAAGTCGTTGGAGAATTCGATGATTTCCATGAACGATCCAACAACGAGGGTTGCAGCCATGCTGGATGTCAGCTCGTATTCTTGTAAGTTGATTTTTATCTTCAGATTTCCTTTGACACAGAGGAAGATGAGCGTCATGCTGAGTTGGAAGGGGATTCCGACTCCTCGGCTTTTGCTTGACTGGAATCGTTCGTCTTCCGTGACGTCTTCCGTGTCGAAATTATCTGCCAAAAACAGTTTCCCCTTGATTTGGGGGAATCGGTCGTCGACAGGGAAGTCGTTGAAGTTGATCAATCGTAACGGGTTACCGTTGTCTGTATATGTTGATGCAGGTTGCATATATAATGGTATATATTGTCTATCAATCAATTGTCAGCACTTCTTTCACCTTGATATCATGTGGCTCATGGGGTACTGACTCGATGAGCTGGTAAGGATAGCAAAGGCCGATGGTGTGGCACTGAAGTTGTGGCAACAAGCGGTCGTAATACCCTTTACCACGTCCCAAACGATTGCCCTCATGGTCGAATGCTACTCCAGGTATGATGGCAAGGTCGATGCGGTGGTAGTCGGACTGAGGGAGTAGGAGACCGCACGATTCGATGATGTTGAATGCGCCTTGTTTCGTAGCCGATGATGCATCGTAGATGTGCAATTCGAGTTCATCACCTACGACTGACGGCAAGATGATGGTCTTTTTGTCCTTATAACGCTCAATCAGCTCATGGGTGTTCACCTCATCGCTCAGCGAATGGAACAGCAGCACCCATTGTGCCTGTTGGAACAATGGATGACGCTCCAGTTTCTCAATGATTTTCGGGCTTTGATTATGCAGTGAGCCAGACTTTGAGAGTTGGATGCGGAGTTGCGTAAGCTGTTTTCTTATCTCTTGTTTGCTCATTGGCTGGTAGGGTAGGAGTCGTGAGGCCATCGTTGAAAAGTTGGATGGCTTTCTGTATGGTCACATCGTCTTTGTTAATGAACTTCAGGTACTCAGTGATGTCGAGCAAGTTGTAGAGGATGAGGCCGTGTACCACATTCTCAATCAGCTGCTGTGAATGGAGTATCATGTTGTTACGACGTTTCACCCCTTTGGAGTCGCAATAATTGATGAACTGCTGAATCACATGGTCACGCTTCAGCTGCTTGAGTACTTCATCTGCGTTATCGCAGTTGGCATACTTCGCACGGTTGTTGTCGGTATATTCAAAGCAGAACTGTGATACGAGCCCTTTCTGAACCACTTCTTGATAGTAGGTGGTGAATAGAGTCGTGTCTTCTGCCACGAAATAGTCTGGCATGATGCCACCACCTCCATATACCTTGCGTCCGATACTGGTGGTGTAGACATCGCCTGTCTGACGGATGCTATCTTCGTTGAAGAACTCTCCGTGCAGATATCGGTTGGCAATGTCGTATTCGTATTCTTTGTCTTCTCCGTTTACGTATGGCTTCTGGATACAGCGTCCTGAAGGAGTGTAATAGCGTGATACGGTGAGGTGAATGAGACTTCCGTCGGAGAACATCATCGGTTTCTGAACTAAGCCTTTTCCGAACGAACGTCGTCCGACGATGATGCCGCGGTCGTTATCTTGTATGGCTCCTGAGAAAATCTCTGCCGCACTGGCAGTACCTTCGTCTGTCAACACAATGAGCGGCAGTTTCTGATACGATCCCTGTCCATTACTTCTGTAATCCTCACGGCTTGCTTTACGTCCTTCGGTGTAGACGATGAGTTTGTCAGCAGGTAGGAATTCGTTGACCAATTGGATGGCACAATCGAGATAACCGCCTGTGTTTCCACGCAAGTCAATCACCAAACCCTTGAAATTCTCTTGCTCGAGCTCTGCCAGCGAAATGAGCAGCTCAGGATAGGTGGTCTTGCCAAATTTGTTGATGCGTATATAACCTAACTTATCCGTCAGCATATAAGTGGCGTCGATGCTCTTAATAGGGATGTCGCCTCGTGTGATGGTAAATGAAAGCGGTGCTTTCTCGCCACGACGTACGATGCCTACTTTGACCTGTGAGTCGCGCTCGCCTTTGAGTCTGTGCAGCGTCTCTTCGTTGGTAACGACTTTTCCTACATACGGCTCGTCATCGACTGAGATGATGCGGTCGCCAGCCATCAAACCCACTTTTTCAGCAGGTCCTCCGCTGATGATGTTCGTAATATATACAGTATCTTTCTTGATAGAGAACTGTACACCAACTCCACAGAAACTTCCGTCGAGGTCATCGTTCGCTGTCTTGGCATCCTCCGCAGAGATGTAAGAGCAATGTGGATCGAGCTCTGCCAGTATTCTTGGCATTGCTTGCTCAACGATGTCCGCAATGTTCACCGTGTCAACATATTGGTCATCGATGATATGAAGCAAGTCGTTGATCTTGTTCGACGACGTGTTAATGATGTTCAGGCGGTTGCCCGAAAACCGATTTGCGAAGAACGTGCCGATGATGATACCCGCAATGACGCTGATGGCAATCAACAATGGTGCAAATCTTGAATTGCGATGCATATTCTTATTATTTATATATCCATTTGTACTACTTCGATTCCTGCTCGTTTGAGGAGGTCGATGCCGTCGCTCAGACGATATTGCTCACCGTAAATCACACGCTTGATGCCCGATTGTATGATGAGCTTGGCACATTCCAGACATGGAGAAGCTGTGACATATAGGGTCGCTTTGTCACTAGAATTGTGCGAGCGAGCCAGTTTGGTGATAGCGTTCGCTTCAGCGTGAAGCACATAGGGTTTGGTTACGTCGTTCTCTTCACACACATTCTCAAATCCCGATGGCGTCCCGTTGAATCCGTCGCTGATAATCATTTGGTTCTTTACGACCAATGCACCCACCTGACGGCGTTTGCAATAGCTGTTCTCGGCCCAAATCTTGGCCATTCTCAGATAGCGTTGGTCGAGTTGATGCTGTTTCTCTTCAGTCATTTCTTTTATATGTTTTGAGTATTAATTCTATAGTGAGCTGAGTTCAATGTACGAGCTGTTGTCGCGTTTGATCCTCAGTACGTTGCTGTCGCCACTATACGATGTGGCATTCTTCAGTATGTTGACCACCTTATTACAGATGTCGGATGCTCCATCAGAGTTGCTGGGCGATGTGAGGTGAATTGTCAATTGACGATTACCTCCGTCAGCACTCCATGTTCCCTCGACACTCATACCTGATTGCAACACGCCGGTAACTGACATTTGGGAGAATGAAATCCAGTAGGTGCCATCGACAGCGTAAAATTCTTTCACGTCTTTTACGATCTTTTGTCCGTTATAGGTCAGACCCGTAATCTTGAAACGTTTGCCGCAGAATATCTCGTTGACATCGTCTTCAGTGCTACATGCAGCTAAAAGCAAGCAAAGCGATAATATGATTCCTATCTGTTTCATTTCTTTTCTGTTTTATTGATTCCGTTTCGTTCGAGCAATGCATCGATGGTAGGTTCCTGTCCGCGGAAACGTTTGTAGAGTGTCATTGGGTGTTCGGTAGCTCCTTTCGACAGTATATTCTGGCGGAAACTATTGGCTGTTGCTGCATCGAACAATCCATGCTGTTTGAATACAGAGAATGCATCGGCATCGAGCACCTCTGCCCATTTATAGCTGTAGTAGCCTGCGGCATAACCTCCAGCCATGATGTGAGAGAACTGCACCGACATGCATGTGCCTGGTACCGATGGGGTGATGACGGCCTCTTTCCATGCCTCTTTTTCAAAGGCTTCGATGTTGTCATCGAGTTCATGGTCGAGCGTGTAGTAGGCCATGTCGAGCAAACCGAAGCTCACCTGACGCAGACATCCCATTGCTACACCGAAATTGCGACTGTCTATGATGCGCTGTATCAGTTCATCGGGGAGCGGCTCTCCTGTCTCGTAGTGACGGGCAAACGTGGAGAGGAAGTCTTTTTCGATGGCGAAGTTCTCCATGAATTGGGAAGGCAACTCCACAAAATCCCAATAGACGTTTGTACCACTCAACTCTTCGTATTGGCAGTTTGAGAACATTTCGTGTAGCGCATGTCCAAACTCGTGGAGGAATGTCTCCACTTCTCCCAATGTCAGCAACGCGGGTTTGGTTTCTGTGGGTTTCGTGAAGTTCATCACTAACGACACGTGTGGACGATGATTTACGCCGTCTTTGTCGATGCTCTGACCTTTGTAGGACGTCATCCATGCGCCCGACTTCTTGCTTTTGCGCGGATAGAAGTCGCAGTAGAGTAGGGCGAGGAATGAACCGTCACGGTCGTACACCTCAAATACGTCTACATCGGGGTGATAGACGGGAATGTCGCGATTCTGTCGGAATGTGATGCCATACAGTTTCGTTGCTAATCCGAACACGCCTTCCTTCACCCGGCTGAGTTCCAGATATGGACGTAACATCTCAGAGTTGATATTGTATAGCTTCTCCTGCAATTTGTTCGAATAATAGGCCATGTCCCATGGCATCAGTTCAAAATCGTCGCCTTCCATCTCGTGTGCCATCTGTCGTATGTCCTCCAACTCTTTCAGTGCAGTTGGACGGTATGCTTCGATGAGTTGATGGAGCAGTTTGTAGACGTTCTCTTTGTTCTGCGCCATGCGTTCCTCCAGTACATAGTCGGCATAGTTGTTGTAACCCATGATTTGTGCCTCTTCGCGACTTAAGTCCACGATACGCTTCACAATCTGAGTGTTGTTTTGTTTGTTGTCATGTGTACAGATGGTGTTGTAAGCCATCCACACTTGTTTACGCAATTCCCGACGACTGCTATATGTCATGAATGGTGACATGCTAGGACTATGTAAGGTGATGAGCCAGGATCCTCTCTTGTCCCCCTTAAAGGGGGATGATTTAAAGTGTTCCTTCGCAGCGATACTTGCGGCTTCAATAGCACTTTCGGGCAGTCCTGCCAAGTCGGCTTCGTCGGTGATGTGAAGGGTAAAAGCGTTGATTTCTTTCAGTTTGTTCTGAGAGAACTGCAAGTCCAGCTTACTCATCTCATTACCGATTTGCTTCAATCGCTTTTGTTTGTCTTTCGTGAGGTAAGATCCGCTACGCACAAAACCTAGATAGGTGTCTCTTAGCAATTGCTGCTGTTCAGTGGTTAAACTGTCCAATGGTTGTTTACCGCTTGTGTACGACTCATATACCTCTTTTACTCGTTGTGCCAGTTTCGGATTGAACATGATATCGTTGGCATGGTCCGAGAGGATAGGGGACATCTTCTCTGCTAGCTCGTCCAGTTCGTCGTTCGTTTCTGCTGATATGAGGTTGAACAACACCTCCGACACTTCGCCTAACAACTCACCTGATTGCTCCATAGCTTCGATAGTATTCTCGAATGTAGGAGCTTCTGGATTGTCGGCGATGTGTGCCATTTCTTCATTCTCGACTTTCATTCCTTCGCGCAGGGCTGGTTCGTAATCCTCAAGACGTATCTTGTCAAACGGAATGGCGTCGAACGGGGTGTTATATTTTTTCAGGAAAATGTTCATAGGTTGGTAAACTCTTTGATGGTAAAACCATAACGTCGCAACTCAATGATGCCCATATCGTTCCATTTGTTCAGTACATTTGAGACATTGAGACGCGTTTCGTCGACGAGAGCAGCCAAATCGTTCATTTTCACTCTCACGTTTTTCTCTCCTTCGGGAAATATGCAGAAACTGGCAATAACCGTTTTTATCTTAGATTCTATACTATCTGAAGGTACCGCCATATGTGAAGTATGTGCTTTGCGAAGGTTGTTGCACAGATAATTAATATAATTGCTACGCACGATATTGTTGTGAAGCATGCGTTGCATGAAGAACTCTCTGGAAATGGAAAATGTAGAACCGATTGTTTTGAATGCATATGACCGTTCATAGGAACGTTTCACTCCGAATAAGTTATATGGTTCGATGAGGTGAGGCGTGGCCGTACATGTCTCAGTGAGAATCAAAGCCGTTCTGTCGTCGTGTAGTTCTGCTTCAAACTCGCCGTCGATGATGTATATGAGATTGTTGCAATGGTCGCCTTGCCCCACAATGACATCACCTTCTTCCCATTGTTTGAAGTCTAATTTCATATTCAAAATCAAATCACTGAATTCTTGCAAGGTAAGACCTTGTAAGAGTGGTAGTGACTGCATCCGTTCAAACATACTTGTTTCCATGTCCCTTTTCCTCTAATTTTTTGCAAAGTTAGCAAAAGTAATTGATAAAATAAGCACTTAAAGTGATAATTAATGTTAATTCCGCTCAAAAACCTCATCTTCCTCTGATTTTGGGCTCGTTTTCATCCTTCTAAGTACTTGCGGGCGACATAAACACACAAGCGGCGCTGCTCGGTGAGTAGCGTCGCTTGGTGTATCGTACTTTCATTATCAATCCTCAGCAACCTTGCTGACTTCTATGTCTTTCAATCCGTTCTGGCGTTTGCAGCTGGCGCTGTTGTCGGTCTTCCTGGCTGCAGAACGGATGGCGTTGTTGATCACGGTGTCCCATGAAGGTTCGTTCTGGTTGAGTGCGCTGATTTGGCTGCGCAAGCTCTCGAAGAAGCTCAGGAGGAAGAAGCCTCCGTTGTCGCCACACCATGACACTTCGCCAGGACTGGCGGCTGTGGCGATGATGTTACCTTCGGTTTGCAGGAACAGAGTGCTGAGTTTCTGTAGGTTGAAATTGGTGTTGGAACGTGAGAAAAGTGAGTTGCTTCGCACCATGCATTGGTCGATGTCGATGAAGCTGTTGCAGCAGTCGCTGAGCACGAGGTTCAGACGGGCGTCTTTCTCAACGATGGCGTCGTAGATGTCGATGAGGGGCAGGTAATTGTCTTCCACATCGTCGTAGGCGCTCGATGCTAAGTCGAGGCAGGGGTAGTCGTCTTCTTGGTCGCTAAACCGGAATCCGTGACCAGTGTACACGAACACTACGACGTCGTTGGTTCCAGGATTCAGTTCGTCTAATGCCTCGACAACGTTGCTCACTCCGTAGTTTTCTCCACTGACAAGGGTCTCTTCAAGATTCATGCCGAGAGCCTTGGCAATGCCGCCAAACTCGCTGCGGATGCGTCGTTGGTCGATTTCGCAAGCGGGACCGATATCGCTCACCTCGGTATTGGCCACTACCATCAGATGGAGGGTGACGTCGCCGTCGGTAGGACTAACTTCCTGTGTGCTTCCTGCATACTGGTTTTGCACGGTCTCGATGCCTTGCAGCATCATCTGGTATTCTGGTTCATCCTTACCATAGAATTGGGCAATGTAATCTTCGTCCATGTCAGCCAGAGAGATCTCAACAAACCGGTCGGTCTGAATCCATGAGTCAGGGTCGTCGAGGTCGTAGCCCAAGTAGGGGGCTTCGTTCATGTCGGAGAGGTCGCCTTCGTTCCATACCCACATCAGCATGGGCATTTCCTCTTGGTCGGGGATGTAGTACATCACGCCGATATCGTCCGCGCCTTCTTTTTCCTCTACTTGACACGTGTAGTCGGCCATCATGCATTGGTTCTGTTCCAGCATCTCGTTGTCCACGAGTCGCATTTTGCAGTGCTCGTCGTCGGTATAGATGAGTAGTCCTATGTATTGGTTGTCGGGTTCGCCTGGCAACTTGAATGTCAACTCATAAAAGGTCTGTGCATCAGACTCAAAGTTGGTTTCTTTTGCTTGGTTGTCTGAACTCAGCAAGCTGTCGCACGATGCCAGCAGCAGTAGTGCTAAGATGGATAATATGGTGGTACGCATGTGTCGTTCCTGTTTTTAAAAAATGGCTGCGAGATGGATTCCCGCAGCCATTTATGATAGATGTTGTTGATTATTCTACGTCTTCGATAGCCTCGTCGAGTTCGTCAGCTGCATCTTCGAATTCGTCAGCAGCCTCGTCGATCTCGTCAGCAGCCTGTGACATTTCCTGTGCCTGCTGATAAACTGCAGCGCAGTTTTCGCAGATAGTCTTGAAACTGTCAGCCTGCTCTTCTGTGATCTGGAATACATACTGAGCCATGTTAGTTGAAGCCTCTGAGAATGCTTCGTAACCAGCGTTCAACTCTTCCATAGAGTCGTAGTTAGCGTCTGCTGCCTCTAAGCTTTCAAATGTAGCTGCAAGATCTTTGAAATTGTCCCATGCCTTCTGTCCTTCTTCGCTGAGACCATTGTTGCAAGATACCAACATCAGGGCACCAACTGCAACCATTACAATCATTTTCTTCATAACTAAAACAATTAAATATTTTTATTTGTGCCTACTCCCTTCCAAGCGTTTCGGCATCCTCTTTATTTTATTTTGATAATACTCAAAACCGACTGCAAAGTTAGTACATTTTGTTGAATCGGTCAAATTTTAGAGTCTCGAATACATTAAAAATGTATTTTCTGTGCTGATTTATGTCATTTTTCTGCTCTGCAAATAGCAATTGGTATAAGATAAGGAAGAAATCCTTACTCCCTGCAATGAAGCTGGTAATGGTGCCGTGCCAACAGGAAAAAGGTGAGTACGCCCAAGAGGTTGGCTATCCACATCATCCAGAACGAAGCGTGGTAGTTGACTGCTTCAGCAAGGATGCCTCCAAACAATACACCTAATCCCATGCCGGAATCCCACGAGGTGAGAAGGGTGGAATTAGCAGTTCCGCGTTGATGTGAAGTGGCAAGATTGATAAACATGTTCTGATAGGCAGGATACATGTGTCCGTTGCCCAACCCAATAATGAGTGCTGAGGCATAGAAAGCAAGTGGGTGGTGTATGGCCGCAAAGAGCAGGTATCCTACGAGCGACACAAGCATACCATCGCGGGCATTATGTACGACCCTTCCTTGGCGTAGTCCTCTGGCTCCTGTCAAGCGTGAAAGCGCAAGTCCACTGGCTAACAAGAAAAAGAAGATGCCAGCACCCTCTTGGATGCCGAGTTCCTCTGCTGCATAGATGGCGACATAAGTGGAGAGTATGCCATACGACATAGAAAAGCAAACCATGCTGATGGCAAGGGGCCATCCGCTGAGGAGGAAGAGTTTACCCAGCACAACGATAAACTTGCGAGACATTCTGGTTGTGGGAGTTCTATTGGGTGTAAACGAACTCGGTTCGCGAGAGCTGTCGCTTTGTGTCAGGGGTGACGAGTTGTTGGTTGGGGTAGTGTGGATGGTAGAACTGATGATCAACCCGATGAGGGAGATGATGATGGAGAGCCAGAAGAGTAGGGTGTAGCTTTGCGTGAAATGGAGTATCCAGATGGCGATGGTGGGGCTGATGGCTGTTGCGATATTGTTGCTCAGTCCATAATATCCGATACCTTCTGCTCTTCGTGTCGGGTGGAGCACATCGACGGCTACAGTGGTCCCTGCCACAGTGGTTGCCCCAAAGGGTATGCCGTGGAGGGTGCGGAAGATGGCAAAGAGGGTGATGGATGTAGCGACGAGATAGCCTGCAGAAACAGCTGCGAAAAGGAAGTAGAAGATGAGGAGAATGACCTTACGAGGAAATGTATCGACGAGGTATCCGCTGATGGGGCGTATGAACAAGGCTGCCAAGGTATAGCCCGAGAGGACTATACCGATGGTTTCCTTGTTGGCTCCAAAAGTGTCGCGCAGATAGAGGGGGAAAAGGGGCATGAGCAACATGAACGATACGTAGAGCATGAAAGTGGATATCCATGTCTTCGTATAGTTGCTGTTCCACAACTTCGCTTTTGTTGGCATCAGTTTTCTTGCATGTAGGTATAGATGATAAGCACGTCTTGAGTGTCTACCACTCCGTCACTATTGACATCCTCTACAGGATATTCTTCGTCGCCTGTTGAATTCTGCATGAACTTGTAGATGGCGAGCACATCTTGGGTGTCAACGATACCGTCATGATTAACATCTTCGCGCTTAAAGAGCTTGAAGGTAGGTTGTCCGTTGATGACCCATAGGTCGAAGAATTTTTCGATGTTGGTGTCTCCGATGTAGCCTTCCTCTACTGTGAACAATGTGACAGGTGTCCAATTGCTGTAGCCTTTCTGCTGTGCTGCGACACAGAGTCGGTAGTGCCCGTCGGATATGGTATCGGGCAGTTCGCCTTCAAGGGTCGTTTTGCCGCTATGCGAATAATAAGGTGACAGACTCGTTACGCTGACGGCTGATCCGAATGCAATGATGACGTTATTGTCATCGTCTGCCAAAGCGAGTGAGATACCACCTTGGAACGTTTCTGAGCCAAGGTTTGCGAAGTCACTGATGGTGATACTGAAGAAGCGTTCTTTGCATTTCTCTTCGTTGAGAATCATATCGGTGGTTTCGATGTCGGCAAAGAACTTCTGCGGAACAACGATATTGTCAGTCTTGATTTTATGGTCTTCAATTTGAATGGTGAGGAAGAGATCTTCTCCTGCGTTGCGGATACTATTACCTACCAATTCGTATTTCTTGACCCATCCCCATCCTTCAAATCCTTCCTGGCGAGCCATTATGACAACGTGATAAATATCGTCAGGCACAGAATCAGGAACGATTCCTTTAAGGTTTCCAAACGGGGTAGAATAGTTTATGTAACGGTTATATGTCTGCTTTGTCTTGACCGGTTCGCCTAGCATACAAATGATTTTGTTGTTCTCGGTAACGAGTGCAAGTGATACATCACCCTTGAAAGGTTCACCATTGAAATTGAGAAAGTCCGTGAATGCTACGCAAACGGTACTATCGTTCATGTTTTCTTTAACGAATACCATCTTTGTTGCCTGCATATTTGGTACATAGTCGACCGCTTCGTCAGTCACTTCGATGATATCGTCTTCTGCGAAATAGACTGGAGATTCGGCACCTGTCGCAAGATCCTGAGCATCGACAGCTAAGGTGTATGTACCCAAAGACATTTCGCTTGGTACTTGACAAGGAATTTCATAGGCATAGTAAGCGGGATATTCTAGTTGCACGCCACGTTCTCCAATCTTGGTGCGTATACCTTCTTCATTGACCATATAGACGTTAAGCATACCATTGAACGTACCTTGCTTACCATTGTATACTTCTTTCAGACGAACGTTGAGATAACCTGTCAATGATGGGTTTACTTTATGAGCAGATGGTTCAATGCTTTGTGCCTGAACGAAGTTGGCAATATCAACGGAGTCATTCTCGGGCTGACAATAGAGCAACATGAAATTGTCCTTGCAGTATTCGATGTCGACCATTTTAAAGTCGCCGTCGTTGTAACCGCCCCAACCCCAATTGAAATGGTAGAACGGATAGTCGTCGCCATCGGGGGTCATACCATCGATGATGAATGCGTGTCCCTCATTATTCGTGTTACTACCACCGCATGGGATTGGACGCCCAGCGATGAGTTCTTGCATGATGAACTGATGAATCATGGGGGTGGACATGCGTCTGAATTGCAGGTCAACAATGTCTTTATCATATTTAAAATGCTTGATGAGTGCTGTGCCGGCATCGCCTAAGTTCGAACCACTTGCACTCAGGCCATAGTTCATATGTACTGACGCACCAATGGCAAACAACAGGTCGGATACTGCTTTAGCCTGTTTGTCAGAATATCCGTTGCTGTAGTTGTCAAGCATGTCTCCCCATGAGAAATAAACAGTACTGAGGTCAACATAGACAGATAGGTTTTCTGTCTCTGTTGTGTATGAGATACTTCCGATTCCTACTTTTGGATATTGGTAGTAGTTCATCAATTGTCCGATCGCAGTTGCTACACATCCAGTAATTGTCCGTTGCGAACCGATGAGTGGACAGCGGTTGTTGTAAGGTGCCCTTTGTGCCCATGTTGTCTGGAGTATCTGGTCGACTTTCTGTGGTGTTATGGTTGTCGGGGCACGATTTAAATATAGTTTACGAGGTGCACCGCTTTGAAGCGCTTCTGCTTGAGCCACATATGCTTGGATGAACGATTTTGTCTGAGGAGCCATGTTGTCAAAGTCAAACCCATGTTCGTTTGAGTAAGCAAGAATAGGTGACATCCGTTCATCGCCTGATACCATCACGAAACAATGATTGTGGGGATATGATAGCACATAAAAGGATTCTGCATTACTCATGCGTAGTGCTGAAGGAAACAGTTGTGATGAACGTAGAATCGTTGCTTTCTCTGTAGGAGGAGCTAATCGTTTTCCTGATTTTGTCACACGATTCTGCAAATGGTTTTGAGCGATACGCATCACCTCGTCCATTGAACGTTGTTGTGCAAACCCTGTTAAACTTGTCATGAGTATGACAATTGTCAGTACTAATCTTTTAAGGCTGTTCATTTTTCTCATGTTGTTAATCTTGTTCAGTTTAATGACGCAAATTTAGTGCTTTTAATTGATTCTGCCAAATAAAAATACAATTATCTTAATGTGGCAATTCGAAAAACGTGGTGAAAGCCTTGCAGACGTATTCTTGGTCTTTCACGCAGATGGTTTCACGGACGCTATGCATAGCCCACATAGGATTGCCCATATCCACGCCTCGCATAGGCATTTGTGAAGTGAGAATATTTCCCAATGTGCTTCCACCAGCACTGTCGCTGTGGTTGACGAAATATTGTACTGGCACTTCTGCTTTTCTGCATATCTCTGCGAAAACGGCAGCACTCTCAGCATCGGTCACATATTTTTGGTTCGCATTGATTTTGATGACAGGTCCTCCACCCATCACTGGATGGTTGGTTGGGTCGTGCTTCTCTGTGTAGTTAGGGTGAACGGCATGAGCCATGTCGGCACTGATCATGAATGAGCGTTCGATGGCTCGGAAAAATCCGTCCTTGCTGCCTTCCTGGTCACTGATGCGCTGCATGATGTTTCTCAGTACTGGTGAGGCTGCCCCTTGTTTGGTGCCACTTCCTGTCTCTTCGTTGTCGAATATGGCTAATACTTGAGTCATATCAGTCATCTTAGAGTGGAGTAGGGCATAGAGACCTGCATGCACCATTGCAAGGTCGTCAAGACGTCCGCAACTGACGAACTCTTCGTTCAGTCCCGTCAGCACAGCTGGCTGTGTGTCGTAAAGAGAAAGGTCGAAATCGATGATATCTTCTTTCGCGCATTTGAGCTCCTTGGCAATCACCTCCAGCAGCAGTCCGTTTGCTTCCAACTCTTTATTGATGATTCCGAGTACAGGCAGCATGTCTTTTTGCTTGCTCAATGGATTTCCTTCGTTCACGGAGCGGTTAAAATGAATGGCAAGGTGTGGGATAATAAGTAAAGGACGAGCTACTCGGATACGACGTACAATGGGTTGTAGTGGGTTGTCGCTACGGAGTAATACACGTCCGGCTACACTCAACGGACGGTCGAACCAAGTATATAGTATAGGTCCACCATACACTTCGGTGTTGAGTTTTACCATTCCTCCTTCGCCTTTCATTTCAGCATGAGGCTTAATGCGGAATCCTGGTGAGTCGCTATGCGCACAAATCAACTTGAATCCAGCTTCTGCTGTAGGCTTGTTGCCTATACGGAACGCAAAGACGGCAGTATTGTTTTTCGTTACAAAGAATTGGTCGCCTGCTTTCAGTTCCGGCCATGCTTCTTCCGCTTTGAGTTCTTTAAATCCGGAAGCTTTCAGTTGTGATTCTACATATTCGGCAGCGAGGAAGTTGACGGGTGCAGCATCCATCAGTGTCATCAAGTCTTGAGCAATTGGGTTATTGGTTGAATTCATACGAATTTGGTTGTTTTTTTGTGGATTTGTTTTATTTTCATGAGCAAAGTTAATGAAAAATTTGGTTAAGTGAGCACAATAAGAATGTATTTTTATTGTCGAACGTGAAAATTTTATCC
>CAMYYX010000013.1 GCA_947303695.1 uncultured Prevotellaceae bacterium | reverse complement strand
TAAAAACGATTAAATTCCGAATTCCTAAACGTGATAGGGATTTTCCTACCCCTCTGAAGGTTTTCCCTTTGTCATTCTCCATTTTTCTTGCATTTTACATTTTACGTTTTACATTTTTTTCGTACCTTTGCACCATCGGACAATTCTAATTTATAAAAAAGTATTATTATGAAACGAGTATTTTTGTTGTTTGCTGCGATGGTTCTCGCATTAGGAACCTTTGCTGCTAATGGAATGCCAATGATGGATGACGGAGACGATCCTATCATAGAGTCGATTAACAAAGACTGGGACCGTGTAACCTATCCGGATTTGGGGTTGACCTTCGAAGCGCCTGCAGGTATCAAGCCCGATGCTGATTTCGGGCGCTTCAACTTGAGAGCACGTTCGAAAGGTGTGTTTATCGATATTGTCTATCAAGGTGGTCTCAAAGTGAAAGAGTCTGAGGCTTCGGAGTATCTGAAAACCTTCATGGAAAGCACACAGAAGTTTACGAAGGAATCGACTACGGAAATCAAGAAGAATGTCGCTACCTCGTGGGAGCACAAGAACGGGATGCAGCACCACACACGCTACATCGTGCGTGATGGACGTTATGCAAAACTGATATTCTACTATTTCGACGATCATAAGTCTACGTTGGACAAAGCAGCTAAGCGTGTGCTGAAATCCATGAAACTGAACACCCCTGCTCAGTAAGCACAAAGAGTATAAGACCTCATGAAAAAGCAGCTGTTAGTTTGGTTCCTTGCCAGTTCAAGTCTTGCAATTTGGGCACAGAATGTTGATGAGGCCCTTTCACGATTCGACCAGAATCCTAGTGTTTCTTTGGCAAACGACTTCTTCGATACCTTGTTCAAGCAAGAGTTTATCGACGAGCAGACGGTCTTCCCGACTTCTGCCTCTACTGACTCGCTTCAGCAGCAAGTGTGGTTTTGGGCTGCTGAGTGGCTCTATGACCAGGCCCGTTTCAAGGAGGCAGAATCTTATGCTTTGAAGGCACTTGAAAAGTACCATCCTTCGAATCCGGAGAAAGCCGATTGCTTGAATACGTTGGGATGTATCTATGTGCGTTTGGGCGATTTCAAACAGGCTGCTACCTATGCCAAACAGAGTGTAGAAATAGAGGTCCGTGAGGGTGATCACGATCGTATTTCGTCGAGTATGAACACCCTTGCCGGTATCTATATGGCTGGCTATCAAGCCAAAGAAGCTGAGCAGATCATTCTTCAGGCACTCGATCATGCTGAACAAGCTGACAATCCGGCTCGCAAGGCCATCATCATGGGTATGGCTTCTGAGATTTACCATGCGTTGGGCAACGATACCATTGCTCTTCCCTTTGCTGAACAGGCTTATGAAATAGAGAAACAGTTGGGACGCGAGTCGAAAATGATCGTTCGACTCTCTCAAAAGGCTTCAGCTTTGATAGGACTTCATCGTTATAAGGAAGCAGAGCAGGCGCTCCGTACCTGTATCCCGTCCCTTCGTCAGATGGGCGACTACCATTCATTGGCCATCGACCTGAATAAGCTAGGTATGTCGCTCCTTTGTCAGAAGCGACCTTCTGAGGCGATACCTTATTATAAGGAGGCGGCTGAATTGTTCTCAAAGATGGGTGACTTATACAACGAAATCCACTCCCATCGAGGACTTTACGAGTGCTATTGGGACTTGAATCCCGATAGTGCAAAGATTGAACTTGACTATTTCGACCTGTTGAAAGACTCTCTTTACACCCATTCTACGGCTGAAAGTCTGAGTCGCTACAATGCAGAATTCGGCAACGATCAGTTGACGATGGAGAATCAAGCTGTTCGAAGTGCTCATCTGCGTACCATCATCATTGCCATCATAGTGTTGCTCCTAGTACTTCTCCTGGCATGGTTTATGGTTCGTCGCATTCGTCAGCATGAGCAGAAACGTATCGAGGCGCTCATGCATGAGATATCCCTCTTACGTGCACAAGCTGTCAACACTCCTGCTTCCGTTACATCAGAAACGATTGCAGAGCCTGCATCCGTTGCTGAGGTGCAAGTGCCAAATGAGGATCGTCTGTTCCTGATGCGAGTCATAGAGGCCGTCAACGAAGGCTTTGCTAACAAGCAGTGGAGCGTAGAGGTCATTGCTTCGAAGTTGAACATGAGTGTGCAGACCTTCCGCCGCAGATTGATGAGTGCGGCTGGCGAGAGCCCCAAAGCTTTCATTTCGGCCATCCAGATGGAGAAAGCTGCGAAGTTGCTTGTCGATCAGCCCGAACTACCAATCGTCGATGTCGCTTTTCGTTGTGGATTCGACGACGCCAGTAGCTTCACCCATACGTTCAAACGCATCTTCGGAATTACTCCTACTCAGTATCGGGAACGATAAAAAAGAGCCCATTTCATCGGTCAAATCGGGTAAATATCAGGCGTCAAGGCCTGATATTTTTTTACCTTTGGAAGAAAAGAACAATTCTGTATTCGATAATTGGCAGATTTTATCAATTGGCATATCCTTTTTTCTGCGTAACTTTGCACCGTCAAACAAAAACAATCGACAGATGAATAAAACAACTCAACAAGAAGAAGCCACCCGGTTCTCACTCGACTACCTACATTACTTTCTCCAACAAGAGGGTATAGTCGAGCGTATGGTCGATAGGAAGTTTTCGCAGCTTGAGCCTCAGATTGATCAGTTGATTGAGCAGAAAATCATCCAACACATGCAAAATCTTTCTAATAATAAATAATGTATAACCCTTTAAACAATTCAACGATTATGAAGAAATCATTTTTCAGTTTCGCCATCTTGGCAGCAAGCCTTTTAATGGTATCATGTGGTAACACGAGTAATGGTAGTAACGGACCTGCATTTGCAACAGATACCCTGACCTATTCAGAGTACAAGTGGTTTGATATGACAGTTGTCGTTCCTCAGGGCAAAGGTTATGAGTTTACAAAGACAAAGCCTGAGGCACTCGCAGAAGTTGCTGGTAGCAATATGTTTTATGTTGTTGGAGATAAAGTTGTTATTGCAGTAAACGATTTTGATAGCAAGACCATCGATGAGTGGAAAGGAATTATCCAGACCAACGGTCTTGAAAAAGAGAAACAAGGCATTGCAGATGCCAAGATTGCCGGCCGTACTGCGTTCCGTTATCCTTCTCTGATGGGAGACAGCGAGTTGAAGAAATATGGCTACATCTACTATGTAGACTTCAAAGACTTCAGCGAAGCTGGTTTGGGAGGCTATAATAATTTCATGATGACAGTATATCCAGCTGATGGTCAGCCTGAGACAATCGACGGTTTGCTGGAAGACGAAGAAGTGAAGTTCCTGCTTGACAACATGATTGTAACACCAAAGGAGTAACATCATGACACGTTTTATACTATCAGTACTGTGTCTGTGCACCTATGTGGGTGTGCAGGCACAGGGTATTAAGAGCGGCTCGAAGTGGAACATCGGAGAGCTTGACTATACGGCTAAGGTCAACAACGACCGTTCCATCACCCTCACCGCTATGGCCGAAGGCGAAGAACTGGCATTCAAACTGACGTCCGTATCAGGTAAAGCCGACGAGTATGTGGTGGGCGAAGATCCCAACGCAGACGGTTTCAATCCCTACGATAAGGCATCACGTGCCAAGTTCATTAATGAACGTGGCTGGCGTCTCATCTGCCTCTACGACCCCAATGGAAGTCTACTGAATGTCCTCGATGGCACCCAGAGCATTGCGGGTGAGAAAGTAGCTGAGGGTAAGTGGGTACAGCAGATTATGGGAAACTATGTCGACAGCTACGGCGACATCATCGAGATAGGTCGTGACATCATCTACGAGAAAGGGGTTGCACGTGCTGAGTATGAGAACATCCTGTTCAACGGATGCGTCACCCGAGTGGTGTCGATCAAGGGTCTTACCCATCTTGATGGTAAGTGGGAGATTGTGCCGACCCTCGAAGGCCTCACCCTCTACGAAGTAGAGCAAGACGAATACGGTCTCTTCACACGCAAGAATCATGCCGAGAAACTCAAGTGGGCAGGCTCAGAGGCACGGTTTGGCTATGCAAACCAGATTTTGCTCAACGACCGCATGTTCCGCACGATGAAGAAGTCCGCGCTTCGCATCATGCGCAACTCCATCCTTGCCCGTCATGGCTATATGTTCTCATCACCCGATCTGGTCGACTATTTCGGTACACAATCGTGGTTCTCTCCACGTCCATCGAACGATGATGTGGATGAGGAACTCACCTTAATCGAGCGGCTCAACATCGAACTCATCAAGGCAGAGGAGAATAACCCGGAACACGAACAATACGAGGTAGAGTAGCATTTCTGTTCCACCACCTAACAAAATAGGGGACCTATGGATTTCCAAGGCCCCCTATTTGTTTGTCTTCCGGTTTCTATTAGTTGAACTTTGCAGACTTCAGGATATGATCGCGAATATCGCCGCCCAGTTTGTCTTCCCATCTCTTGGTGTAAGAGATAGTGACGTTGATTGACTGGTTACCCTTGAAGAGAACGCGGTGGAACTCGTTGATACCATCTTCTTCCGTTGATAGGACAGAGTATGTGTACTCCTTCTTCTCCAGGTCGAGAGTTTTCTCAGCCTCTTCAGGAATGTCCTCGTCAAATTCGCGCTGAATTCTCTCATCATCATAGTCACCCCATGAAGATTCATAAACACCGAAATCTACAGCAGCATAGATAGGCCAGTCGTTGTCGTCCTCAGGAACCATTGTCCAGCAACCACCGTTATCCATTACAGGGTCGTCCGTACGGCGCATACCCTGAGGCAATTCGAAGCTGGCGTTGTACTTTTCAACGGTGAATGTCTCATAAGCTACCTCAGCAGGAGTAGCCTCGGCCTCACCTTCGCCTTCAGCAGCATTGTTCGTACTTTTGTTTCCACATGAAGCCAAGAGCAGCATAGCTGCTACAGCGGCAAAGCTCATAACAAACTTTTTCATTTTCTTTTGTTTTTTGGGTTACAATTAAGTTTATTGAATACAATTTGCAGCATCATCACTGCATGATTATTGGTAATTCGATGCAAAGATACAACCTTTCGTTGAAACTGCCAAATATTTTATCTTTTTTCTGCATAGGTAAGAAAACGGTAAACTTTACCGTTTTTCACTCAATAGGGGTTTACACCAAACTGAATAGGAACTGTTGGTCGGTGTATTCGCATTGGGCTATCTGGAAGTGGATGAGGCATGCTAAGAGGGTGATGACTTTGGGGCGGGGAATGGTGGAACGACGGACGAGTTGGTTTAGGGTAAGGTGCTGATTCTCTAAGGCAGCAATGAGTTTGCGGACGGTATCTGTATAGGTCATGATGGTGCCTTGTGGGTTTTGCAACTCGCGCCAGATGGCGAGATGGACGGGTGAGGCTACGATATTCTCATCGGCAATACGGATATAGGCACGATGACGGCCATCATTATCGATGGCACAGATAGGGCGTTTGTCGGATGGGGGAACGGTGGCGACGACGATGTTACGGCCTTCGACATGATAGGTGTCGAACTGGATACTGGCTTGAGGGGAACAGTAGCGGTAGGCGGCCTGATGCATCATGTATATCTCTTCTTCATCGCGTACTCCTGACATGTGTCCGTCATCGCGTACACCAATGAGTAGTCTGCCTCCGTCGGTATTGGCAAATGCCGAGACGGACTTGGCTAACTTCATGGCATCAGACACCCGGTATTTGAAGTCTTGCTGCTGGTGCTCGCCTTCGTCGATGAGATGTTGTAGATAATGCTTGTCGTCCATGATGGCCACAAAGTCACGAAATTATTGACTATTGAACCCTGAAAGTCAGCAAAACTTCCAGGGTTCACTTTGATTGTAGTTGGAGCGCTTTTATTTTTCGATGCCGATGAGCTCAACAGTAAAGATAAGAGCGGAGAAGGGTTTGATCTTGCCTTGATTGCGACTGCCATAGGCAAGGTCCTGTGGAATGTAGATTTCCCACTTGCTGCCTACTGGCATAAGGCAAAGGGCTTCTGTCCATCCCTGGATGACTTGGCGTACACCAAAGGTGGAGGGTTCTTCGCGCTTGTAGGAGCTGTCGAACTCGGTTCCGTCGATGAGGCGACCTGCATAGTGTACCTTCACGGTGTTGTTGAGTGTCGGTACGGGTCCGTTGCCTTGGGTCAGCACTTTGTACTGGAGGCCTGAGGGGAGTACGGTGACTCCGGGCTTCTTGGCGTTGTCGGCGAGGAACTGTTCGCCTGTGATGCGGTTGTCTCCGTAGAGGCGTTCGGTGTTCTCTTTCTGTCGTTCTTCCATCTGTGCTTCGAAGAGGGCACGTGCATCGGCTATGGAGTATTCGTTCTTACCCATGAGGGAAAGGATGATGGACTTGCCGATGATGGATGGCGAGAGGCGCTTGTCGGGTTCGGCTGCATAGTAGTCTTTTGATACGTTTGTGGTCAGCGTCTCGATTTGCTGACCGATCTGGTATCCTGCCTGCTGGGCATGAACGATCTGATCTTCACGGTCGACATCGACTTTGGATAGAAGTCCACGATAGAAGGCTTCGAGGTACTGCGTGTTTGTGGTGTCGACTTTCATCTGATCGTGCATGTGTTTTTTCAACCCGTTAGCCTGATAGGCTCCGAAGATGTAGGCGAGGGTGTCGCCTTTGTCCTGGAGTTCGGGCTTTGAGAGATCGAACTTGGCAAGTTCGGGGTTTTGCTGCTTGGCGATGAAATCGGCCAATTCTTTCTTCTGCTTTTCCTTGAATGCCTTGAGCTCTGCAGCCTGCTGAGCTTTCAGTTCTTTGGCTGAGAGTGTGCTTTTTACAGTTTGTGCAGTTAATGACACACTGGCCATAACTGCACAAACGATAAGAATGAACTTTTTGCTCATATTACTTCAGTACTTCGATGGTGAAGATGAGTGTAGAGAATGGTTTGATCTGACCCATGTCCTGTGCACCGTAAGCAAGTTCCTGTGGAAGGTAAACTTCCCACTTGCTACCTGCTGGCATCAACTTGAGTGCTTCAACCCATCCCTGGATTACGCGTGGCATAGCGAGGTTAACCTCGAATGGTTCACGACCTTCTTCTGTGTTGCTGTCGAATACAGTTCCGTCGATGAGGCGACCTTCGTAGAGGCACTTCACAGTAGATGTATCAGTTGGAAGTGCACCTGTGCCTTCAGTGAGGACCTTGTACTGGATGAATGTCTTTACTTGCTTTCCGTCACGTTCAGTTGTTACCTCAACCTGCTTAACGCCTTCTTTCTTTGCGTTGTCAGCAAGGAACTTCTCGTTAGCAGCCTTCTCAGTAGCATACTTCTTCTCGAGAGCAGCTGTGCGGAGAGGCAGAAGTCTGCGCTGGAATTCTCCGTATGCGCTATCTGGAGACATGGTGTTCTCGCCCTTCAAGCTAGCGATGATACCTGCGAGGAGGTTCTTAACCGGTACCTGCTTTGTAGAGTCGTCGGCATATACCTCTGAGCTGAGGTTAGCTGCCATGTCCTTTACCTGTTTACCTACGGTCAGACCTTTCATGTAAGCGTCCTGCTTAGGATCTTCCTTTGCTGTTGCGCCTTCGATCATACCTTTGATGAAGTCGTTTGTGTAAGCAGAATCGACCTGAAGCTGCATCTTCATGTAGTTCTTCAAACCGTCTGACTGTGCTATACCAAGGAAGTGGGTGAGTGAGTCAACGCTGTCGTTCAATTCAGCCTTGACATTTGTGTTATCACATGATGTGAGCATGATTGCAGCGAATGCTGCTGCAGCGAAAATAAGTTTTTTCATTTTCTTTTAATTTTATGTGTAAATAAATTATATCACTTCAAGTAGTTCTACGTCGAATACCAGCGTAGCGTAAGGTGGAATGAGTTCGCCCGCACCGCTCTCGCCATAACCTAAGAGGTAAGGGATGAAGAAACGGTATTTGGCACCTTCGCCCATGAGCTGAAGACCTTCGGTCCATCCTGCGATGACCTGATTGAGACCGAATACAGCGGGTTCGTTGCGACGATAAGAGCTGTCGAACACGGTATCGTCGATCAGACGTCCTTCGTAGTGGCATCGTACCTTATCCGTAGCCTTTGGATGCTTTCCTGTGCCTTCAGTCAATACTTCATATTGCAGGCCACTCTTGGTGGTAATCACACCTTCGCGTTTTGCATTGTTTGCAAGGAACGCCTTTCCGCGTTCGAGTTCAGCCTTACCAGCCTGTGCACGCTGTTCCTGCATCTTCTTCTCTTGTTCCTGGAAGAAAGAGTTGACCAGCACTTGTGCCTCTGCATTTGTCATCTGGAGTTGGCTATCGTTGAGCACATCAGTAATTGACTGGGCGAAGTCTTCAATCTTGAGTTGACCCTTCAAGCCCATCTGCTTCAGCTGATGACCGATACCAAGTCCAAGTGCATAACTAAGTTTGTCCATATTTTCTTTTATCTGCATAACAGGGTGCAAAGGTACGAATTATTTACGATTTGACAATTTACTATTTACTATTTTTTGCAATTTTGCATGGTTTTTTGGCTTATGAGCGGTAATCTAACTTCTCGTCGAGCGCTTTGAGGCGTTCAGATAGCCATTCTTTCAGCATCTTGATTTCGTCATCATAACTCTTCACGGAGTAGGAGCGGAACATCGAGAGCATCATGCCTCCCATGTCGCCCATACCACCCATATCTCCCATTCCCGGGAAACCGCCTCCGAAGCCTCCGAAGTCACCAAAGTTGGGCATGTTGCTCATATCGGGCATACCTCCACCAAATCCGGGGAATCCACCTACGCTGGTGCTGTCGGTTGCAGCTCCACCGAAACCAGGGAATCTTCCTCCGAAGCCTCCGAAACCGCCTCCGAATCCTTCGAAGTTACCAAAGTTTGGCATGTTGCTCATATCGGGCATACCTCCACCAAATCCAGGGAAACCGCCTCCAAAGCCTGGGAACCCACCTACACTGGTGCTGTCGGTTGCAGCTCCTCCGAAACCAGGGAATCCTCCTCCGAAGTTTGGCATATTACTCATGTCAGGCATACCGCCTCCAAAGCCTCCAAAACCTCCTCCGAAATTACCGAACATACCTGTTCCTGGCTCATTGCGCTTGGTTTCGTTGCCCAGCAGTTCTGGATAGCGGTCGAAATGACGCTTCTGTACCTTTGACAGCTGGTTGGCATATTCGTCGACGATGCTAAAGATATGTTTCTCGCTCAACGTTGTCTTCCTCAGCTCTGCATAACGTGCCTTTACCTTTTTGAGGAAAACAGGGTCGAGATATAACTTTTTCCATATTTGTGGGGTAGGATTGGTGTTGCAACCCTCGAACACCCATGCATGGATGTCGTCAGCATTGCAGAAACTACACATGCCGTATGCCAGATTGTAATCCCATGTAGGACCTGCATGTAGTTTTCCACCAGTTCCATCGTCGTTTTGCTTGGTTTTGTAGAAGTAAGCACTTCGCTTATACCCATCGGGATTGAGACTCAACTCCGTATGGATGAAATAATCCACAAACGAACTGACATTGATGTATTTCGAATATCCTTCCTTGGGGTCGGTATAGTTATCAGAGGCGATACAGTGTTCCATATCGCGGATGAAGCCTTTGATATAATCGAATTGCTCGGGTTGCAGGTTCTTCTTCTTAGGCGAGCGACACGTCCAGACAATCTGGTTCGTAAAGCCACCCTGGCCTATGCCGGGTACATCGGACGTGAAGGTCGCATCCTTCTCGTTATAAGTATCAATACGCAGGAGGTAACCACCCGTCAACTCCTGCCCGCTGACGTCTTTCTTCTTCAGCTTGGCTATGTCGAGACGTTCCTTTCCTACCTTGATGGATTCAGCAAGTCCGTAAATGCCGGCGTATTCACCGTTATACACCACCTCACACATTTTGATTCTTGGTGCCCAATAGCCCATGTCGGTCCATAGACGGAACGCCAATGCATCTCTCATCATGGATACGTCTGCATAAGGTGAGAGTAATACCCAATCGTGCTCAGCAGGCATGCCCAGCAATGGTACATCGAGCTCTTTGTCGTTATTGTCGCGGGTTTCTAATGTGAATTTCTTCTGGTTGTATCCTAACGAACTGTTGCCCCTCAGCTTGATACGGATGGGCCCGTCGTAGCTGAATTGCTTGGAATCGGACGAATACTGCTTCTGTCCGTCCTTATAAATGACTTTCATGTGCGCAGGAATCTTGTCTTGCGCATTGATTCGTCCGTCAACTTCGAGAATGATGATTGGTAAGTTGGATTTGAAGGGTTCCTTCCCTGGATTCTTGTCTTGTGCAAATGTAGGAGTGAGAGCCGTGAATAAAACGGTAAAAATGAACGATAAACGTAAATTCATACAAAGGTTATTTTAAGTTGTTATTTGTCATCTCTGAAAGTCAATGTCAGCAGTTTCTTGTTTAAATATGACGTCGCCGTCATCTTTTTCCTAAAAACCTTTTGCTGTTTCAAATAAAATTCACACTTTTGATGAGTCAAATCTATAAAGGTTTAAATTATGAAGAAACTCGTATTCCTGACAGGGGCAGGCATCAGTGCAGAAAGTGGCATTACGACCTTTCGCGATTCTGGAGGGTTGTGGGAGCAATATCCTGTGGAGGCTGTAGCAAGTATCCAAGGCTATTATCGTGATCCTGCGCTGGTGATTCAATTCTATAATGAAAGACGTCGTCAACTGAAAACGGTGGAACCGAATAAGGCCCATCAGTTGGTAGCTGCGCTCGAAGAAAAATATGATGTGTGTGTAGTCACTCAGAATGTGGATAACCTGCACGAACGTGCCGGATCGCATCGTATCATCCACCTGCATGGAGAACTCACCAAGGCTACTTCGACAGATAACCCGAACGACCCTTCACAAGTGGTTACGTTGGCTGATGGTGAGGATATCCACATGGGTGATAAGGCGAAGGACGGAAGTCAGTTGCGTCCGTTCATCGTGTGGTTCGGTGAGGCTGTTCCGATGATTGAGCCGGCTGCAGAAGCGGTAAGTGAGGCTGATATCATTGTGGTAATCGGTACTTCGTTGAATGTATATCCTGCTGCTGGACTCTTGGGTTATGCACGTAGTGGTGCAGAGATTTATCTCATCGATCCCTCTCCTAATAATGTGCCAGGATACCTGCCGGTGCATATTATCGCGAAGAAAGCGACAGAGGGCATGCAGGAACTCTATGACAAACTGACCCGTTAGGGTCGGAACTCCCATGCGACGCGTACTGGTTGCATTTGTCATTGGACTGGCGATAGGTTGTCTGATGATAGGTCGAGTGGATTACCTTTCACTTTCGACAGGTGTGTCTGTACCGTTGGTGTGGGTGCTTGTAGGGGCGTTACTGCTGTTGGTTTTCTTCATGTTCTTCTTCCATCGGAAGCGTTACCTATATGCTTTCAGATGTTCCTCTTTTTTGTTTTTCACGGTGTTGGGAAGTGTGGCTTTCCAACTGAAATACCATCATAGTCAGTCGGACCTGTCGTCCTTAGCGGGAACGCATGTTGTGCGGGGGGTGGTGACGAAAAGCCCTCAACGCAAAACCCTTTCGTTGGCCGTTGAGATGCAGACCCTACGAGGGGAAACTTTCATTTGCTATCTTAATCACGATCCAGTAATAGCCAATCCTGTGTCTGAACCTAATATTGGTGATACACTCCTAATCTTTACGAAACACGGCTTAAATCCTTCTTCATTTCTTGCAGACCCGACCGATGAGTTTGCCGCCTACCGACGTTATTTGTTCTTGCACGAGATAGTTGGCACATGCTATGCGGAATCGTGGAGCGTGAAGAAAGGGAAACCAGAAGGTTTGATGGCTGTACGCAGGATGCTTAACAATCAATTGCAGCAGTTGCGAGAGACGGCTCTTCCGATAGGAGAACGCGATGAATTGGCTGTTGTGATGGCTATGACTACCGGTAATAAAAGTGAGTTGAGCAAGGAGTTGAGGAATCAGTATTCACGCGCCGGAGTAAGTCATGTGCTGGCTTTGTCGGGTTTCCATCTTTCGGTAATATATGTGCTGTTGCAGTTCTTCCTGCTCTCGTGGGTGGGTACGGACAAATGGCGGAAAGTGGCTCGAGGGTTGAGTATCATCGCGATCTGGGCTTTCGTCGCAATCGCTGGTTTCCCTCCCTCGTTGGTGCGGGCCGCCATCATGTTTTCCATCCTGCTGTTGGCACAGGTTGTGAGGCGGAGGGTCAATTCCGTAGATGTGTTGTGTGTGACAGTCATGGTGATGCTTTGTTTGAACCCCTTTATGTTGCTGGATGTCGGATTAGAACTGTCTGTTCTCTCGATGCTGGGGCTGCTGACGATGGGCACTTGGCTGTTTGAATGGTGGACGGTGCAGAGGCGTAAAAGAGGTAATGAAGGATGGCTGAAACGGATGGCAGGGAGAGTGGCCGACTTTGTTGTAGGAAGTATGATAACGACGATGGTTTGCAGTGTGATGACTCTACCGTTAGTGTCTTATTATTTCGGTATCGTGCCCATTTTGTCTATCGGTTCGAATCTGGTAATGAGTATATTGGCTACAGCTCTGATGGCTGTTGCGGTCGTTTGGTGGATGGTCAGTTGGCAACCGCTGCTGAGTGCATGGGTTGGTACGGGTGTGATGGGAATTGCTGCCTTGATGAATGAAGTAACCTCATGGTTCTCGTCCATCGATTTCGCAGTTATCCCTTGGCGTGCAAACGGATGGGGTGTGGCTATGTGGTATAGCCTGATAGTACTTTTGTTTATGTATGGTGTTCGGTTCCTGCCCACTTACGGAAACGGCGTCGGACGGCGTAAGTGATGTTTCCAAAGTTTCCTTGTCGGAGATTGAGCCATAGTTCCTCAAATGAATACTGAATCTTCCGCCAAGGGTTGTTCCAAGCGTTACGCAGATAGTGTAACCGCTGGTATTCCTGGTATTCTTTTATTTCTGTTGGATGTGTGAGTGGGAAGGTGAGTTCGCGACGAGGCATTGTAAACACATGGCGTAGTCGACGTGGAATGAGGTTGAGTTGGGCTGAATAATGGGTGCCGTCTTCCATCCCGATGTTATTGATGAGGTTTTGGCTTGGTATGATGGCCAACCCATCATGCAAAAGCATATAGGCCCAGAAGATAGATTCGAAGTATTGCTTGCCGCTATGAGCATGATCAATACACATCTGTGGCATATCGCTACGCTGATGGTATTGCTGTACTTTCTCTTTCAGTAGCTTGAACTGCTGTGGGTCGTTCACGAACCCATAGTTGCCATCGCGGTTCAAGATGACCCGACTCCAGGATGCCCACCCCCAGATGGAGAACACGTGTGAAAAGAAATAAGACTGGTTCGAGAGTTGTAAGTTGGTGTCTTCGGTGTTGAAACCGCTGATGAGGGTGATGCGTGGGTCGTTCTCGTAGCGGTCGAGCAGTTCTTTGCAGAAGGGGAAGAACGACTGGCTGGGCACCACATCGTCCTCCAATACGATACACTTATCGGTCAGGGAGAAAGCCCATTGCTGCGACAGGTAACCCGATGGGTCACATCCGTAGTTTTGTGTCTGATAGTTGCGATGTACTTCGCATTCCCAATCGATGTTCTCGTCACTCACCAGTTCTCTGCATGCTAAGATACCAGACATGTCGTCGCGTCCTTCACGAGGTCCGTCTTGATAGAGGAAGAGTCGTGCTGGACGTGCTTTTTTCACCTCAGCCCAGACTTTCGAGAAGTGGTCGGGTCGGTTGAAGAAAAGCAGGAGGACGGATATGTCAGTTTTCGGTTGTAGGGACATGGGAGTTAGGGGTTAAGGAGAGGGTTGGCTTGCGCCAATAATAAAAATAGATTGGGATGCTGATGGCAGCAGCTACGATTGTTACGCTGATGAAAACAGGAGGTGTGTTTAATAGCTCATCTGTTGGGTCTTGCTCTTTTCCTGTAATTTCTGTAATCCACATCACAAAAACGGCGAAACTGTTATTGATGATATGATATAGGAGCGAGGGTACAATGCTTTGTGATTTGGTGTAGAGGATTCCAAGCATCACACCTAATGCACTTGCAAAGAGTATCTGTATAGGGTTCCAGTGAATGATGCCAAATAGCAACGAAGAAACCAAGATGGCGATCCATGGGGTGACGCCACGTCGCAACATCCCACCGAGTATACCATGCCGGAAGATTATTTCCTCACCAAGTGGACCAATAAATGCAATCGTGAGCACACCTATCGGATTATTGGCCAACGCTTGTATGGTGTCTTCCAGTCTGTCTTCTACTCCCAATGCTTGTCCCAGACAACCGATTGCGATTGCACCTGCAAAGGTGGCAATCATCATCAACGGAGCATAGCGCCAACGAAGTCGGAATGGGTTGATTTCTCCGATGAAATCGGGCTTTTCTAGCCAATGTGACTTGATAAGTAAGTATCGAGAGCCAATGAAGAAGAGAATGGTAAAGAGAGAGGCAAACAACAACGCAAGAGCAGTCTCCCAGATTTTGGACGTATCACCTAATGCATTTGAAACAAGGGTGCCAAAGAGAATACCCACAAAACCGCCCACTAACTGCCCGATACCAAATATGATAACGAGGACGACGATGTCTATAATAGATTTTGCTGTCTTGGATTTCATAACCTTTCTACTTCTATCTCCTCGTTCAGGAATAAAGATGCATTCCCTCTGAAGCGTTCAGGTGACTCAGAGGTGAAATACCGACACATGGCGCCCTTCCGTAACCGTTGTTCCATCTCAGGATGGCGTAGGAGATAGTCTTTTAGACTATGTGCGATATATTGTCCTTGGGTCAGTATGCTGATGTTGGATGGGCAGAACTTACGTATCTTCTCCATCAGCAGGGGATAATGGGTACATCCTAAGATAATGGTGTCGATGAGCGGATCGGTTTGCAAAAGTGTGTCGATACGTTCCTGTACGAAGTAATCGGCACTAGGCTTGTCGTACTCTCCGTTTTCGACCAGCGGAACCCACATGGGGCAAGCCAATCCTGTCACCTTACTGTTAGGGAGCAGCTTGAGAATCTCCATGTTGTACGACTCCGACTTGATGGTACCTTCGGTAGCCAACACTCCAATATGTCCGTTACGCGTGATAGTTCCTACCACTTCAGCCGTAGGACGGATAACACCCAGCACACGGTTGTTGGGAGCGTGCTCTGGTAGGTAATGCTGCTGAATGGTGCGAAGGGCCTTGGCTGATGCGGTATTGCAACCCAAGATGACCAGAGGGCAACCCAAGGCAAAGAGTTTCTCTACCGCTTCAAGCGTGTACTGATAGACTACTTCGAAAGAGCGGGTGCCGTAAGGAGCACGAGCATTGTCGCCAAAATATACATAATCGTATTTTGGCATGTGTCGACGGATGGCATCCAAGATGGTCAGTCCTCCGTAACCAGAATCAAATACTCCTATCGGTCCTTGTTTCATTTCGATACTGCGCTGATAGCTTCTGAGGTGATGTCTTCACCCGTCTGGGTGTTCACGAACGGATAGCTGTTGTTATCTGTATTGATGATATAGTCGTAGCCTCGCTCTGTACCGATCTTGTACAGGGCTTCTTTCAGTTTCTGATTGACAGGTTGCATCAGCTCCTTCTCAGCTTTGTCGAGCAGCTGCTGTGCTTCCTGTTTGAAAGACAGACTTTGTTCCATCAGTTGCTGTAACTCCTTCTGACGTTTCAGCAGGATGTTTTCAGGAAATGTCTTTTGTCCGTCTACGTACTCAGCAAACTGCTTACTGAATTCTGATTCCGCCCGTTCTAGCTCTTTGGCATAGCTGGCCTTCAGGTCATTGAAACTCTTCTGGGCTTCAGCGTAGGCAGGCATGGCTTTCAATACGGCATCGTAGCTAAGATAACCGAATTTCTTGGTAGGTGCGGTCTCTTGTGCAGCAATAAAACTGATAGCTGCTGACAAAAGGACGAATGATAAAAGTAGTCTTTTCATGGGTTATAGGATTAAAAGAATTGTATGGTTTCTCCTTGAATATCACTTAACAGTTTGTTTGCCAAACTGCTGGTTCCGAGACGCAACATCGTGTTGTTAAGCCATTGCTCACCAAGTACTTCCTTGACGATGGTGTAGTAGGTAAGTGCGTCTTCTACCGTCTGCATGCCTCCGGCTGGTTTGAAACCAATCTGGATACCTGTCTCTTCGTAGTACTCCTTGATGGCCTGACACATCACGTATGCTGCCTCTGGTGTTGCGGCTGGTTCGAGTTTGCCGGTAGAGGTCTTGATGTAGTCAGCTCCTGCGTACATCGCTAGTATGGATGCTTTCTTGATGTTGCTGGCCGTCTTCAGGCATCCTGTCTCAAGGATGACTTTGAGTTTGCGGTCGCCACATACTTCTTTCAACTCGGAAATCTCGTCAGCAACGGTCTCGTAGTCGCCTGCCAGGAACTTACCTACAGACTGAACGATATCGATTTCTGTTGCTCCATCCTTGAGGGCAAGGGCGGTTTCTGCAATCTTCACCTCAATAAACGACTGAGAAGAAGGGAAGCAAGCGGATACGCAGGCTATCTCCACCTCTTCGTTCTCCAACGTGTCGTGACAGATGGAGGCGAAGCAAGGATAAACGCAGACGGTTGCTACATGACCTAGTTCTGGATATACATCATCGAATTTATTGACTTTCTCTACGAAACGCATCACGCTGTCTTCGCTGTCATCTGTCTTCAACGTGGTGAGTTCCACACTGTTCAGCAGGAACTTCTTCACGGCGATGGTATTGTTCTCTTCACGATGGTTGGCAATCAGCGTAGCCACTTCTCGTTTTACTTGTTCGTCGTCAAGCTCCAAGTTGTACTTGGCGAATGCTTGCTGGATTTTGTTGTCTGTCATAATCTTCAGTTTTATGGGGCTCATGAGCCTTATTGGTTATTCCTTATTCTTTGTGTCCATGCAGATGGTGACAGGGCCGTCGTTCACAAGTGCCACTTTCATATCTGCACCAAATTCTCCTGTTGCCACCTGCTTGCCTAAGTCAGCAGAGAGCTGGCGGCAGAATTGCTCATAGAGCGGAATGGTAATCTCGTGACTACCTGCTCGGAGGTAGCTGGGGCGGTTCCCTTTCTTGTAGGATGCCCAAAGGGTGAACTGGCTCACAACCAGTATCTCACCACCGATATCTAAGATGGAGCGGTTCATCACTCCGTTTTCATCATCGAACACCCGCAGGTTCACCACTTTCTTGCTCAGCCACTCAATGTCTGTCGAGTCGTCTGCGTTCTCACATCCCAACAGCAGCAGATAGCCTTTTCCTATCTGCGCTCTCTTCACTCCGTCAATAGTGACGGAAGCTTCGCTGACTCGTTGTATGACTGCTCTCATAATGCTTCTTTAATGATTTTGGCTTTTGCTTTCCCTACTACCTCTGCAACTGCTTCTTCGCTGGCTTCACGGATGCGTTTCACACTCTTGAACTGCTTCAGTAATGCAGTCTTGGTAGCTGTTCCTATACCTTTGATGCTATCCAACTCCGATGCCACCTGTGCCTTCGAGCGTTTGTCACGATGGAACTGGATGGCATATCTGTGTACCTCATCCTGAATACGGGTGAGGAATTGGAACAACGCACTTTTCATCTCCAAACCCACCGTCACAATCTGCCCGTCCTGATAGGTCAGCAATTCAGAGGTGCGATGCTTCCCGTCTTTCGCCAATCCTGCGATAGGTATCTGCAGATGGAGTTCGTTCTCCACCACATGTTTGATGATGCCCATCTGTCCTTTACCACCATCAGCGATGATGAGGGTAGGTAGTTCTCCAGCTTCGTCCATTAGCCGCTTGTATCGGCGATATACCACTTCTGCCATTGAGGCGTAGTCGTCAGGTCCTTCCACCGTTTTGATGATGTACTTCCTGTATTCCGACTTCGCAGGTTTAGCTTTCTTGAACACCACACATCCTGCTACAGCTTCTGCTCCTTGTATGTTCGAGTTGTCGAAACACTCAATATGAATAGGTAACCTATCCAGTTTCAGCTTCGTTTGCAACTCCTTCAGCAGGTTGGTGGCACGTTGCTCAGGGTTAAGCTTCTCTGCTTGCTTTGCCTTGTCGAACTTATATTGCCTTACGTTGGCGAGCGAAAGATCCAGAAGGTGCTTCTTATCACCTCGTTGGGGTACGGTGATGGTGACATCTTTCAGTTCAACCTCCAATGGAAAGGGGACAATAATCTCCTTAGAGTCGCTGTGGTAGCGTTCACGCATCTCAACGATGCCTAGCGCCAGCAAGTCCTCTGGTTCTTCATCCATCCGCTTGGTGTATTCGAAGGTGAATGCCTGATTGATACAGCCGTTGGTGACGTGTAGGTAGTTGATGAAGGCAGATTTTTCATCGTCTGCGATGGAGAACACGTCGATATTATGGTCGTGCTGAGCAATTACCTCGCTCTTCTCGCAGAATTCCAACGCCAGCTCATACTTTCGCTTCAATTCCTGTGCTTCTTCGAATCGCATCTCCTCTGCGAGGGCATTCATACGCTGCAATAGTTTATCGCACACCTTTCGTGTATTTCCTTTCAAGATTTCCTTCACCTCAGCCACACTCTCCATGTACTCCTCCTTCGTTTGCAACCCCACACAAGGAGCTTTACAGTTCTTGATGTGGTATTCCAGACAGGCCTTGAATTTGCCGTCTTCGATTTGCTGACTCGTCATTGCGAAACGACATCGACGGAGGGGGTAGATGCGGTTGATCAGTTCCAGCATGGTGTTAAGGGTTCCTGCGTGACTGAAAGGGCCGTAATAAGTTCCTACACCTGGGAATATCTTACGTGTTTTGAACACTCTAGGAAACTCCTCGTTGGTGACACAGACGGACGGATAAGTCTTATCGTCCTTCAGCAGGATGTTGTACCTCGGTTTGTACTTCTTGATGAGGTTGTTTTCCAGCAACAGGGCATCTTCGTCTGTGGGTACCACCACATAGTTGATGTCTTGGATCTTGCTGACAAGTATCTGTGTCTTCCTCGTCTGAACGGTCTTGTTGAAATATGAACTGACACGACGTTTCAGGTTCTTGGCCTTACCCACATAGATGATGGTACCCTCGCCGTCGAAGTACTGATAGCATCCAGGACTCTCAGGGAGTGCCAACACGATGCGTTTCAGCCGCTCAAGCCGTGTCTCTTCGCTCATCATTAAACCGTTATCAACGATGTAACCTCAATGCCGTCGCCCAGGAACTCACGTCCATGCAATCCTTCATCGCGTATCTCGATGATGAAGTTCATATAGCACTTCTTAGGATTGAATTTCTTTACCAAATCCCATGCGGCCTTGATGGTACCTCCTGTGGCGAGCAGGTCGTCGTGGAGCAGCACTACATCGTCCTCTGTGATGGCATCTTTGTGAATCTCGATGGTGTCTGTGCCATATTCTTTCGAGTACGACTGACTGATGACCTCAGCGGGTAACTTACCTGGTTTGCGACACAATGCCAATCCTGCTCCCAGTCGTTTGGCGAGGATCGCTCCCATGATGAAACCTCTCGACTCGATACCTACTACTTTGGTGATACCTTTGTCTTTGTACAATTCGTACATCTCTTCTTCCATGATGTCAAGACACTTCGCGTCCTTGAATAAAGTGGTCACATCACGGAACTGAATCCCCTTCTGTGGAAAATCAGGGATAATTCGTAAGTGATCTAATAAATACTGGTTGTTCATTATTATGAGGGGTTTAAGTTGATTTCTTATTAGGCTCATTGGGCTAATTAGGCTTATGGGCCTATCGTCCCAGCAGTACCAGCATCACGTTGATGTCGCAAGGTGAAACACCTGGGATGCGACTTGCCTGAGCTAGTGTCTCTGGGTTGATGGCTGCGAGTTTCTGGCGAGCTTCGATGGTGATTTGGTTCATGTTCATGTAGTCGAACTTCCCCTGAATCTTGATATTCTCCAGTCGTAGCATCTTCTCTGCCACCATATTCTCGCGTTCTATATAGCCTTTGTACTTGATACGTATCTCAGCCGCTTCGAGGATTTCCTCCTTGCGCTCCTTGATCTTGTCTGTTTCGCTCTTGAGGGCTTTGATGTGAGGTGTGAGGTTATCGATGGTGACATTGGGTCGTCCTAATAGGTCTACCAACTTGCAACCCCGTTCCAGCGGAGTGGTACCTATCTGGACCAAAGCATCGTTGATGAGGGCCGGTTTGATGGAGAAGTTCTGTGCAAACTCGATAAAATGGTCGATTTCATCGCGTTTCTTCTGCAGATACTGGTAGCGCTCCTCCGATGCCAATCCCAGTTTGTAGCTGCGTTCCGTCAAGCGCATGTCAGCATCATCCTGTCGAAGTAGGATGCGGTATTCGGCTCTTGAAGTGAACATACGATAGGGTTCGTCTACACCCTTCGTCACCAAGTCGTCAATAAGCACACCTATGTAGGCTTCGTTGCGCTTCAGGGTGAACGGTTCGCCTCCACCACACTTGATGGCAGCGTTGATACCTGCTATCAGTCCTTGTCCTGCTGCCTCTTCGTAGCCTGTTGTGCCGTTTACCTGACCTGCAAAGAACAATCCTTCCACTACCTTCGACTCCAGCGAGTGGGTCAGTTGGGTAGGGTCGAAGAAGTCGTACTCGATGGCGTAACCAGGACGGTACACTACCAGGTTCCTTAAGGCGGGTATCTTCTTCAGGGCCTCAATCTGGATGTCCATGGGTAGCGACGACGAAAAGCCGTTGAGATACAACTCATTGGTGGTCTCCCCTTCTGGCTCCAAAAACAATTGGTGTTCTTCCTTGTCGGGAAAGGTATGTAGTTTGGTTTCGATGCTGGGACAATAACGAGGTCCGATGCTCTGTA
>CAMYYX010000012.1 GCA_947303695.1 uncultured Prevotellaceae bacterium | reverse complement strand
ATATATCGCTTGATGGGAACACAAATCCGTACTCTTTACAATGAGATACTACTTTTTTGAATACATCTTCTTGTGCCATAATATATTATAATTTTTCAAATTTTTTAATTTATCGAAGGGAGTTAACAAGCTTTGCTTGTGGGAGTTATGCCTTGCGGCAGGGAGTTAATGGGCTTGGCCCATGGGAGTTAACAAGCGTTGCTTGTGGACGTTACTTTGTAGATGTAAACGCCAGCAATCTATTGTCCTGCACGAAGTGCTTAACTTCCTTTTTAACTTCCATTTTTACTTCCTTTTTAACTTCTTATTTTTTTTTCGGTTGCAAAGTTACAAATAATTTTCTTAACTAAGGAATAATGTATGATATTTTCACATTTCGCTGTATCCTTTTACCATTTATTTACTCTTGAAGTTACGTTCAGCATCCATACGGAGGAAGATGAACAGGAGGATGGTGAATCCCCACAACGATGAGCCTCCGTAGCTGAAGAACGGCAGGGGGATGCCGATAACGGGTGTGAGACCAAGTACCATTCCGATATTCACGAAGAGGTGGAAGAGGAAGATACAGACCACACTATAGCCATAGACGCGCCCCCAGGTGTCGGGTTGTCGTTCGGCCAGGATGATGAGTCGCCAGATGAGGAAAAGGAAACACAGCAGCACACCTGCGGAGCCTACAAACCCTTCTTCCTCGCCTACGGTACAGAAGATGAAATCGGTCTCCTGCTCGGGCACGTATTTCAGCTTTGTCTGTGTACCCTTAAGGAATCCCTTTCCGAAGAACCCTCCTGAACCTATCGCGATCTTTGCCTGATTCACGTTATAGCCCGCATCCTGCAGGTCGTTGTTCTGGCCGAGCAGCACCTCGATACGTGTCTGTTGGTGAGCGGGCAATATCTTGTGGGAGAACACAAAGTGACAGGTATAATAGACGCCTGTAGCAGCGATGGTGAACAGGATGATGAGCAGGTACTTATAGGATTTCGTAATGACTTGCTGGATGCCCAGATAGATGATCACTCCGAAATTGACGATGAGCTGGACGATGCAGAAATTGAACGGGATGACGAAGGCTGAGAACAGATAGGCCAGCACGACAGCTCCGAGGCCGACAAACAAGAGGTTCTTCACCACCTGATTGTCCTTGCAATAGCGCCAGACGAGGTAGATAGTGCTGAGCAACGAGAGCAGCAACACCCATGCTTCGCCTACTGAAACGTGCCCGTTCATCGTGGTTTCTTCATCAAATTTTACGCCTACCACCACAAAGACGACGAACATAAAAGCAGCAAAGAGCACAGAGCCGGTCATTCCTTCGCGATAGAGGACAAAGAAGAAGGCCAGATAGACAAGTGCCGTTCCGGTCTCTTTCTGGGCGATAATCAACAACATCGGTACGATGAACAGGAGGACGACCTTGTAGAAATCCTTGAAACGGGACATCGTGAACCCATACTTCTCCATATATTTCCCTACAGCCAAAGCGACAGCGAACTTGGCAAACTCAGCCGGCTGTAGCTTGATAGGTCCGATAGGTATCCACGAACGTGAACCCTTGGTATCGGGTGCTACGAAGATGGTGATGAGCAGGATCAAGATCATCATGATGTAGACGAAAGTGCAGGTCTTGAAGTAGAACCGCTTCTCGATCAGCAGTAAGGCACCAGCCAGCAAGAGAGAGGTGAGAATCCAGATGAACTGTTTGCCTGAGTTGAGGTCGAAGCTGAAGAGGTCGGGTTTGTTGTAGTCGTAGCACGCTCCACATACTGAGAACCAGCCCCAGAACAGCAGCACGACATAAAGCCCGATGGTGAACCAATCGAGCGACTTGAATATTCCCTTGTTATTTGACTCTTTGTATAACATCAGTTTACACTTCTACTTGCAATGGAGGCAGCTTTTGCCTGACTATCTGGCGACAGCTCGCCACGTATATATTGCTCCATAATCAAGGAGCCGATAGGTACACCAAAGGTGGCTCCGAATCCACCGTTCTCGACATAGACAGCTACCGCAATCTGCGGATTGTTACGTGGCGCAAATCCCATGAACACGGAGTGGTCGTGACCTCGGTTCTGAGCCGTACCGGTCTTTCCACACACTTCGTACCACGGATTCTGTGCCCCACGACAGGTTCCGATGCCACTTGTGACGGCTCCTCGCATACCGCTCACCACTTCCTCGTAGTAGCGGGAGTTGGCCATTGTGTAGTGAGGAGTTTTCAAGCTGTCGGCTATAGTCCCACCCTGAATGCCTTTCACGATATGCGGCGTGATGTAGTAACCGCGATTGGCGATCGTGGCTCCCTGATTGGCTATCTGCAACGGGGTGAGTGTGACTTCACCCTGTCCGATAGAGATACTGATGACAGACAGCGCATTCCAGCGATTGAGATGCTTGTCGTAGTAGTCGGCATTCGGAATCATACCTCGGCTTTCGCCCGGCAAATCAATCCCTAATCGGTAGCCGAAGCCCATCGACACCATATAGTCTTTCCAACGGGTCATCGCATCCTGGATGGATGCATACTTGCTGCGGTTGCCAAACATGTAGTACAATCCCCAACAGAAGAAACCGTTGCAGGAGGTGGAGAGTGCGGGTTTCACACTCAGCGGAGATGGGTGGGAGTGACATCCGACCTTCATGTTTCGGAAACGGAATCCTCGAGCACATGGGTAGGATGTTCCGTCGGGTGTGATGATTCCTTCCTGCATGAACGTGAGCGCCTGTGAAGGCTTGAACGTAGAACCTGGAGGATAGGTACCTGAGATGGCACGGTTGAACATCGGGCGGTTGTCGTTCTTGAGCATCCTCATGATGTTTTCGCCTCGTTGTTTCCCCACCATGTCGAACGTGCTATAGGTAGGTGAGGACACCATACAGAGGACTTCGCCCGTAGAGGGTTCGATGGCCACAATACTGCCTCGCTTGCCTTGCATCAACCGCTCGCCCAACGCCTGGAGGTCGATATCGATGCTCAGCATGATGTCTTTTCCGGGAATCGGCTTCTGGTCGTCTTTTCCGTCGTTGAACTTCCCCTGAATCTTACCCTTTGCATCTCGCAACAGCACCTCAATACCCTTTTGGCCTCGCAGCACCTCCTCGTAGGAACGCTCGACACCCTGTTTGCCGATATAGTCGCCGGGTTTGTAGTAGTCGTTATTGGCGATATCGTTGCCTGAGACCTCAGCCACATACCCCAGCACATGAGCGGCATAGGGGTACTTGTATTGTCGTGCATTACGTTCTCGGACGTAGAAACCCTTGAAGCGGAACATCTTCTCCTGAAACACGAGGAAGTCAGCAGAAGAGATCTGGGGGCGGAACAGTTGCTGGGAATATGACGAGAAGCCTGGATTCTTGCTTCTGTCCGTTATCCACGCCATCCGTTCTTCAAACTCCTGAGGGGTGATATGAAGCGTCTTACAGAGGTCGAGTGTGTCAAGGTCGCTCATCTCACGGGTGATGACCATCACGTCGTAAGCTGGCTCGTTATACACTAAAAGTTTACCGTTACGATCGTAGATGGAACCTCGTGAAGGGAAAATGATCTTGTTGTAGAGTGCGTTGTTCCAAGCGATTTCCTCATAGTCGTTTGGAGCAAGCTGTAGGAAAGCAAGGCGGATGATATAGATGAGCACTATCGCTAGTGCTATACCTGCTATCACATATTGACGACGTTCGAATTCATACGCTTTCATTTACCGACTGCCCTTTCTTCCTTGCGGTTGTGAACGATATATTCCACACATACAGATATGAGTGTCGCCATGATGGTTCCACCTATCATTGCACCAATGGTGAGCAGCAGATCCTCCAATGAGAACGCTTCAAGGAAATAGAACGAGAAATGAAGCAACCCCATGCACGAAAGCGAATACCAGATATAACGTGAAACCCCCATGTTCTGGATGGTAGGCTTGAACGACTCAACGATATCGCGTGGCATGAAGATTTTCAAGATATAGGGTTTCATCATCGCGAGCAGGGTACAGCTGGCTGCAGCCATTCCCATCGTGTTTGAGAATATGTCGTAGAGCATACCCATACTGAATCCCCACCACAAAAGCGACATTCTCGATACATTCGTTTCAAAGCAGATGATCATGTATCCGATGATCAAGGGAGTAGCATAGCCAAACAGGTGCAGATGGTTGAGTACCAACAACTGCACCAAGAGTAGGAGTATCATCCTACCTAATCGTATTCTGGTCTTATGTCTCATTTGCTATGCTTTCAACGATGCTTAGTCGATGTTCATCAGCGAATCGGCTACAAATTCCAATTGCTTCTTTTCTGCATGGTCGTAATTGGTAATTACGCTCACGTTGCGAATAGTGGTGAAATCTACCGCCAGATGTACTTTGAGGGATTGCGACATTCCGTCGGACGACTGTCCGAAACTCTCCACTTTGCCAATAGGGATGCCTGAAGGGAAGATGTCAGAGTGGCCACTCGTTTCAACCACCTCGTTTTTTGCTGCTTTGATATGAAGGGGTACGCCCGTCATGTAGGCATATTCAGCACTACCGAACTGCCACTCGACCGTACCGAATGACAGATGCTCTTTCAGTTGGCAACTGATGCGTGACTTCATATTGATGATGGGCATCACGATGGAATAGTGTTCGGAGGTGAGGTATACGATACCGACTACACCACTTGAACACACCACACCCATCTCGGGTTTGATGCCGTCCTTTGTTCCCTTGTCCAGGGTCAGGAGGTTGTGGCTGTGATTCGTCGTTACGTTGATGACCTGTGCACCAACGAAATGATATCTCGATCGCTTGAGCCCTTCGAACTGAATGGTGTCAATCCGATTGGCAGCTAACACACGCTTCATCTCATGAATCTCCGAACGCAATAGCTCGTTTTCCGCTTCCAACTGTTTGTTGGCTTTCCCCAATCCTACATACGAGGTCACGCCCCCGATTGCGGAATAGATTCCTCCCACCATTGAGTTAGCGGTGGTGAAGAATACGCTTCCCTGGTAGTTGTTGAAACGGAACAACAAAGCAAGGCAGAATCCTTCCATGAGGAAGAATACAAACCAATATTTATATTTGACGATGAAGTCAATAAGATTCTGCATGGAAAAACTCCTATCTCATCAATACAGCATCATACAGATGGATGTTCTTCAAAGCGATACCCGTACCCTTAGCAACACTGTGAAGAGGGTCTTCAGCAATGTGGAAAGGAATATGTATCTTGTCGGTAAGGCGCTTATCCAAACCACGTAACAAAGCACCACCACCTGTGAGATAGATACCGTTCTTCACGATGTCGGCATAGATCTCAGGTGGCGTCTTCTCGAGCGCATTCAGGATAGCGGTTTCAATCTTAGCTACCGACTTGTCGATACAGTGTGCAATCTCCTGATAGCAGACAGATATCTCCATAGGAAGGGCTGTGATACGGTTAGGACCATGTACCACATATTCCTCTGGGGCATTATCAGTAAGGTCAGTCAAAGCGGAACCAACATTTATCTTGATGCGTTCAGCCATACGTTCTGATACCTTCACGTTGTGCTGACGGCTCATGTATTCTTGAATATCATAGGTCAACTCATCACCTGCGATACGAATCGAACTGTTCGATACGATACCACAGAGCGAAATGACGGCAATCTCAGTCGAACCACCACCTATGTCGACCACCATATGGCCTTCAGGAGCTGTCACATCAAGTCCGATACCGATTGCGGCAGCCATAGGTTCGAACAGCAGATATACATCGCGTCCACCAGAGTGCTCTGCACTATCGCGAACGGCACGCAGTTCCACTTCTGTAGAACCAGAAGGCACACCAATCACCATACGGAGTGAAGGTGAGGTCATGAAGGTACGACCGTTGTTAATCTTCTTGATAAGACCACGCATCATCTGCTCACATGCGTTGAAGTCGGCAATCACACCATCCTTCAGCGGGCGGCATGTGCGAATATCTGGATGTGTTTTCTCGTGCATCATCTTTGCCTTCTTACCCACTTCTATCATCTTGTTCGTCTTGCGATCCAAAGCAACAACAGAAGGCTCGTCAACCACAATCTTGCCATTACTGATAATGATGGTATTAGCAGTACCAAGGTCCATTGCAATGTCCTGTGTCAGTGAAAAAAGGCCTGAAAAGAATCCCATAATAATTATTTTGTTTCTATTTTACTTTTTACATTTAACATCCTCTTCCTCCCCCTTTAAGGGGGATAAGAGAGGGTCCCATTTTTAACCCTTAAAATATGCATCTATCGCTGTGTCGTAGTGTGAACTGGTTGCAAAGGCACGTTCAGCAAACCACTTGCGCTGCTCTTTTGTCGTCTCTGCTCCCTGTTTCTTGATGATGTCAGTCAGCGGACCGTATTCTGCCTTACTTGGAACAATCACCACGTCGTTGAAGTTCTTTGCTGCAGCACGAATCAATGAAATACCGCCTATGTCAATTTTCTCGATAATGGCAGCCTCGTCATTGGTGTTTGCTACGGTCTCTTCAAACGGATAGAGGTCAACAACTACAAGGTCTATCTCAGGAATCTCATACTTAGCCATCTCCTGTTGGTCACTTTCCAACTCGCGACGACCTAAGATGCCTCCGAATACCTTTGGATGCAAGGTCTTGACACGACCACCCAGAATCGAAGGATAAGTCGTCAGATCTTCTACCTTCTTGCATTCATAACCAAGGCTCTCAATAAAAGCCTGTGTACCACCCGTCGACATGAACTTCACACCGTTCTTGTTCAATTCTGCCAACAATTCCTCAAGTCCGTCTTTATGGAAGACTGAAATCAATGCGTTTTTAATTTGTTTTGTTGATGCCATATCGTCAATTGTATTCTACAATACCCAATTTGAATTGCAAAATTACAAAAATAAACTGATAGTTGACGAATTATATGCCATTTATTTCATAAAAAGCCAAATATTCTTTATTTTTGCACTCAAAACCATCGAAAAATGAAACAATCAATATCAATTATTATCGTTATTGCCCTTTTTTCTTTCGGGTTGCCGACTCGTGCCCAATTCTTCGAATTCGGCTATCCGAGAAACGAACGAAGGCAAGAACCTCAAGAAACTGTCGAACCTGCCCAATATAAGGGAGGAACAGCGGGGTTGAATCGCTTTCTTGAGAAGGAGTTCAAGCGTGTGCCTGAGAAATCGGATGTTGAAGGGAATATCATCATTGCCTGCATCATCGGTGAAAAGGGGAAAGTGACAGAGACACAGGTACTTAGAAGCTTAGGTACCGAACTCGATAATGAGGCGCTGAGAGTCGTGAAGAAACTGAAATTCAAACCAGCCAAACAAGGAAAGAAAGCGGTCAAGAGTCGCATCAACATCTCTTTCCCGATACGAAGGGGAAAGGTGTCGTTCTCAACCCTCAAAACGATTGATGTGTAAACAAACTAAGAGGCGCCTCGATGAGACGCCTCTTAGTTTTGTTACTGAAGCTTGAATGTAACAGGTATGGTGTACCTCACATTCACATTTTGTCCTTTTTGCTTACCTGGCTTCCAGTCAGGCATTGCCTCGACTACTCGCAGGGCTTCTCTGTTGATCTGGAGAGCTGCGTCACCCATCTTTTCGATTCGAGCCTTCTCTGCTTCAGTCGCATTAGCCTTTGCTGATGGAGCAGGAACGCCTCGAATACATCTTGCTTGAGAGACTTTACCTGTCTTATCGATAACGAACTGAACCATCACTCTACCCTGAACACCCATCTCCTTTGCAAGAGGAGGATATTGGAGGTTATCCCTCATGAATCCCATCAAGGCTTCCATGCCTCCAGGGAACTCAGGCATCGTCTCAACAACCATGAACACAGCTGTGTCGGGATCTTGGTACACATCCGCATCAGGAGTCGTCGCCTCCTCTGTCGGCATCAGCTGCGTAGGCTTTTCTTCCACTTCGTTGGCATCTTGAATTGTCAAAGCAGGGGCGATTCCCTCGACTTCAGCCACATTTTCTACATTTTTACTCGAAATGTTTTGGCCGTTCAAAACATTTGCATTAACTTTGCTGTCGCTAATAACAGCAGGAGTCGTTACAGACTTCGTGGTGGCAAAGGCTCCGAGAGCGATGACTGCCACTGGGAGCAGGTACAAAGCTTTTGTACGGCTCCACTGATTGGATTTCTTTTTCATCATCATAGTAATTCTTTTTTTAAGTAAACTGTGATTAAAGCCATTGGCAAAAGTGTAGGAACTGGTGCTGATGGCTTTTTCTATTAATAGCATCTGATAGTTCTTCGATGTCACTCCATGACGCAATACAGCATCGTCTGCTTCGTATTCGTGTATCTCCTGAAGAGAGTGGTCGAGCATCCACACACATGGGTTGAACCACATGAACACCTCAACAAGCGACACAAACAACTTGTCCCACGAATGGCCTTTGTGGCAATGTGCTTTCTCGTGGAGCAGTACAGATGGGTTTTCGTTATAGTCCTCCTCTGACAGCACGATGTTGTTCATCCAGCTGAACGGACTGATCTGACCCAAGTGGCAATAGATGGTCACTCCGTCTGTTTTCTCTGTCCACACACATCCTGAAGGGATGAACCGTGTGAGACGGATGAGCGACACCGTTTTCCACACCAACGTGATGGCCATACCCAACAAATAGATAAGGAGCAGCAGGCGAACAAACAGGACACCCAACTCCTGACGCGCTCCTTCAGGACTGACCGCTGCGGCAGTCTTTTCTGCTTCGTTCATATCCAACTGAGGCAGACCTACCTCGATGATGGCACGTCCATCACCTGAGAGAGTGCTGATGAAACTGTTGTCGAAGATGGGCAGTTGAATAGCCGGCAAGATGACAGACAGCACCAGAATGCACAGTAGAACGATACGATTCATCGAATAGAAGGTATCGCGACGCATCAGCAACACGTATGGGAAATACAAAAGTGCCAGACAGATTGCTGATTTGATGGCATATATGAATAAGGCGGACATCATAGTTATTTACGATTTACGGGGCTTTCGCCCATTTACTATTTACTATTTAATTGGTTATTTAACCATTTAGCTATTTGCAAGTGTCTAGAGTCGCGCTAACCGCTAACCACTAACCGTTAACCTGTAAGAGTAGTTCTTCCAATTCCTCACGGCTGAGATTCTCCTCCTTCAGGAAGAAACTGAGAAACGACGAAACACTTCCTCCGAAGAAACTGTTCTTCACATCACGCATCACACGCGAGGTGTATTCGTCTTTTGAAATCAAAGGGAAATACAAGTGCTGCTTGCCCTGTCCTTTCTTGAAATCTACGAAACCTTTAGTTGACAGAATCTTCATAAAGGTCGAAATGGTCGTATAGGCAGGACGAGGTTCTGCATAGCGCTCGACAACTTCGTGGACATCACAAGCCTTTCCAACGCTCCAGAGTACCTCCATCACTTGTAGCTCTGCCCTTGTCAATGTGTAATTTTTGTGGTTGGTCATATTGTTTCTGATTTTGAAGTTATTGGTTCTGATACTTTTGTTTTCTCGCTGCAAAGATATAACTAAAGTTTTAATTAACGAAACTTTTAGTAATGTTTTTTTCGAAAACCACTGTTTTTTAACACTTTTTATGCTTTAACGCCCCTTTTTGCCCCGTTTTTCTAACTTTTCTGCACCCCAATCCCCTTTTATAATATATAAAGGAGGTCATGATGGTCATTCATGTGGACTACCAACCAGGTGGGAGCACGATATTGTCTATGTCGTGAGCCTTTTGGAAAAGTGGTGAGATCTCGGCATCGGTAAATCCTGCGATGCCACAACCAATACGGGTAACAAGAAACGTCAACTCTGGATGCTGTTTGGCAAACTGGATGAACTCATCCACATACGGACGGATGGTGTCAACTCCTCCCTGCATCGTAGGAATGCCATAACTCTGGCCTTGCAGACCTACTCCTTGGCCTAAGATGGCTCCAAACTTGCGATAGGCGACAAGTGCCGCTCCACCTCCATGCATGCCCTGTAAATTGCTGCCAAACACGAATATTTCGTTTGGCTGGAGTTCTGTGATGAACTCGGGTGTGGTTCTCTTCTGTGTCATCTGTTTGATATTGCTTTATTTTGCTGCAAAGTTAGTAATATTTACTATTAGACTATTTACTATTTACCATTTATTTTGTAATTCAATATGGTTTTATTTCCAAAGAAAGACATTTTTGCTGCTCTTGATTATTTATAGCAGCGAGTTTGCTTAAAAATGTTTAAAGGTATTGGCTATATGAATATTAATTCATAAATTTGCAAAATAAATTAATTCATCAGACTTATGGACGTAAAAATCATCAATAAATCCCACCATCAGTTGCCTGCCTACGAGACCATTCAATCGGCAGGTATGGATTTGCGTGCGAACTTGGAGGAACCTATCACCCTGCAACCCATGCAGCGCTGTCTGGTACCTACAGGATTGTTCATGGCACTTCCTGCCGGCTATGAGGCTCAGGTACGCCCTCGTAGTGGATTGGCTATCAAAAAGGGTATCACAGTGCTGAACTCTCCTGGTACAATCGATGCAGACTACAGGGGTGAGGTGTGTGTGATTCTCATCAATCTGTCGCAGGAACCTTTCGTCATCAACGATGGTGAACGTATCGCCCAGATGGTGATTGCCAAATACGAGCAGGTAACCTGGAAGCAGGTAGAGGTGCTCGATGAGACAGAACGTGGTGCAGGTGGATTTGGGCATACAGGACAATAAAGTTTAAAGGTTATAGGTTAAAGGTTAGAGAAGTTCCAAAGGTTTAAGAGTTTAAGGAGTTTAAGAAGTTTCAAGTGGCATAATGAGCTATTGTAGATTATTGGTCATATTGTTTTTGTCGTTTGGAGTGCTTGGTGTTTCGGCTCAGGTCTCGGACAAGGCGAAGGCTGAATACTTCATCTTGGAAGGTCATCGTCAGTTGTTGCTTGGCAACAATTCGGATGCGTTCGAGATGTTGCGTCACGCCTTGCAACTCGACCCTACCTCGTCTGTTGCCCAAAGCGAGCTGTCGCATTTCTGGCAGTTTCTGCGACAAGATTCTCTGTCGCTTGAATACATGAAACGGGCTTCGGAAAACGATCCTGACAACTACTGGAACAAGGAAGCACTGGTGGACTTCTATGTGAACGCCGGAAAGACGGACGAAGCAATCAGTGTGCTGGAACAACTGTCGAAGCAGTTCCCTGACAAGGAGGATGTGCTATTGATGCTAGAGAGTCTGTACAAGGAGAAACAGGACTATGCGAACGTCATCAAGACCTTGGATGCGCTTGAAGTGAAAGAGGGGAAGAGTGAACAGCTCAGCATCGAAAAGTTTAGGACGTTCGTGCAGATGAAGGACGAGAAGAAAGCGTTCAAAGAGATGAGCGAACTGGCAGCTGAATACCCCAACGATTTGCGCTACCGAGTGCTGCTGGGCGACCTCTATGTGGATCAGGAGCAATATGACGAGGGGTTGAAGGTATATAAGACGGTGGAGGTTGAAGACCCTACCAACATTTACCTCATGTCCTCTATGTTGAACTACTATAAACGAACCAATCAGGATTCGTTGTATCAGCAGCAGCTGAACAAAATCTGTACGAGCCCTAAGCTGGAGAATGAAACCCGACTGCGGTTCCTGAACGGATTGGTGTATCAGAACATTCAGGAAAACAAAGACCCTCAGCCTTTGCTCGAGATATTCCGTAAGGTGCGTACAATGCCTCAGGAAGACACACAGATACTGGAACTCTGTACCCGATTCATGGTGACCACAAAACAGCCGGCTGAGGAGGTGAAGCCTGTTCTGAGAGAGATGCTGGCCATCAATCCTGAGAGCAATATGGCACGAAACCTTTTGTTGGAATATGCTGTCGAGGATAATGATACAGCAGAAGTCGTTCGTATTGCCAAACCTGCTGTCGACTACTCGATTGACGATCCTGTGTTCTACTATTATCTAGGTGTGGCTTATTTCCAGATGGATAGTGCTCAGTTGACTGTCAAGACGTTCAAGAAAGGATTGCAGCATGTGAACGATCAGACCAACCTGCAACTGCTGACCAACATGTATGCCCTGATGGGCGATGCCTATCATCAGTTAGGTGATTCGAAACATGCATACGAATGCTACGACTCGTGTCTGCTCTACCGTCCTGACGAAGCGATGGTGCTCAACAACTATGCCTATTACCTGTCGCTCGAAGATTCGCACCTGGATCGTGCTGAGGAGATGAGTCGCCGTTCTTTGGAAAAAGAGCCTGACAGTCCTACCTATCTGGATACCTATGCTTGGATTTTGTTCAAGCAGAAGAAATATGCAGAGGCAAAGGAATATATCGACAAGGCACTCAACGCTCTTGGTGACAGTGTGTCGACCAATGATGCAACAATCGTAGAACATGCTGGCGATATCTATGCTAAGAACGGGTTGAAGGAAAAGGCCTTAGAGTTCTGGCAGCAAGCAGCTGACTTGGATACTCCATCGGCTACCCTATTGAAGAAACTGAAAAAGAAGAAATATATCAATGAATAAATTGAGACACTATATAGCTGTTGGTATCCTCGGCATCACATTGGGCTGGGGATTGACTTCGTGTAAGTCGACCAAACCAATCGCAACCCCCAACACCCCTGTCGTCAATACGACAACGGCCTTTGTGGCAGATAAATACATGTCGTTGGTGGCATCGAACAACTCCACACAAACGCACCTGACAGCGAAAGTGAAGGTGGTGGTTGATGTAGATGGTAAGTCGGTATCGACCAGCGGTTCACTGAAGATGAAGAAGGATGATGTCATCCAGTTGTCGCTCGTCGACCCACTCTTAGGAGTGATGGAATTGGGACGAATGGAATTCACCAAGACACGTGTACTCATCATCGATAGGGTGAACAAGCAATATGTGGACCTGCCCTATAGCGAGGTCAGCTTCCTCAAACAAGCCAATATAGACTTCAACACCCTGCAGTCGCTCTTCTGGCATGAGGTATTTGAGCCGGGAAAGAAAAAAGCCCAAGCATCGGATTTCCAATATCAGGATAATGGCGACAATATCAATATCATGTTTGTCGATCAGATGCTGACTTATCGATTTGCAACACAGAAGAAACAAGGTAGGCTGAGCGAGACGCTGATAACGAACAACACAGACAAGAACTATCGTTTTGTGTTCAACTACGGAAACTTCACTACGTTCTATAGCAAATCGTTCCCACGTGAGATGACGATGGCCTTCACGGCTGCTTCACAGCAGACCTCTCTGTCGATGTCGCTCAGTTCACTGAAGAACGCATCTGACTGGGTTGCTCGCAGTTCAGCACCAAGCAAATATACGAAAGCCGATCCTGAAAAATTATTTAAAATGCTCGTCAAATGAAAAACAAAATACTACAGTTCGCTATTTGTCTCAGTATGTTGGCAGCCATCTCGTGGGTGACAACAGATGATTGTTTTGCACAAACGAAGAAGACCACGACGACCAAGAAGGCGACGACAACGAAAAAGAAGACAACTACGACGACTAAGAAGACGACAACGACAAAAAAGGCAACAACTACCAAGAAGACTACGACAAAAGTTGCTGCCAAACCTGTCGATAAGAAGACTCAGCTGAAGAACGAGCAGGCAGCTACACAGAGGCAACGTCAGCAGTCGCAGCAGCAGATAGCTGTCATCAACAAGAACATCAAGGCGAATTTGGATAGTGTGCTGATTCTCAACAACCGCATAGGACGTCAGCAATACCAGATAGACAGTTTGAATCGTGCTGTCAAAGAGATGGAGGTACGAATCGATACCCTCAATAACCAGATTACACGTACCAAGAAAGAACTACTCGACAAGAAAAAGAAGTTCGCCAACGCAATGGTGTACCTTCAGCGCTATAAGACTGTCCAGCAGAAACTGATGTTTATCTTCTCAGCTGATAACTTCAGCCAATTCATCCGTCGATTGCGTTATATTAAAGAATACTCATCCTATCAGAAAGTGCAAGGCGAGATGCTGAAACAACAACAGGATGAACTGGAAGGGATGCAGAAAGAATTGGTAGATATCAAAGCCAAGATGGAAGCCAACCTGCAAGAGATGCGTCGCAAGGAACAAGCGCTTGAGGCTAACAAGAAGAATTGCCAGAATAAAGTGGCATACCTCAACCAGAACCTTGGTGTGGTACAGAACCAAATCAAGAAACTTCAGCAAAAAGAGGCTGATCTGAATGCTCAGATTGAGAAGTTGATTCAGGAAGAAATCGCTGAGGCCAAACGCAAGGCTGAGGAAGCACGACGCAAAGCAGAGGAGGAAGCACGTAGGGCAGAAGAAGCTCGTAAGGAGAAAGAGCGTCAGTTGGCTGAGGCTAAGAAACGTCAGGAAGAAGCTGACCGTATCCGTAAAGAAGCAGAAGCTGCAGCGAAGATAGCTGCTACGGAGGAAGAGAAGATAGCCGCAAAGGAAAAGGCTGCGAAAGCAAAGGCAGATGCCAACGAAGCAGCTAAAGAGATCAAGAGTGCAGAGAAAGAAGTGAAGATTGCCATCAAGGCAGAGAAAGAAGATGCCAACAAACCCAAACCGCTGGTGGAAGCCTACAAGCAATCGGAACAGGCTGAAGCAAAATTGTCTTCGAACTTCGCAAACAACAAAGGAAAACTCCCAATGCCTATCACTGGCTCTTATAGCATCGTAGGTCATTATGGCACTTATACTGTAGAGGGTCTCAAGAGTGTTACGCTCGACAACAAGGGAATTGATATACGTGGTACAGCCGGATGTATGGCTCGTTCGATCTTCGATGGTGAGGTTTCGTCTGTATTCCAGTATGGAGCTACTTACATCATCATGGTACGACACGGAAGCTATATATCTGTTTACTCAGGTCTTTCAGCTGTCTCAGTAGCTAAAGGCGCCAAAGTTACGACCAAGCAAACATTGGGTAAGGTGGGTACAGATGCTGACGGGCATTATACACTCCACTTCCAATTGCGAAAAGAGAGTTCACGCCTCAACCCAGAGCAGTGGGTGAAGTGAGATAAAGTTTAGAGTTTAGAGTTTAAAGTTTAAAGTTAGTTTAAGGGGGTTAAGAGATTTGAGTTATAACTCCAGTTTACGGGTTTCTGTATTTTTCATCGGCACGATGTCTGCTATCTCCACATGATGATAGACGGCTTGCATGCATCGACAGAAGAGTCCGTGGCTGATGACGAGCAACGTTTCGGACGGATAGTTGCTGCGTACTTCATCCAGAAACTGCTGAGCTCGCGTCTTCATCGCTCCAACCGTTTCGGCATCTTCAGGAATCCGTACCTTCGTGACTCCATCTACAATCATACCTGTTATACTCCCCCAGTCGCGTTCGCGAAGAAGGGAGGTATAAGTAACAGGGAGTTCCAACACCTTATTTATAATAATAGCAGTATCTTTGCAACGTTGGAGGTCGCTACAAAGAATTCTGTCGAACCCTAACGTCTTCAGTTCTTCTGTAGAAGCAGCAATCTGTGCCTTCCCTTCTTCCGTCAAGGTACCAGGCATACATCCCTGAAGGATATGCTGTTTGTTTTCCTCTGTTTCTCCGTGTCGATAAAGGTAGATGGTTGCCATGATACCGTGAATATTATTTCAATGCTATGACAGAATAGGCCACAACGATGTAGCGCAGGGTTTTACCCAAGAAAGTAGAGAAGAGAGTGCCCCACACATTTGCCTTCAACATTCCAAGAGCAATACTGATGGCTGTACCCAATATAGGGATGAAAGCAAAGAAACCCATCCAAGCTCCGTAGCGCATCACGTAACGCTGGGCAGTTTCCATACGATTAGGTTTGATACGGAACAACTTCGATACCGTCTCAGGTTTGCACAGGGAACCTATGAAATAGTTCACCATCGAACCTAATACATTACCGATGGTGCCACTTGCAACCGTCAGAATAGGATCCATATTGCTAGATGCCAGCAAGGCTGCCATAACAGCTTCACTGCTGAAAGGAAAGAATGTTCCGGCCAGAAACGCAGCAACACCCATTCCCCAATAGCCGTAACTGATGAAGAACTCGTTCAGAGAATCCATGTGTTCAAGATAAACATAACGATAAGCAATACAGAGAACAGACACACCAGGATATTACTCAACGTGGTGTCGTCATTTGAGATATAGTGTCCTCCCATGAGTGCCGTCATGACCAATGTAACAGGCAACAATGTGAGGCTGCTGATGGGTTGAAGTAACAACAACAGGAAATAGGCAGCACCATGTAGGATAACCACGTTATAGATGACACGAGTGCGGGTCTTGTCCAGATAGATTCGCATGTAGAAGTCAACCGTACCAAGTACAAAGATAGCGAACGCCATCCATATCATGATTGTTTGTGATGCCGAATGGAGGGTGTAGCCGCCCCACTTGAAGTCGATCATCTGATAGAGGATGGTGTTGAATATCGACATGTTCCCACTACAGAATGCGATGGTTCCAACAATCCAGAATGGGGTAGCTAATCCCAAAAACGAGGCACACGCACTTCGTGGATTCAGTGCACGGAGGATATAGAACGAGAGGACATAGATGGGAGTCATCCATATCATTTTGGGAAAAACAATCGCACTAAGACCCAAATACAGGAACGTAATATAGGCATTTCCCGCAGAGTTCTCTTGTTGGTAGGCATTGAAAAGAGGGAACAGCGAGAGGGTGCAGAAAAGCATCACAAGGTAACCTGGCTGAAACCCATGCAGAAAAAAGCAAGACGTAATGAGGGCCGCAAACGTGAAACTGATGGTACGCGAATTCAGACGTAGCAAGACATTGCTGACATTCAACTCTCGGATGATATAAATAACCAAGACGGCCGTGATGATAGCCAGTATATGATTGAGCCATCCTGCACGAATCACCCCATCAGGAAGCAAAGCCCACAATCCTACCATGCTATCGCTGGTGGTCGGATTTGCTCTTCCCCCGATTACCCATGCAATCACTACGATAACGGCTACCGTATGTAGTGAGGTAGGGCTGATGGCCAATCTACGCTGAAAATCGCTAAACATTGTATGATTTACGAGTTACAATGAACTTCACCCTAAGTCCTTTCCTATGTCTGAGCGGAAGTATTTCTTCTCAAATTGTATTTTCTGGGCCTCCTTAAAAGATTTTGCCAATGCTTCTGCCTTATCCTTTCCGTATGAGCTGACAGCAATGACACGTCCGCCTGCTGTGACGATCTGTCCATCTTTGGCTGCGGTGCCTGCATGGAACACAATACTGCCCTCTACTTGGTCGATTCCTGTGATTGGGAAGCCTTTCTGATAAGCTTCAGGATAGCCTCCTGATACCAGCATGACGCATACGGCTGCTCGCTCGTCGAACACCAGTTCCTTGGTGTCGAGATTGCCCTGAGCCACACCTTCGAACAAGTCTACCAAATCGCTCTTGATACGTAGCATCACGCTTTCCGTTTCCGGATCTCCCATACGTACATTATACTCAATAACCATAGGGTCACCACCTACGTTGATTAAGCCAAAGAAGATGAAACCCTTGTAGTCGATACCTTCAGCTGCCAAGCCTTCTACAGTTGGACGGATGATACGGTCCTCCACCTTCTGCATCCATACCTTATCGGCAAATGGAACAGGACTGACAGAGCCCATACCACCTGTGTTCAAACCCTTGTCGCCTTCGCCAATGCGCTTATAGTCCTTAGCCTCAGGCAGAATCTTATAGTGCTTACCGTCTGTCAGTACGAATACAGAGCATTCGATACCGCTCAGGAACTCTTCAATGACGACTGTCGCACTTGCGTTTCCGAACATACCACCTAACATCTCCTTGAACTCTTTTTTAGCCTCTTCGAGGGTAGGTACAATCAGCACACCTTTACCTGCACACAATCCGTCTGCTTTCAGTACATATGGTGGTTGCAAGGTCTCTAAGAACTTCAGTCCTTCATCGATAGTGTTTCCGTTAAAACTGCGATATGCTGCTGTAGGGATGTTGTGACGTTGCATGAATCCTTTGGCAAACTCCTTTGAACCTTCCAAGACAGCTCCCTTTTTTGAAGGACCGATAACAGGTATCGTCTTCAGTTGAGGGTCGTTCCTGAAGTAGTCGTAGATGCCTTTTACCAATGGGTCTTCAGGACCTACCACGACCATCTCGACATTATGGCCTAACACAAATTCCTTGATTCCATCGAATTCATCAGCCTTGATGGCCACATTAAAACCTACGTTGCCTGTACCTCCGTTACCTGGTGCGATATAGAGGTTATCAACTTTCTTGCTTTGTGCAATCTTCCAAGCTAAGGCGTGTTCACGTCCTCCGCTTCCTAATAACAGTATGTTCATATTGTCTATTTTAGATAATCTTCGAAATATTGTGTAATCTTGTTGTGCAGATGGATGCGGTCTGTACCCATCATGTTGTGCTCGTCGCCTGGATAAGTAAACAGGTCAGGATAGGTGTCGGCATCAATACAAGCCCGCATGAACGAGAGCGTGTGTTGAGGTACACAAACAGGGTCATTCCCACCATAGATGACCAACAGTTTACCTTTCAGGTTCTGTGCCTTGTTGAGCAAAGAGGTCTGCTTGTATCCTTCAGGATTGGTTTGTGGTGTATCCATATAGCGCTCGCCATACATCACCTCGTAGTATTTCCAGTCTATCACTGGACCGCCAGCTACACCCACCTTGAACACATCAGGATAGGTGGTCATGAGGCTTGTTGTCATGAAACCGCCAAAGCTCCATCCATGTATGCCAAGACGGTTGGCATCAACATAAGGTAGTGATTTCAGGAACTCGACACCTTTAAGCTGGTCTTTCATCTCCTCCACACCTAACTGTCGGAAGGTAGCTTGTTCGAAAGCCAATCCACGATGCTCACTACCACGATTGTCTAAAGAGAACATCACGTATCCTTTCTGAGCCATCCAGATGTCCCAACCACGAACGCCCCAATGACGTGAAGCATCTACATTGTGAGCATGCGGTCCACCATATACATATACTACAGCAGGATATTTCTTGGTGGGATCAAAGTTGGTAGGCAACACAAGTCGGTAGTAAAGGTCTGTTACACCATCAGCTGCCTTGATGGTGCCCACCTTCATCTCAGGCACCTGATAAGCGTCCCAAGGTTCGGCAGCAGTCAGCAGGTTACGAGTTGATATTTTTTTGCCGATCGTTCTCAGATCATACTTCTTGCACACTTCAGGAGATGACCAGCTGTCAAGCAACATCCCACCGCTTTTCGAGAGTTGGGGTGTATGCCATCCTGAACCTTCGTCTAATAAGGTATGTTTTCCCTTCATATCAACAGCATAGCTGTTCTGTTGCAATGGATTACATTCGTTACTTGTGTAGATAACGGTTTTGTCTTTTGTGTTGAAACCAAGGACATTGATTACTTCAAACTCCCCTTTGGTCAGTTGTTTGAGTTCACGCCCTGTGGTATCGTAGAGATAAATATGTAGGTACCCATCCTTTCGTGTCTGATAGATGAATTTGTTGCTGTCCCAAGGGAGGAACTGAATAGGATGCATTGGTTCCACATACTTGTCGTTCGTTTCGTCGAACAGCACAGCATCCTTTTCTCCTGTCTCTGCATCGTAACGTACCAACTGAGCATGGTTCTGGTCACGATTCAGTTCAATCATATAGATATATTTGTCATCAGGACTCCAAGCGATGTTTGTGAAATAGCGATCGGTAGGGTCTCCCGTATGAAGGTAAATAGTCTTTTCTGTCGTCAGATTGAAGATGCCTACATACACCTTATGGCTCGTTTCGCCCGCCATCGGGTATTTGTCAGGTATCATCTGAGCCGTGCGTGCATAGATATCTACTTGTGGATATGAAGTCACCATTGACTGATCCATCTTGTAGAATGCCAATAACTGTCCAGAAGGGCTCCAGAAGGTTCCTTGATTGATACCGAACTCATTGCGATGGACACTCTCGCCATACACAAGATCCAGACTTCCGTCGTTGCTTACAGCGATCACCTTTCCATCGGCTTTCATCACCTTTAGGTTGTGTTCTTTAGTATAGGCCATGCATCGCGAGTTAGCCGCGAAGTCTTTGTTCTCCGTCCCTTTTTCGAACTTGAGAGACTCTACCACTGACTTCGTCGTCCAGTCTACCATCATATATTGGTCTCCTTCACTCACGGCAGCAATCGTTTGGTCGGGATAGGGAAACTCGACTGTTAGCAAATAGTTAATTTGACGCTCGCCAGCTGCAGACAGGATGCGATTGATGTCATTCAACGTGAACAGCACTTCGCCGTCTACCGTCTTGACTGCATCCACCTCCTGCTTCACCAATTGATTGCCCCACCACGTATAAAATACTTGCTCCGGCACGGAGTGTTGGTAATAAGTCCTACCTCCAGGCAAGAGATCATCCAACGTAAATAATTTCTTTTCTTGTGCCATAATAGATGTTACCATAGAGAGCCCTATGGTCAACAAGATAATACGTTTCATATTAGTTTGTCATTTCTACGATGCAAAGGTACGAAAAAGTTAGCAGACAGCAGTTAGAAGTCAGTAGAAAAATGCAGTAATCACAATGAAATAGAAAGGCGAGCGGCAAAAACCCTTATCACCCATACGATTGTCCACTCGATATCGCAGAGTAAGCCAAAAACGCTATCCGAAAAGCAAAATGTTAGCAATTTGTCCAAAAAGATGATAAAATATTTGCTCCATTGCATTATTTTGTCTACTTTTGCTACGAATTTCGAAAAAAGTATTTACATAGCAATGGAAAGAATTGATAAACTCGACAAAAAAATCATGGAGATTATCTCCGTGAATGCACGTATTCCTTTCAAGGACGTCGCAGTTGAATGCGGAGTATCACGTGCAGCTATTCACCAGAGAGTTCAAAGGCTTATCGACACAAACGTTATCACCGGCTCGGGCTACCATGTTAATCCTAAAAGCCTTGGCTATTCTACTTGCACTTTCGTTGGATTGAAGCTTGAGAAAGGTTCAATGTACAAGGGTGTGGTTGAAGAGATTGCTAAGATACCTGAGGTGGTAGAGTGCCACTGTACCACAGGACAGTACACCCTCTTCCTGAAGATGTACGCACGCGATAACAGTCAGCTAATGGATATCCTTAACAACAAGATTCAGGCGATTCATGGCGTAGATTCTACAGAGACTCTCATCTCACTCGACCAAAGCATCAAGAAGGAAGTTCCGATTGTTGCTGACGAGGACGACGTTGAATAAGAAAGAAATAAGGCGGCTCAATCGGCCGCCTTATTGATGCTCTTTACTTTTTGCTTTTCTTGCTTTTCTTACTGGTAGCAGCAAGTGCATCGGCATACTTCTCTGCCTTCAACATGATTTCTGCATAGCGGCGACCGATTTCACGAT
>CAMYYX010000011.1 GCA_947303695.1 uncultured Prevotellaceae bacterium | reverse complement strand
CATACGAATAATAATGATTTTTTCATATTGTATTGTATTTAGTTATCTTATCGATTGTTATTCACTGATGATTTCCATATCGTCAACCGAGCGAAGCTGGAGCTGCCAGCCATCGTAGAATGACATCATACCTGTGAGTCGAACGGTTCCTTTCGGCATCTTGAGGAACGACACATCGTTCTGTGTGCTTGTACGGACGGTAATCGTGGTGTTACCGATCTTGAAGTCGCGATCGACACCCATACCGGCATCTTTCAATTCATCGGGTGCAAGGATGGTCTGATCGTCACCTCCGACAAACTTACCAGTAACAGTTACGAGCATTGGTGCGTTTTTATAGTTCTGGTATGCATTATTCTTGAACATCTCATGACTGTCATCATTCAGCACGAAAGGCTGAATCTTGTTGATATAATCAGCAGGTTTACCAACAAGGTAGATGTTTGTCTTGCAAAGTTCGAAGAGCATAGGACCCAGTCGTAGGTTGTTGCTGCTTGTATAGTAAGGCTGACCGATCTTTGGCAGTTTGCTATAGCAGCCTACATATAGTCCTTTGAGGTTGACACGAACCATCTGTCCGTAAGGGAAATAAGGATAGAGGCATGTGTTCTTCACAGCCAAAACAATGGCATTTGAAGGATCGACAAAATCATAATAAGAATTGTATTCAGCCAGCATCAGGGTCTGATAGAGGTTACCGCCCTTATCATTGGCTACAACGACACCTTCCACGATTTCGTCGTCCTCAATCAAGGTGAAAGCGTTGGTCTGTGTGAACACACTTGCATATTTGTCTTTGAGGTTGCTGATGGATATTGTGGTGTCGCCAACTGACGTTTCCTTTGTGATGGAGTAGTTGCTTACATCTGGTGCATCATGATCGTCCATACATGAAGCCATCGAGAGGCAGACAGATATGAGCATCCATGTTCCAATGTGAAATATATTTCTTTTCATATACACCATGTTTTATTAGAATCTGTAATTAATATTAAGGAAAGCATTGAATGCGTTAGCATAGTAGTACTTGGCATTCCTAGAGAATTTGTAAGCACGTGCTACTCCTGTACTATAGAGGTCATCACGATTCTGCTCGAAACCACCTGTGCGGAGGTTTGTGTTGTTCGTGAGGTTCTGGAATGAGAGGTTGATAGAGATGGCTCTTCCTCCTCGCAGACGGATGTTTTTGCCGATAGATGCGTCGAGCATGAATCCGCCTTTATACTTTTCAAGACTCGGACTGTATGAGTCGATGTAGTTACCATTGGTGTCGAACAGGATGCCTCCGTCTTCAGCCAGAATCTGTTGGCTGGTACGACCCGATCCGTCGTCGATGTTAAATACAGGCGTTCCGTAATGAGTGCCAGTAGCTGTGTAGTTGGTCAGCACGTTGCTCAGACGACGATAGGCAGAATAGCCGACATAGACTCTGTCGTAGTAGTTGGCGTTCAGTTCGAGGTACCAGTTGTTGACGTTGTAGTTAATACCGAAGCTGACAGCCGTAAGCGGAGTGCTACCTACCTTGATGTCTTTCATGATGACACGAAGCGGCATGCTCTCGCCTGTTACTGCATTCGTCCATGTGTTCAACTGTTCGTTGGTCTCAGAGTTCATACCTTCGTAGTTGACCTGAGCATACGGATTGTCGATATATTTGGCATCACTGAGGGTACCAATGAGATTGAACGACAGTTTGCTGTTAACCTGATAAACCAGCGCACCTTCCACTCCTTGGTGTTCTTTACGGATGCCGGTCATCGTGAGGTAGGTGAATCGGTTTTCCTGGTCGTTATAGAACGCGGTCTGCTCTACTTGGTTTTGGAATCGGGTGAAGAATCCTGTGAACTTACCTGTGAGGTTGCCAAAACGGAATTTCCAATTGAGCTCGGCACTGAAGATGTCTTCGTTCTGAAGGTTATCTACGAAGTTGTTCTGCATTCGTGGAGCAACAAAGGCATTTCGTGCAAGTGGTGCATTTGTGTCCCATCCTAATCCTAAAGAAATAAGGTTGTTGGCAATAGGACGGAGTGATAAGAGTACCTTGCCTCCACCTCCAAGGAACTTAGCTGTGCCGCTTGATCCATAGGAATTCTGAGGAGCACGTCCGTTTTGCATTTTACCGTCACGTTCGATGGTTGTTCCCTCGATATACAATCCTTGCATGATATCAAATATACCATTCGTGTGCTGGATCACACCCCATGCTTTGGCTTTGTTGACGTTGATGTTGTAATCGTAGCCGAACTTATCGCCTTTATAAATGCGTTTGTATGGATTCCGTAGGTCGTTTGCTGCCTCTGTAGGATTGGCAATCGTACCTTTTCCATATTCGTTTGCGCTGAACTTATCGTAGTCGTAATAGAACTCGCCACCTAGCAAATCGTCCATTGTCTTGTAGTGCATACCCGTTGTATGGTTCAGGTTGATACCCAACGAGTATTTGTTGTTGATGTCAATGTTGTGATTGAAGGTCGTGTTGAACGCAAAGACCAATTGGTTGTTATGACGACGTTCTTGATAGTATAAGGTTTCCTCACCATTCTGGTTCTGAATGCTGTTTACGTAATACATACGGTCCCAATTGATCTGACGATTGGCTTCGCTTGCTGTCCAGAAATTATATAGGTCGTTATACTGAGAGAGGAAATATGGATTGGCTTGAAGGAAATCGGGATTGTTCCTGTTTTCCAGATCGTACACATCGAAGATGCTACTTGGCAGGTTCTTGTAGTAGTCGGGACGTGGATCGTAAGCATCACCGTTCCATCCTAATGCCGAAGTACTGTAACGACTATACTTCACGCCTGCACTGGTGACGAGTTTCTTGCTGTCATCAATATTCCAATCCCAAGTAAGGATGGCAGTCGGTTCGAAGTCGTGAACCACACGTGAGTTACGTTTCTTTCCGTTTTGGTAACCCCAGTATGGGTTGTAATAATGTGAGTTGGCCAACCAGTAAGCTTCTTCTGTTGAGGCTCCTTGCTGTGCTCGTTCGGTTGGAGAACCGAAGGTAACGAGTGACAGGCTGTGGCGTTCGCCCAATCGCTTCTCTACAGACAACAGATAGGATAGGGAGTTGTAGAAGGTTCCTTTGATGACTCCTTCTTTAGCCCAGCGGTAACCGATTGTACCGGCAAAAGCCCATCCGTTTTCCATTAATCCTGTTGCGTAGGTGTACATGCCACGAAGTACGTAGTTTCGGTTGGTTCCCGAGAGGGTGATCTTGTTTCCCGCAGCAAATGCAGATGCGCGTGTGTTGATGTTCGATGCACCGCCTATCGGAGTGAGGCCGAAGTTGTTGTACTCAAAATCAGCAACTCCTTCCTTGTTGCGTGTCGCATCGTTCATACCACCAATCATGCTGTATTGAAAACGACCTGTTTCCACATCGTTCAATAGCAGCCCATTCATGTAAGTCTGTTCGTACATGTTGTCGTATGCACGAACCTTGAAACGCATCGGACTGAACCTGTAGCCTACTTCTCCCATGTATGGGTCGTTGTTTGATGACGAGATGGTCGATATGGTTTGAGCCGCATCGTTGTCATCATCCAACTGACTCTCTGTAAAAGTAAAGTCATAGCTGTCCGACTGAAGTGTGTCAACAACCACCTGTGCCGATGTTACACCAGAGACACAGAGCAGTATTGCCACCAGTTTTAAACATTTACTCATAGTTGATTTGATTATAATAATTTTAATTTCGTTCTTGGTTCTGCAAATATACAAAAAAAAATAAGGAGTATTCATAAAATCCTCATAAAAATGAAAAAGTTGAATACTTTTTTACAAATCTATGATAATTTGCTTAATTATTACTATCTTTGCAGACCAAAAACAATTGATGTATGAGATTGGAGTACTCAATATCCGATACCATTCTAACAATACACGAGAGTTGGCAGATCAATTCTCTGCGTGGCATGCTTCAAATGTTACAGATGATCAGACGGGAACAGGAAGGAAACGATTATCAGATTCTTCTACGTACTGATCGCAATATCGTAGAGGAATGGATTGTCCATAACTTCTTCTACGATTTGCATGTATTACGCCTACATACCAGAACGGTGGATTTGGAGTATCCGCAAAGGTGGTATTTCCGTGTAGCCTATCATCTAGTTGCGGGCATCAACAAGAAAATCACCCGATTTTAGAAATTGTATTTCAGACCTAACGTGATGTATTCTTTGAACTGGAAATAGCCGAGGTTGTCATCGTAATACTTGATAGGTCTGTTGTCATCAAATCGCCATAGTGCATACAAGTCCGTAGAGATGTATTTGGAGAATTCGAATGTAAAGATGTTTTCAAGTTCTGCTTCTACGTATTTGTAGGAAGTAAAGCAGTAGCTTCTGCATTTCCAGGTAAGATTTTTCACGAGCGTGAACTTGCAGTTGAACTCAATACGAGAACCGTAGTCTTGCTTCAAGCGTCGGTTTTCGAACTTATTGACCTTGTGGATATTCTCGTTGTGTGAATTGATGAAACGCATTTTGTATGACAATGGGAGGAGTGCCAACGAGAGGGTGTTGCCGTTCTTCAGTTTTGGCTTGAAGTCCATACCGATAGACAATGATACGTCCAACGGAGACAGGAAGTCGGAGAAAATTAACCTATTGTTGCTTCTGTATCCAGGCATCATTTGTGTCTTAGCTTCTCCCGATATCGTGTAGTCCCATTGTTTGACGGCCTTTACGCCTAACTTCGTGTTGAACTGAATTTTGTCTGTGTTGGTGAGGAACGTATGACAGGTGTCGGATGGGGTAGTGGTAAATCCGAGTCGTACATCCAGTTTGTTTTCCCACGTAATCCTCTTTGTGTCGTTGTAGATGGCAGACAGGTTGAGGGTTGCCAACATCGTTCCGCTATTGTTTCCTCCTTGATACCAGTTCTCTGAGAAGTAGTTCTGTGTGAATTTCAAGGAGAAGTTACCTGCTGTCTTCCAGAAGTTCGGCTTGACAACCTGAAGACCGATATCGAAATCGTCTTTGTCAATTCTGTCTTTCGAACTCGAGGTGATGGCGTTATTGATTTCTTTCTTGATATCGTCATTCGGTCTTTCTGAACCAGACTTTGCTTCCAACAGCGCTTCGTTTTTGAACTGTTCGTCATAGTGCTTGACGAGCGAAGGTTGGTTAGCATAGAGACGTAGTAAATGTAAGTTCATCGGTGTTTGTGCTGTCGAATCAAGAGAGAAAACGTTACGTGTAACGTTTGAGTAGTATGTAGATGGGAAGAACATCTGATAGTAATAGGGACTGACATCGTAGTCGTTGGTCAGTTCATAGTTCTTCTGACTCATGGCATATTTCAGTGAATCTACGTAACGGTCAACGATGGAATAATGCTGAGCTTGCATCGTGAGGGTTAGGAGCCATAAGACGGTGATTGGGATGATTCTTTTCATATCGTTCTGTATTTGATTTATTCTAATTGGAGATTGGATGTATGCGAGCCTGATAAAGCTGCCATGAATTGACGAGGTTGTGCCATACGGCATAAAATCCTCCTGCCAGAGCTGTGACAGGATTCATGAAGGTATAGGCCACCCAAATGGCAAACGCTGTGTTCTTTTGGCCGAGACTCTGTGCACCAGCGATGGGTTCTCCGTGACGACGCCCCACGACTCTACCGAGATAGAATTGTAAACAACAAGCGAATGCCGACACGAGAGCGATTCCCCAATAGGTAAATGCGGTCTCGTGACTGTGAACGATGGCTTTCGTGGCAATTGCAATTGAGATAGCCAAAGAAACCGTCCACAGATAGAATGAGATGTTGCTGATACTTGCCAGATATTGATGAAATTTTGGTAGCATATAACGGATACCGAATGCGAGCAATAGCGGTAGTATGAGGAGAGGGAACACACGTCCGATGATGATGGTGAACGACGTCCAGAAGTCCAGGTTGTTGGCTCCGCTATGAAGGAGCGATACAACTGCAGGGATGAGAAGGGCTGCTACAAGATTGATGACACAGGTATAGCTAACCACACAACTGGTGTTACCATGTAGCTTGGTTGCCACTACCGAAGCTGCTGTTGCCGTTGGGCAAATCATACAAATCATCGCACTCTCGATGATGACCCGTCCTGAGATGGTCGGAAAGAGAATGATAGGGGTTGCTAACAGGATGAAGGCGATCGTCTGTATGCCAATCAGTTTCAGTTGCCATCCATGTGGACGCAAGGCCCTGGGTTCCACTTTACAGAAAGCAAAAAACAGCATCATGAAAATCAATCCAGGTTGAACAACGCTGATGATGTCGTTCATCAACTGGTGTGTGTGATCCAATGCATGTATGTTGACATACACGAAATATGACACAACGCCCACCAACATGGAGATGGGGAGCGCCCAGTTCTTGATGAAACGGATGATACTATTCATGTGTATTCTCTGATGTTTTTTGTTTTGATTGTTTGATCTCTTCGAGTTTCAGCATCTCGTCACGATATTGAGCCGCCATGATGAAATCGAGTTTCTTCGCTGCTTTCTGCATGAGTGTGCGTGTGTGCTCGATTGTCTTGTCGAGTGCCTCTTCGTCCATCTTCATGATCACAGGGTCTTCTGCAGCCTTGAGGAATGATTCTTCGATGTATGCCTTGCCCACATAGTCCACATGTTTCCCTTCTGCTATATCGTGCTGAGCTTTGCGTATCTGGGTAGGTGTGATGCCGTGTTCCTGATTGTATGCCATTTGTTTGGCACGTCTGCGGTTGGTCTCTTCTATCGTCTTATGGATACTGTCCGTCTCCTTGTCGCAATAGAGAATGGCCTTTCCGTTGATGTTTCGTGCAGCTCGTCCGATGGTTTGTGTGAGCGAACGATAGCTGCGCAGGAATCCTTCTTTGTCTGCATCGAGGATGGCGACAAGAGACACTTCAGGCAGGTCCAGTCCTTCTCGCAGTAGGTTTACACCCACTAACACGTCAATCTCTCCATTCCGGAGCTGATTGAGGATATTCACACGCTCAAATGTGTCGACATCACTGTGGATATACGTACAACGAACTCCGTTTTGTAACAGATACTCAGCTAACTCTTCTGCCATTCGTTTCGATATCGTGGTGACCAGAACACGCTCTTCCTGTTCAACTCTGAGCTGGATTTCTTCCATCAAGTCGTCAATCTGATTGGCTGTCGGCCGCATCTCAATCTCTGGGTCAAGCAGTCCCGTGGGTCGTATCACTTGTTCTGCTACTACTCCTTCTGATTTCTGCAATTCATATTCCGCAGGTGTGGCCGACATATAAATGGTTTGATGCGTCATCGATTCGAACTCGTCAAATGTGAGGGGACGGTTGTCGAGCGCAGCGGGCAGACGATAACCATATTCAACCAAAGTCTGTTTTCGATGGCGGTCTCCACCGTACATAGCACGGATTTGCGGAACAGACTCATGACTCTCGTCAACAACCAACAGGAAATCATCAGGAAAGAAATCAAGCAGACAATAGGGACGTTCGCCAGCTTTTCTTCCGTCGAAATACCTGGAATAGTTCTCAATCCCTGAGCAATGTCCCAACTCGCGAATCATTTCCAAATCGTTGGTCACACGTGTCTCAATCAGGTTCTTCTTGACGGTATCACCTAATTCCTCGTAGAACTGCATACGTTCATGCAAATCGTCTTCTATTTGGTGGATAGCACTGAGTGTGCGTTCTTTCGTTGTCGTGAACAAGTTGGCTGGATAGATTTTGTATTCATCACATCGATTCAGTACGTAACCTTGGTCAGGTTCTACCTCTTCAATACTTTCAATCTCGTCCCATGCAAAACGTATGCGTAGGTTCCGATCGTCATAAGCTAATGCGATATTGACGGTTTCTCCTTTTACACTGAAATGTCCTCGTTTGAGTTCGATATCATCACGCGTATACATGCTGTCAACCAATCTTCGGAGCAACACGTTGATATCTAATGCTTGCCCCACCTTGATGGCGATGGTGTTCGCTGCAAAGTCGACAGGTGACCCCATGCCATAGATACACGATACCGAACTGACCACAATCACATCTTTCCTTCCTGATAGCAGTGAGCGTGTGGCTGCAATTCGCAGACGATCCACCTCTTCATTAATGGCCAGATCTTTCTCAATATATGTGTCCGTTGCGGGCAGATAAGCTTCCGGCTGATAATAGTCGTAGTAACTTACGTAATATTCTACGGCATTATTTGGGAAGAACCCTTTCATCTCTGTATAAAGCTGATGAGCGAGCGTCTTGTTATGACTGAGAATGAGGGTGGGGCGGTTGATGTTGTTGATGACATTTGCAATCGTGAATGTCTTTCCTGATCCGGTCACACCCAATAACACCTGGGCAGGCAGTCCTTGCTGCACACCTTCGGTTAATTGTCTGATTGCTTCGGGCTGGTCACCCGTAGGTTGATACTCCGAGGTCAGTTTGAACATAGATTAGTCTTTGTAGAAATCCAGATTCTCCGGCATGATGAGGTCTATACCTACATAATGCAGCAGGTTCTGTTTCATGCGTAGCACCTTATAGTTGAAGATACTACGGAAGCAGTTACGGCCTTGGTGCTGTGGATGCTGTCCCACGAGGAAGTCAACATATCCGTCACGCATACATTGTATGTTCGAGTCTATCGCATCATATCCCAACAAGGTGATATGTGGATGTTTAGGCATCTCTTCTTTTAGGAAATTGCCGATGACGTGGATGGACGAGTTGAACGACAATCCGTATTTGATGTCTTTATTGTCAGTAAAGAACTGACGGAGTGAGTCTTTCATCCCTTCTTTGTCATAGACATAGAGGTTCAGGTCTATAATCTCTGTCTTAGGACTGTGTTCAGCTACATAGTCACGGAATCCTTTCTCACGTTCCAACTGCTGACGGCTGGCTACTCGTCCTTCACCCAACATTTTGAACAAAGCGATTTTCTTGGCATTCCCAGCAGCCATCAGAATAATGCGAGCCGAGAAGGCTCCACTGCTGCGTGCATCCTGACCATAGAAGGTGACAGGGTTCAGGTCGGGCCAATATGAGTCGAGGAGAGAGTAGGGGATGTCTTTCTTCTCCAGTTTCTCCGTAAACTTAATCATCGCCTTATGGTTGAAGATTGGACCAATCACTACAGCACAAGGGTTGTAAGCCAATAACTGACGACACTGAAGTTCAAACGAGTCATCGTTGAATGGGTCATAACTGAACACCTTTAAGGACATCTTGAAGTCGTTATAGCGTGAAGCACTCTCACGGAGTCCTAGTTCTACACGTGCCCAGTAGCTATCTTCTTCGTGCATGGGCAGGATGGCCGCAAAGTTATAAGTCTTGTTACTTGCCAAAGCACTTGCATAGTGGTTGGGGATGTAGTTTATCTCTTCCAATACTTTCTCCACTTTCTCCAGACTGAGTTTCGATACGTTCTGCCGTCCATGCAAAACTCTGTCTACTGTTCCTACGCTGACACCTGCCATTTCTGCGATGTCCTTGATACGAATCTTTGGCTGTATTTCCATGTCTGATATGTCTTGTCTGATCGTCAGTTTTTTATTGTTTTCCTTCAAGTGGTAAAGTGAACACGAAGCGTGCACCTGGTGAATAGGTGGTGTCGAGAACGATATCTCCACCAAGACGACGTGCGATACTACGCGCGAGGGTCAGTCCGATACCAGTTCCATCGTAATAGTCATCAAGCTGTACGAATTCCTCAAAGATATGCTCCGCTTCCTCTGGAGGAACACCGATACCTGTGTCGCTGACGATGAAGTCTACCTTATCCTCACCGTTCGGTTGTACATTCAGCGAAGCCTTTTCTTTCTTATCAATACCTCCTGCTACTTTTACAGCAGCCTCAGCTGGGTGGGTGAACTTCATTGCATTATCAAGCAAGAGAGCGAGTGCACGAGTGGCCTGCTCCAGGTTTGATGCGAAGGTATGTTCGATGAGATCGTGGTCAACGTATGTCTGGAAATGAAGGTGTGAGGCTTTGTCTATGCCAGACTTCATTACGGCTGCGTCTGCAATATCTTTAGCCGTCACCTGATTGTTCTTCTCGATACCGGATTCGTTGGCAACATCTGAGAGTTCCAACATCTTGTTCACCAGTCCGGTGATACGTTCTGTGTTCTCAACGATACCGTTATTGATTTCTGCCAACTCCTCTTCACCGAATTCCATACCTGGCATTGTGATGACCTGTGAGAATCCACAAACAGCATTGAGTGGCGTGCGAATCTCGTGTGATATCTGCATGATGAAGTTTGTCTTCATCTTCGATGCCTCTTCTGCTTTCTCACGTGCTACGGTCAGGTCTTTGTTCTTCACCTCCAATTCGTTGTTGGCAGCAGCGAGTTTCGTGTTCGCATCCGTAAGTAGTTTCTCATGTTGGCGATGTTTGATGGCGTAGATCGTGAAAAATATAAGTAAGAGGGCGCCGACGACACCCAGCGTTATGAGTCGCTGATTCGACAGCTCTGCCTCGTTCTCTGCTATCTGGGCTTTCTGATTAGCAATCTCAGTTTCCTTCTGCTCCGTTCCGTAGATGGTGGCCAATTCGGCAGACTCATCACTCTTGTTCTTATGGATGGCGCTGTCGAGCACATCACATAGGTCGAGCGTCATAACTACGACACTGTCCCGTCGGCCTGCCTTCGCATTCGCCTTCAGTTTCGGAATCAAGTAATCATGGATGTTGTCGAGGTTCATTTCTACACCCTGCTCTTCAATCACCTCATTCAATTTGCTATAGTTAGCGGCAGCTTCCGAGAATCGGTTAGCACGCATCAGATATTCGTTGGCAGCGATTTTTCCTTGAGCCGTCTGACCGAATTCTGTGTTGAGGTATTCTTGATAAGCTTGTGATGCAAGAGTTGGTTGATTCGTTCCCTGTAAGTACCCGGCTTTATAGAGAAGAGCATCGGCCCTGTGTTTGTTCATGATATTGATATATGTCTCATTCTTCCCTTCTAACGTTCTGAGTTCATGCTCCAATGAGTCCATTCTTGTGATCCAAGGTTCCACCACATCATAAGCTTCAGCATTCAACAAGCTCTTTATGATATTACCCAGACATGATATGGCGTCATTGATAGTACGATCTGTATTATCCGCATTTACTGATTCCATATAAAGTCGATACGACTCTTCATAACTCTCCAGAGCTTGTTTCATTTGATTGGTGTACAACTGACAGGTACCGATGGTTGACAACAAGATGGCTTTGTCCTTCCGGTTTTCCGATGCAGTATCCGACAACTGTTGTAAGGCGGGGAGCGACACCTTCAGTGCATCCTCGTAAGCACCTCTGCGTACCAGCAACTCCGAGAGACGGCGAGCTGACTTGATATAACTGAATCGGTCGGCATCATTCGTAATTTGGGCGTTCACAACTCTTTTGTAATAGAATTCCGATGAGCGTTGCTGACCAAGATAGTTGTATGCTACACCACGCCAACGGTTTGCATTGATTTCCGAGATGACACCCATGTTGTAGAAACTATCTACCAACGTCAATACTTTGTTGTAGTCTTGTGCATATCCTGCCGCAAAGATAATACTGTCAGCATGGCTGTACGAGATTGTTTCTTTTGGTGCTTGTTGAAATTTGAAACGAGGTGAAGAACTTTCCCTGCAAGAAAGCATCATCATTACGGTAAGCATCAAAACCGCTCCTGCTTGTACAAATCGCTTGTTGATCATGACAAAAATCTTATCTTGTATAATCTGTTTGCAAATATAATCAATGTCAATCGAACGGCAAAATAATTTTAATTATTTTTAGTCCAGAGGCATTATTTTTATTCTCAACGTCTTCATTCTCTTCTTTATTCTGCTTGAATCGTCGTCAACTCTTCCAATGCATCTAACGTATCTCCTGTAAGGAGTGTATAGGTGCTTCCCTTCTGAAGCAGAGGAGAAGAGTATAAAATAGTCTGTGTCTCAAAGGCTTGCGTCTCAAGCAAAGCCAATTCAAGACCTTCTCCATCGACAATTTTAACATATCGTTTTACTCCTTTAAAGTGATCCAGACGGAAGAATGCCTGCTTTGCCTTATCGGTTTTGGGCTGGTCGCTCTTGAATGCGAGACCGATGACGGTTCCACCATTGAGCGTGAAGTTCTTCACGTCGAAGGCGGCTTCAGCACCTTCAGGACCGCATGAGCAGATAAAACCATCATTCATGTGAATACTACCTTTGGAATCTGTACCATCGTTGGTAAGACTTGTTGTAAAGGTGAAACCACCGTTGATAATCAAATCTGAGCCGATCTTTAACGGGTCGTCGTAGGTGGCGATATAGTTGTAACCACCATTGATGGTCATCTTCTTGGTGGCAGCCAGTCCCACAGCTCCATTATGCCCAATAGACTTGATGCATGTCTTACCACCATTGACAAAGATGTTGGTAGCCAATACAGCACGTGCACCCAATTCAGGATTTTTGGGGAATGAAGCATCTGTGAGGGTTCCTGAACAGGTGAGCAGGAAATAGAGATTGCCATCTTCTATGGTCACATCACCCATTGTGTAGATACACTTACCATCGAACTCTCCGTTGTAGAAATTCAGCGCATAAGGAGTGTTGATCGTCAGGTCACAATTGGCAGTGATGCTTGAGAGCATCGCACCACCTTCTGCGGCAGCCAACTTACATGGATACTTGCTGTCGATGTGAATCTTTCCTGTATCAGATGTTCCGTTTACAAGAACCGCTAATCCCTCCAGCTCGGTTGTGATGGATGCAGAATCACCCTCAACGGAGACGGTGATACCATCCAAATTGCCCTGAACCCTCGCTTCTTTTCCGTTGAATTCAATTTGAACGGTTCGATGAACAACGAACGACGTGTCCTTGTTGGCGATGCACTCATTGATAGGAGCGTAATGTGTATCGAAATCAAAGAAATGCTTCAAGCTGTCAGGAATGAAGGCAGGAGTAGGGTAGATGCCAATATGTTGAGTCTTGACTTCCTTGATGTCTTCGATGGCATACTTCCGGATTCCTTCTTCTCTTTCAATGATCATCTGACCATCCTTATATTTAATCTGGGAGATGCCGGCTACAACTTCCTGATCCACCTGTCCTTGCATCGTGACTTTGCTGTCCTCATGTTTTGAATAGACATCATTTCCTATCACATACAGGGCCTGAGGAGTTTTCTCCTTGATATATTGTTCTTCGTTGTATTCGTCATGAGGTGTCCACTTGTCCGATTCCATTTTCTCATTGAAGATGGCATAGTTTTCTTCAAGGAATGCCATCATGAACTCAACCTCCTCCTGTGGAGTATCCGTTATCTTGATGGTGTTCTTTTTATAAGTAGGTACCCAGCGGTCTCTCTCTCTCTTCCATGCACCGGAAGTAACAAACAGGTTGGCATATTTCTCCATCAACGCTCTGATGCTTTCGAGCGATAATTCATGGGTTGAGAGGTACTGCCAACGATTGTTCATCTTTGTGGCGAAGTCATCAGGACGTTCTTTCTTCGTCTTGAATACATGGATCAGGTGATGGTATCCCAGTTTCTCTCCCCAAGCCATCTGTTTTGAGTCTTTGCTCGCTTCACTACCTCCAGCCATACGACCAATCGAACCGTCCAGATCCCATAGTGTAAATAGGAACTTGTGTTCCTTGTCCCAGTTCCGTACACTTAGATAGTAATTCTTTTTCTGATTATCAACCAATTGGAATGCCTGGATGAAAAGCATGAAATCAATGACATTATCTTCATACAGCCAATCTTCGTATGTGGTCTTGAATTCTTTCGTATCAAAGAAGTCACACAAGTCGCATATGGGGTCGAAGAATGCCTGTGTAATGGTGTCATCAGGATACTTCTGCTCCCATCCGTACGAGTTCTTTGATTCCTTGTATGGCCAGAGGAAAGAATCGTTGGCTGGTCTTTCGTCATATCCACCCAGATAAGTTTCACTACATTCCCAGTTGGCTTTCCATAGCAGACCTCTCGTCACCTCAGGTGTCGTTTCTGTTGCTTCCTTGGTCTTTTTTAAGTTGAGTTTTTTACGGTCAATCTTGTCCGTGAAGCAATACATTCCATAATAGCCGCCATTGATAAACAACTCCACAAACTCACCTTGTGTACCATTACATTGATATTTGTTGTCTGTGTCGTACGGCAGTCGGTCGACAGTTGTCCATAAATCCATCAGTACTCGATTACGCATACGACCGTAATCAAGGTACTCTGCTGAAAGTATCCAGTCATCATCTTTCCGGTATCCCAACAGGTGGGCATCCTGACTCTCTTCGCCATTAACGAGTGAGATGTTGAGGCTCTGCTTGGGTTGTGAACCGGTCGTTGCTCCACGCAGACGTGTTCTTACATCTGACTCATAGCATGCAATTCCTTCCACTTGGGAATCCTTTAGTTTGGTTCTGCATCGGGCATCAATGACGATTACGTGTCCAGGGAATTTCTTGTTGTGCCCCTCGGTACCTTTCGTCATGGAATAGGTTCTGTCCATCTCTTTCATCGGACAGTCTAACAGTATGAATGGTAACGTGCTGAATCGAAGTGTCCATTGCTTGCTTTCACTGTCCGTAATAACGAGTTTACTTGAAACATTATCCATCCAAGAGGACACTTCTACATTACCGTTCTTACCGTTTTCAAGAGCGACATCGTTCAATTGCACGCTTGTAAAGCGGTTCTCATCCCAGCGCAAGGTTCCTTTGAAGGTAGGGCCGGTACTTGGCTCTATCGTGGCATATATGGTGTTGTCTATCGTGTCTGCCACAAGTGGTATTTCATTGATCCACAAGCCGCAGCTACGTTGTTGTGCCATCATGGTAAGGCCAGATAGCAATGCGATATATGCTAAAAGGAATCGTTTTTTCATTTTGTCGTGTCTTTTGATTTCTTGCTGCCAAGTGTGATAAACATTTCTTCTTGTTTTTCGAGGTATTCCTCTTCCATTGAGAATTCATACTCAACCACAGGGGTATCGTTGAACGAATCTTTGTAACTGAGTATCTTGTAGTGCTTGCCTACCTGAATCTGATCGTTCGAGAAGAACAGACAGAGAACATCGTAGGTATTGGGGGTAGGGAATTGAGTGATGATGTTGCCGTCAGCGTCTGCTACAGCGACACCGCTGCAATAGGTCTTCGGCAAATAGAAACAAACACTGGCTTGAGTGCAAGTCCCATGTGGTGTACAGCTACGAGCTCCTACACCGGTTATTTCTCCTCCATATATCTGGAAGGTCTTACCGTCGGTGTCGATGCCCATCTGGGCGTCCCAACTGCCTACAGCATACAATGAGCCGTTATACATCTTCAGATTTCCAGCATCGAGACCGTCGTTTTCAGAACTGCAGATGAAGATATCGCCATCATTGATGACACATCCTGAACAGTTCAAACCGTCATCCGTACAATAACTGCGAATCTTACCTCCGTTGATCTCGGCTTGCTTCTTCGCCTCAATACCTTCTGCAGCACCTCCTCCAGAACCTCTGACATAGATATTTCCAGAGTTTATAACCAGCTTATTGATACATTTGATACCTTTCGGCGACGCTGAAGCACCTACCTTCTTTCCGTTCTTATCTTCATCCTTCTCTTCAGGAATGCGTTTACCGGTTGTACGGACGTATATATCGGCATTTGCAATTGTCAGACCACCGTTGTAATACTTTTTCGTTTTGTCATTGACGATAGTCTCCAATAGGTGACCTGCACTGATACCTTTACCACCGGTTCCGGTTGACAGACAGTAGATGGTGCCTCCTGTGATCTCCATGTCCCAATTGCTCTTGATACCACAACTGGAACTATAGTCCTCTTCATCATCATTCCATGTAACACCACCCGTAGTGATGGCCTTTACCACACCGCCTGTGATCCAAATCAGCGAATCTGATGTGATGCCTTTCCCTGCCGAACCGTTGTTATAGGTTCTCAGCACGCCTCCACCGATTATCACATGGTCCTTACCATATACGGCCTTACCTTTCTCTGCATCAGCGTTGATATGAATGAAACCGTCCATCATGTGAACGTAGTTGTCGGAAGCAATACCGCATTTCTTGTGAGCATTCACAAAGAGTTGACCAGAACCTGAGATGCAGAGTTTGCCTTCTGCAAAGATACAGCCACGTTGGTCTTCTCCTTTCACTTTCACGTATGTGGTGTTGTCCGTGAGCTTGTTGACCGTGTTTGCTGCCAGTTCAATGAACAGACGTTTCTTCAGCTGACTGTTGATAACCGGACCTTGCTGATTGGTCAGATTCACCCCGTTGAGCACAATGCATGCCTTATGTTCGCTGTAGAGTTTGAAGCATGCATCTTCGCTTTGTCCCGATACGATATATTTCAATCCTGAAGCAGCCGTATTGATGGTGAGGTGTGCTCCTTCCTGTGTGATGGTCAGTGAGTCGGTATCACCCGTCACACTCACTTCCTCTCCGTCGAACACAATGTTGACTGTTTTTGTCCAAACTGTGTGAGAAACGAAATCATCGTAGTATTTGCTCGCCACATCCGTCTCCTCCTTTTCTGCCTTCACACGCGCTTTGTCGGATTCTTCAAAAGCGATATCGAATTCCAGATCGGCAAGGTACTTCTCTGGAATCGCCATTTTTCTCCAAGGGTCTTTGTCTACGAGACTCATCTGGTCAATCGCAGTAACATCGTATGATGTCGAATCAGTGTTGCTCCACAGTGTCACCTTCTCCTTTCCGTACGTAATCTGGTTCACATCATTCACGATATAGGTTCTGGTGTACCCATTGACCGTCTCGTTCACATAGATATTATGTTGTGCACTGATGCATAATGTATATATCATCATGCACAATGCGTATATAACTCTCTTCTTTTGCATTTCTACGTTTCTGTTTGCTTATTGCTCTTCACTTATCTCACCATGAATTTCATAGAATTCTTTCCCACTTTCAGCACATATGCACCTTTGGGCATTCCACTGAAGCTGATATTTGTCGTGTTGTCTCTTGTCTCACCTTTTACCTCTATCTTCTTACCACTCATGTCATAGATGGCGATATTCTTCTCACCGTACACATCTATGCCTGTAGCTGTAAGCAGCAGCTTCTTTCCTTCTACTTCTTTGATAGCCTCATCCACGTCTTCATATTCTTCAAACGTCCAGGACAGTACGTCCGAGAAGTTCCACTCACCAACCATACCTTCAACCGAAGATAAGGTAATCGATTTCTCACCAAACACCATCTGAGGCTCTTTCAGAAGGCTGCACACAATCTGCGTGCTGTCTGCCAAATGTATAACAAGTGCTTTACCTGCAAAACAGGGAAGAATTCCCAGCATCGCAACAACAATCACAGATAATACTTTAACTTTCATTCTCGTAAACTTTAATTCATTTATAATTTGCGACAAAGGTAAAAAAAAAATACCATTTAACCATTTACCAGTTACCATTTTTTATAAAAAAAATGAGTAAAAGCCAGAATTAATCAGTCGTTTTTGTTAAAGAAGGGTTAAAAGTGCGGTTGCATTGTAGTGTTTCCCATCACTTTGCGTCTTATGGGCAAAACAATTCGATGAACAGTTTAATTTGATGTGTTATGAAGAAAATGATGTCTTTAAGAATGATGGCCATTGTGGCTGCAACAATGATGACGTTGATGTCTTTTGCCAAGACAAAGGACGTAAGTGGACGGGTAATTGATGAGCAGGGACAATCTCTCCCATTCGTGAACGTGGTGTTGATGTCGCTTCCCGACTCAACTTTCATTCAGGGAGCTGTGACCGATGATCAGGGTGTGTTCCACTTGGTATGTAAATTAGAGAAAGCCGGACTGCTGAAAGTCTCTTGCATCGGCTACGAAACACAATATATTTCACTTTCAGGAGACAGTGAGGGAACCGTTATCCGGTTAAAGGAAGATGCTCAGTTGTTGGGTGAGGTGACGGTGAAAGCCCAACTGCCCAAGACCCAGCTCACGGGTGAAGGTCTGCAGACCAATGTCAAGGGTTCTGTGCTCGAGAATGCCGGAACGGCTAAAGATGTACTGGCCAAGACTCCTGGTATGATGAAAACGAAGGATGGGGTAGAGGTCATCGGACGTGGTGAACCGCAGATCTATATCAACGGTCATCGTGTAAGCGATGCCAGCGAACTGGAGCGTCTGCAGAGTAACGAGATCCAGAACATTGAGGTCATCTCCAATCCAGGTGCTCAGTACAAGGCAAATGTACGAAGTGTGGTACGTATTCGTACCATCAAGCGTCAGGGCGAGGGTTTCGGTTTCAACGTAAACGCTTCCGATGAACAGTCGCTTCGATGGTCTGAAGGAAATAATCCGAAGGTCGCTGTCGATGTAAACTACCGTATAGGAGGTGTGGACATCTTTGCCGGTGCTAACTATACGCGTGGTACGGCTCGCCAGTTAAGCGATATTGAGAAAAACACATTCGGCAATAAGGTCGTTCGTGAGGTGGGCGACATTGAGGCCGATACATACGCTCAGATATTGCACAGCAATGTAGGAGCCAACTGGCAGATAGTTGATAACCACTTTGTGGGTGGTAAGATAGAGTGGGGCAGACAGCTGCAGGAAAAGAGTCATACGCTCGTCAACGATAACGTCTATGAGGATGGTGTGCTGACCGATCGTCTTGCCACCATCACCGACGACCGTCTTGCCAATCATCCGTCCTATACGTTGGGTGGAAACCTCTATTACAACGGTACTGTAGGCCAGAAACTGGGTGTCGATGTGAACCTTGATTACTACGGAACGGAGGATTATTTCAAATCCGTCTCGCGCGAGACCGCTACGATGTCTCATGATGCCAATATCCAGACCAACAGCAACAACGATGCACAGCTCTATGCAGCCAAGGCCGTACTTTCTTATCCTATATGGAAGGGTATGCTGCAGGCAGGAACCGAAGAGACCTTCACGCGTCGCACGGACGTATATAATATAAGTGGTGTCAACATCCCTGCATCGTCAGCCAAAGTGAAGGAGGATACCTATGCAGGGTTTGCCACCTATGGTTTCGCTTTGCCGAAAGTTGGACAGCTCAGTGCGGGTGTGCGCTACGAATATGTGCGCTATAAATACGATGATGCCTTAGCTCCTGCCAACAACCTTCTTCGTAATTACGGCAACTGGTTCCCAACAGTTTCCTATGCAGGCGTATTCGGTCATGTACAGATGATGCTCAACTACAGCGCCAAGACCGAGCGACCTAGCTACTCATCTCTATCGAGTGCTATCCGTTACAACAGCCGTTATACCTGGCAGAGTGGAAACGCTCAGTTGCAACCCGAGTTGTCACACAATTTCAGCCTTACGGCGGTGTATAAGTTCGTCACCCTGATGGTCAACTACACCCGCACCGACGATGCCGTCATCACTTGGTCGGCTCCTTACGGCAACGATGGAGTGGTGCTCGTGCAGCCACGTAACCTCAATACACCGTTCCGCACGATGTCAGCCATGGTGAACCTCACACCGACTATCGGCCCCTTGAATCTGAACTACACCTTTGGCGTTCAGCCTCAGTGGTTGTCCATCGATGTTCAGGATCCACGCGAAGCAACAGGAATGCGAACTACCAAGTTCAACAACAAGCCCATTTGGTTTGCACAGTTGCAGAACACCCTCACCCTGAACGGTGGATGGCAGTTCGAACTCGGAGCAAGTGTCACGACAAAGGGATACGCAGAGAATTTGTACCTCAAGAGAATCATCTTCGACCTCGACGCAGCTGTGCAGAAGAAACTCCTCAAGAACGGTGCACTTGTCCTTCGCCTCGAAGGGAAAGACCTTGCAGGACTGATCAACTACGATGTAAAGACCGACTTCGGTAATCACCTCATCAGTCAGACCAATAAGATGGACACCCAGTTTGTGAAGTTCTCAGTCCGCTACAACTTCAATACTGCCCAAAGCAAATACCGTGGTACAGGAGCCGGTCAGGACAACAAGAAACGTATGTAAGCTTTCATTCCCAACATTCTATCTCATCAGCCAACTCTGGAATCTGACTGCGGTGGAATGTTGGTTCTTTGATACCCATCCGTTTCTGCTGACGGTAGTCGTCTAATAATCGGAAAGCATAACGGCCCAGAAGAACAATCGCAATCAGGTTGCAAGCCGTGAGGAAAGCCATGAAGAAATCGACGATGTTCCACACGAGTTCGAAGGTGGCCAACGCTCCGAACATCACCATCACACCAGCCGAGAAGATACGGTAGATGGTGATGACTTTCGAGCTCGACGTGATGAAACGGATGTTCGCTTCGCCATAATAGTAGTTGCCGATGATACTCGAGAAGGCAAACAGGAAGATGGCGATAGCGATGAAGACAGGGCCTGCACCACCTATTTCTTGTTGAAGGGCCGACTGTGTGAGGGCGATACCGTTCAGTTCTGGCACTTTGTACAGACCGCTGATAAGAATGATGAACGCAGTACATGAGCATACCAGTAGAGTGTCGGTAAAGACACCGAGCGCCTGAATCAGACCCTGTTTCACGGGATGGCTTGTTGAGGCTGTAGCAGCTACGTTTGGGGCGCTACCTTCGCCCGCTTCGTTCGAGAACAGACCACGTTTCACACCGTTCATGATGGCTGCACCGATACCGCCACCTGCTATCTGTTCTATACCGAATGCATCCATCACGATGACCTTTAATACTTGCGGAATCAGGTCGATGTTCATCACGATGATCACGATGGCCAACACACCATAGCCGATTGCCATCACAGGCACGAGCACGGCACTCACCTGAGCGATTCGTTGGATGCCTCCGAAGACGATGAACAGAGCAATCAGAGAGATGGCAATACCCACCCATAGCGGTGACCAGCCGAATGCTTCCTGCATTGCTCCACAGATGGTGCTGGCTTGTACCGAGTTGTTCGACAGACCGAACTGCAAGGTGATGAGGATGGCAAATGTGATGGCCATCCATCGCTGATGCAGACCTCGTTGGATGTAGTATGCCGGACCTCCGATGAACGAATCCTTATGCTTCTGCTTGAACAGCTGTGCGAGAGTCGATTCGATAAATGCCGTAGCAGATCCTACGAGTGCGATGATCCACATCCAGAACACAGACCCAGGACCGCCGATAGCGATTGCTGTAGCCACACCGGCCAGGTTTCCTGTACCCACACGGGTAGCCACACTCACCGCAAAAGCCTGAAACGACGAGATATGCTTGCTCTTGACTCCTGCTCGTTGTTCCTTGGTCTGTTCCTCCACCGTGTTTACCGCCGAATCCGTCAGCAACCTTAACATCTCACCCACCATACGGAACTGTACAAACCGAGTGCGCCATGTAAACCACAGTCCACAGCCAACCAACACGAAGATGAGGACATAGCCCCACACCGCATCATTCACTTGGGTAATCCATTCATTTAAGTTATTCATATTTATCTTATATAATTTTATTTATTCTTTCTCTTTAACTCCCCCTCGCGCTAGAGAGGGCCTTGCTCTAACCGAACACCGACCTTATCAGTTAGCGTTAAGTCGGAGGTAAGTCGGAGGTAAGTCGGAGGTAAGTCGGAGGTACTTCGGCGTTGTTCGCCGGT